>JAGWOX010000113.1 GCA_028877145.1 Acidobacteriota bacterium | reverse complement strand
CGCCCTCCGCCAGGCTATCGAGCAATCCTCGCCCGATCTCGTGCTTCTGCCTCACACCTACCAGGTCCGCGATTTTGCGCCCAAACTCGCCGCTTCGCTCGGCAAGGGCATGATCGGCGACTGCGTGGGCTACCGCTACGAGAACGATCGCCTCGTCCTCGTCCGCCAGATGTTCCAAGGCCGCACGAATGCCGACGTCACCTTCGCCGGCGCCGCCCCGTGGTTCGCTTCATTTCAGGCAGGTTCGTTCCGCTCCGATCTCGTCGCCGGCCGCGCCGGCGACAAGGCCCCGGTTACGAAGCTCGCCATCGACCTGAAGCCGGAACAGATTCGCGCCAAACCTCTCGAGCTTTTCCGCGAAGCCAAGCAGGCCGTCGATCTCACGCAGGCTCCGATCATCGTTTCCGTAGGCCGCGGCATCAAGGAACAAGCCAACATCCAACTCGCCGAGAAACTCGCCAAACTGCTGGGCGCGGAAATCGCCGCCTCACGCCCCATCTGCGACGAAGGGTGGCTCCCCATGGATCGCCAGATCGGCAGTTCCGGCCAGACCGTCGCGCCGAAACTCTATCTCGCTCTCGGCATCAGCGGCGCCATCCAGCACGTGGTAGGCATGAAAGGTGCCCGCACGATTGTGGCGATCAACAAGGACCAGAACGCGCCCATCTTCGAAGTCGCCGATTACGGCATCGTAGGCGACCTCTTCGAAATCGTCCCCGCGATGATCGCACAACTCGAAGGCTCGGCAACTTAGCCCGCTTTCTTCACAAACGGAACACCCCATCCTGAATTAGGCATCTCGTTGAGAACGAGGATGGTCGGATCGGCGTGGGGCCAAAGGGCGTGAGACCGGAACATGTTCCCGTTCCCATGCAGAGCAAGGTCCAGATCTCGTCGCGCGGACCCGGTGCGGTTGCCTTCAGGGTATTAAGTGGATGCCGCGCATCAGATCCTGGAAGCGCGGGTCAGACCGCAAGACGTCGAACCTGGGATCTACCTTAAGGTTGGTCAGGCACTGGGCTCGCCCACGAAAGGCCTTTTCCAAGAATTCGAACGTGGCTTCCTTCTCTCCGAGGCCCGCATACAGTATGGCCATCGAAAATGGGGAAACATACGTCCGCTTCGATTGTTCGCCCAATCGTTCCAGAATCTTGATTGCCTCAGATCTCTTTCCTGAAACACCGTACGCGTGCCCAAGCGCTCCTGCAAATTGTGGAATGGCACCAGAAAGAGCGACGGCCTTTTCAAGTTCTTCGATGGCCTCAGGATATTTCAGCTCTTGCTCGTATGCCAAGCCGAGATAAAAGCGAGCCGGGGCCAGACTCGCGTCCATTTCAAGTGCTTTCTGTTCTGCCTCTATCGCGCGGTCGTAGCGCCGTGCCAGGTAGAAAATCCAACCTGATACTTCGTTTGAAACATGGGAAATTGGATCAAGGGTCCGTGCGCGACAGGTCTCTGCAACTGCTTCATCCAGCTTCCCCATCTTGGATAGATCGAGCGCATAGAACCAATGCGCTGTCGCGTAGCTGGGATTAAGCTGGATGGCTCGCTCGAATTCGGTCTCGGCACCCGCAAAGTCCCAATCATACATCTCGGCGTGCCCCAGCGAACCGTGGGCTTCGGCAAGCGAATCATCATTCTGGAGTGCTCTCGCGGCTGCTGCCTTGGCTTTCGGAATGGCCTCCGAGGGAGGAAGTACATCCCATCCCACAAGTGATGAATAGGCATCCGATAATCCGGCGTATGCCAGAGCGTCGCTCGGGTCTCTTTCGATGGCCTGCTGGAAGAGTTCAATGGCCTTGGTCAAATCCCGTTGGTTCCTGTTAGTGTTCCAAAAATAGAGTCCCTTCAAATATAACTCGTGGGCCTCTGGGTACACGGCACGGGAATAAGCGAGCCGGGCCTGCTCCTGAGGGGTCAACTTCGCCTGTATAGCGCCGGAGATGGCCTGCGCCACCTGGCTCTGCAATCCCAGAACATCGCGCAGGTCGCCTTCATAGCTGTGTGCCCAAACATGCCGGTCAGCCGGGGCATAGATCAACTGGGCGGTGATGCGCACACGGTCCCCCGAACGGCGGACGGAGCCTTCGACCACCGCGTCCACGTTCAGCTCTGACGCAATCTCTCGCACATTCTTTGCCGTGCCCTTGTATCGCATGGCCGAAGTCCGCGAGATGACTCGGAGGCTGCTGATCTGGCCGAGGTTGGCGATCAGCTCGTCGGTCATTCCATCGGCAAAGTACTCTTGTTCCTGCTCTGCGGAAAGGTTTATGAGCGGCAATACAGCTAATGAATCGATTGTCCCCGTGCCGCTCTCTCGCCAACGCAACGGATGTTCCGGTAAGCCGCGAGAGTCAAGCGCGATTGCCGATGGCATTGCGTCCGGCTGCGGCGCAGCCGCAGACATTCCGGGGGCGTGCTCGCATTCGATGGGTGCGATGAAGCGATAGCCGCGCTTCGGCAACGTCTCGATAAATCTCGGACTGCCCACTCTATCGCCCAACGCCTCGCGAATCTTGTTGATGGCGGTCGCCAGGCTATGCTCGAAGTCCACGAAAGTATTCTGCGTCCACACCTTCCGACGCAACTCCTCCCGTGTCACCACCTCACCGGCATGCTCAAGCAGAATGAATAGAACCTGGAAGGGTTGTTCCTGGAGCTTGACCTTTATCCCCTGCTTGCGTAGTTCGCCGCTGCGCAAATCCGCCTCAAAAACCCCGAAGCGCACCATCCGAACGGATTGAGGAGCCTCTCCCATGTCCAGGCCGCGGTTCGCGCGAAAATAAACCCTTCACCCATACGAGTCAACCAAAAAACGAGTCGATCCCGGCCGTTCACCAACTTGAGATGGAAGAACTTAAGGGTTGATGAATTTTTGAAGAATAATCGAACCGCAGTGCATTGACCCGGCGCCAAACCGGCGCGAAATTCCTCGCCAAGAGGCATGCGCTCCAAAACCTCTGACCCATTGAGAGCGCATTGTCCTAATCGGAAAGTGGAGGCGAGCTATGCGCCCTGCCGGTCGAACGACCCTGATCGAGCCACCCTCCCGAGGACAAACCGGTTGCGTTCTGGGAGAAACACGGAAGCGACGAGGGGATAACCGGGGAGCCGTCCTGTTGATGGTTGGGTTGGTCTGGATTGGGACCGTTGTTTTTCTTTTGACGTATGCGGCGGCTTCCGCCGGTGCTTATGGCCCCCAGACTTTCAGTTCAGGGCGAGCCATGGTGGCCGGATCAGTGGTCACGACCGATGCCGGCGACGTGGTGGGGGTCCGCGTGCAGTTGCAGCCGCTTGTCAGTGGTCCTGTCCTGATCGTCTACACGGACAGTTTCGGCCATTTTTCGTTCCAGGACGTGCCGCCCGGTAACTATGCGATTGTGATCTCGGTCCCCGGCTATCACATGGTCAATCGTCAGGTGGAAGTCGGCGAGGGTTCCGCGTTCGGACTGGAGTTTATGCTGACGCCTCTCAACTCCGGCAAAGCGTTTTCGAACGGTTCCACCACCGTTTCGGTGCGCCAGATGCTCATTCCCGGGAAAGCCCGCAAGGAGTTCAACAAAGCCGTCTCGAGCCAGGAGCACGGCAAGACCGACGACGCCATCGAGCACTGGCAGAAATCGATCAAGATCTTCCCCCAGTACGCGGAGAGCTACATGCAATTGAGCAAAGTCTACGCTAATCGGGGGGACTTTGCCCGCGCCACCGAAGCCGCAATTCGCGCCATCGGCATAGATGGCAAGAGCGCCGATCCCTACGAATTTCTCGGTTACGTGTATTTGAAGGAGAAGGATTTCCCGAAGGCGAGAGATGCCTTTGCAAATGCCGTCAAGCTGTCGGATTCGGATTGGTTCTCCCAGTTCTGGCTCGGACAGCTATTGCTGGACGAGAGGGATGCCCAAGGTGCTTACCCGCACTTGCGCCTCGCCTCGCAACTCAACCCGCAGATACCTGAAATCGAGATCGCTCTGTACGACGATCTATTGATGCTAGACCGCCCGAAGGAGGCGCTGGTGGAGATCGACGATTTCCTTGCTCGTTTTCCTAACAGCCCGCTGGCCGCCAAAGCGCGTGTGCAACGCAATCAGCTCGCAAGATCTCTCGACGGAAAGCAACACTAGAAGCGGATAAAGGCCGCGTCAACGAGTGCGGCTCGGCCGCCCTCGGCTGTCTTTTATTGCCTTCCCGCCCTCGTTACAATGGTGCCGTGCCTATCGAACGCGAACGACTCGACGCCGATGTCCTCATCACGGGCGCGGGCCCGGCCGGTCTTGCCTGCGCTCTCTGCCTCGCTCAACTCGCCGCCGCCGACCAGCGGCATGGCCGCACTCCGGCCGTGCTGCCCGAAAACATCTACGTGCTCGAAAAGGGCCGCGAAGTCGGCGCGCACCAACTCTCCGGGGCCATTCTGGATCCGCGCGGCCTCGCCGAACTCGTCCCCGACTTCCGCCAGACCGCTCCGCTCGGCCCGCCCGTCTCCGACGACGCCGTCTATTTCCTCACCGAAAAAGGCACGGTGAAGTTCCCCGTCACGCCGCCGCCGCTGCGCAACCACGGCAATTTTGTCGTTTCGCTCAGCCGCCTGGTGAAATGGCTTGGCGGCCTCGTCGAGCAGGCCGGCGTGAACGTCTTCACGCAATTCGCTGGCGCGGAATTGATTTACGAAAATGACGGCATCGCTGGCGTCATCACCGAGGACAAAGGACTCGACAAACGCGGCGAGCGGAAATCGAATTTCACTCCCGGCTATGAGCTGCGCGCGAAAATCACCGTCCTCGCCGAAGGCACGCGCGGCTCGCTCACCAAATCCCTCGTCGACCACTACAGGCTCGACGGCATTAATCCCCAGGTCTACGCCATCGGCATCAAGGAACTTTGGGAAGTGCCCGAGGGCCACATGCGCCCCGGCTGGGTCGCCCACACGATGGGCTGGCCGCTCGATTCCCACACCTACGGCGGCGGCTGGATCTACGGCCTCGAGGAAAATCGCGTATCAATCGGCCTCGTCGTCGGCCTCGAATACCACAATCCGCGCTTCGATCCTCACGAAGCTTTCCAGCGCCTGAAGACGCACCCGTTCGTTCGTGCGATCCTCAAAGGCGGAAAGATGGTTCGCTACGGCGCCAAGAGCCTGCCCGAAGGCGGCTGGTACTCGATGCCGCGACCTTACATCTCCGGCGGCCTGATCATCGGCGATTCCGCCGGCATGCTGAATTCCCAGCGACTCAAGGGCATCCACATCGCCATCAAGAGCGGCATGATCGCCGCCGAAACCATCTACGACGCGCTCGCCTCGGGCGATACTTCCGCCGCGAAGCTTTCCGGTTTCCAGCGCCGCTTCGAAGGCAGCTGGATTCGCGAGGAACTCTGGCCGGTTCGCAATTTCCATCAGGCATTTCGCGGCGGCCTCTGGTCCGGACTTTTCCAGGCCGGCCTCCAGATGGCGACCGGTGGCCGCGGCCTCACCGATCCGATTCGCGTCCAACCGGGCCATCTCGAATACCACAAGCTCGCCAACGGCCGCTGGCAGCCGCTCGACCGCTTCCACGGCGACGGCAAGCTCACCTTCGACGTTCTCACCGACCTCTATCATTCCGGCACGCGCCACGACGACGACCAGCCCTGCCATCTCCACGTCCTCGAGCCCGACATCTGCGTCACCCGCTGCGTCGCCGAATACGGCAACCCCTGCCAGTATTTCTGCCCCGCGATGGTCTACGAAATGGTCCGCGAAGACGAAAAGCTGCGCCTGAAAATCAACGCCGCCAATTGCGTCCACTGCAAAACCTGCGACATCGCCGACCCCTACCAGATCATCAACTGGGTCCCGCCCGAAGGCGGAGGTGGCCCCAACTACGAAGGCATGTAGCCCCGCGCGAATCCACGATCTTCGTAGGGCACCGCTTCAAGCCTGCGCGAACGCCTGGTGTCTTGCAGGCCTCGGCTTCACAGTTTGTGGAAGAATGAGAAGGGGGGGTCGCGGCTTCGAGACGGGCGGAATGCGTAGTGTCTAGGGGGTCGCGGCTTCAGCCGCGACATAACCGCAGCGGGGCTATAGGGGCTTTAGCCCCTGAAGCTGCCCAACGCGACTTCTTCCGCAACCTCTTCAGCCGCGCCGCTCGACGTGTTTCAACAAAGCAGCTTCAGCCTGAAGCTATCCCAGCCACACGACACGCACTTTCGACCGCCCCGCCGTATACTAACCATCGATGTCCCGCACCGCCCCCGATCCCGCCGCCAATTCCGCCGCGGCCGATCCGCGCGTCAACCTGCACTACGACCTCGTCTATCCCGAACTCTCGCGCTGGCGCCGGATGCAGATTCCGGTGATCGGCTGGCTCGGCACGCTGCTCGTGGCCGCGATCGGCGTCACGATGCGTTTCGAAGTGCTCGGTTTCGAGCACTACCTGGATTCACGCGCCGCCGGCCGCCCCATCATCGCCGCCTTCTGGCACCGCGCGATCTTCCCGTCCATCTGGTGGTGGCGCAATCGCAAGATCGTCGTGATGAACACCACGAATTTCGATGGCCAATGGACGCGGCGCGTGATCGAGCGCTTCGGCTTCCTGACGGTGCAAGGTAGTTCGAGCCGGGGCGGCCTGCGCGGTCTCGTGGCGATGGCCGAACTCCTCGCCCAGGGCCGCGACGTCGCCTTCACCGTCGACGGGCCACGCGGCCCTCGCTACGTCACCAAGCCCGGCCCCGTGATGCTCGCCCGCAAAACCGGTTTCCCGCTCATGCTCTATCACATCGGCGTCGAGTACGGGCACACCTTCGAGAAGACGTGGGACCTGTTCCAGATTCCGCGCCCCTTCTCCCGCGCCGTCATGATCGTCGCGCCGCTCGTCGAAGTACCCGCCGACCTCGACCGCGATGGCCTCGAGCGCAAACAAGCGGAAATGCAGTCTGTGCTCGAGCGCGTTCGCGATATCACCGAAAACTGGTTCCGGATGTCGGAAGCGGAGCGCGACGAAATCCGCCAGGAATGCCGCCGCCAACTCGAAGACGTGCGGTCTCGCTCTACGCCGCCCCGGTAGCCACGGTCAGCGCTTTCCTGACCGGGGGCCTTTGCCCGGGCATGCGGCCCTCCCCAGCACTCGGGACCGACAAAATTCGCCGGGAACTTCGCGCCGCCCGCCAGCGTATGGTAGGGAGAACAGAGGGAGGGACAACCATGCGCCCAAGTATCTTCTTCGCCGTCGCACTCGCCGCCATCGCCGGCTTCGCCGCGCCCGCGCGCGCCGACGTCTGGTCGAAAAGCTATCGGCTCACCGGCAAGCCCCAACTCACCGTCGACTCGGGCGACGGCAGCGTCACCATCGTCTCGCGCGATCAAAAGCAGATCGACGCCCACCTGACCACCACCGGGTGGCGCATCGGCTCCGAGGTCAAGGTCGAGGAACACCAAACGGGCAACGCCATCGAAATCGATATCCGCATTCCGCGCAATGTCTTCAATTTCTTTCCACGCCAGCACAACGTACACCTGGAACTCGACGTGCCCCGCAACGCCGATCTCAACATCCACACCGGCGACGGCGCCATCACTTGCGATCCCGTTTCCGGCACGGTGACGCTCGATTCCGGAGACGGCTCCATTTCCGCACAGGGGCTCACCGGTTCCGTCCGCCTGCACTCGGGTGACGGCTCGATTCAGGCCTCCAGCATCGACGGCTCGCTCAACGCCAGTTCCGGCGACGGCCGCATCACCGTTCGCGGCCGCTTCGATTCCCTCGATCTTCATTCCGGCGACGGTTCGATCGAGGCCGCGGCTTCGAGCGGCTCCCGGATTTCGTCTGCCTGGTCCGTCCGCACCGGCGACGGTTCGATTCACGTCAGTCTGCCCGAGAACTTCGGCGCCGATCTCGACGTTCACACCGGCGACGGCCGCATCACGATGGATTTCCCCGTCACCGTCTCCGGCGTGCTCAACCGCTCCACCATTCGCGGAAAATTGGGCGCCGGCGGCGGCCCGCTAACGATCCGCAGCGGCGACGGCTCCATCCACATCGAGAAAGAGTAGCGTCCGCTCCAACGCCGCGAGGAAGCGACCAACGCAGCGGGAGAGGTCGCCGAAAATCAAATAAATCACACCCTGTGAGCAAAGGCGGGTGCCCCAGGCGCCGAATCTGCGCCTGGGGGTGTTGCTTTCTCATCCCACATCCACCCAGTAATGAGAAAGTCCCACTCTGTCGCTTTTGCAGCCACGGTCAGTATTCTCCCTGACCGTGGTCCTTTTCTCTTTCTGTTTTTCACCTGATTCTTAAGGAAGGAAAGGTAAGAACAGCCCTTCAGCTCTCGCCCAGCGTAACGCCAACTTCCATCTTCTGCCCGCCGCGATAAATCGTCAGCGTCACCTTGTCGCCTGGCCGTTTCTGGTTGAGCGCCAAAGCCAAATCCATCTGGCTGGCGATGTCCTGCCCATCCACCGCCGCGAGCACGTCTCCGCCGATCAGCATCTGCTGCAATCCCACGACCACCATTCGGTTGCCCCCGCGTATCCCCGCCCGCGCCGCCGGACTTCCGTCCGCCACTTCTTCAATCAAAAGGCCGCGCTGCACCGGCAATCCCAGCGCCTGCGCCAGCCCCGGCCACAATGGCAGCGCCTGCGAAATCCCCAGCACCGCCCGCCGTATCTTCCCGTACTGCAACAGATCGTTCACCAGCCGCCGCGCCGTATTGATCGGAATCGCGAACCCGATCCCGGTGATTCCGGACGATCCCGAGGGCGAATAGATCGCCGTGTTGATCCCCACCACGTGCCCCTGCGTATCGAGCATCGGCCCGCCGGAATTTCCGCGATTGATTGGCGCGTCCGTCTGTATCGCGTCCTCGATGAACGTGTTTGGGCTCGTTCGCACCGTGCGGCCGAGCGCGCTCACCACGCCCGTCACCAGCGTGCTCTGAAAACCGAATGGGTTGCCGATCGCCAGCACCTTTTGCCCCACCTGCAGTTTCTTCGCGTCGCCCAGCACCAGCGGTACCAGCTTGTGGTTGCCCGGCTTGATTTCGAGCAGTGCGATATCGTTTCGCTCGTCGCCACCAACGAGGCGCGCCGGGAACCTCGTTCCATTCCCGAGCACCACCTCGATCGAGCTCGCGCCCGCAATCACGTGATAGTCGGTCAGGATGTGCCCGGCCGTGTCGATCACAAAGCCCGATCCGGCACCCTCCACCGGCACCGGATTCAAAAAGAAATCGTATTGCACCGCTCGCGTGATGATGTTCGCCACCGACGGCGCCGCCTGCTTGTAAATCCGCACGTTCACTTGCTCGTCCGGCGTAAGCACTTCCGAGCCCGCCGGCGCGGGCGGCAGCGGCTGTCCCAGCGGGCGCACCGCGCCTGCCTCCGACGGCGGTCGCGTGCCCAGGTGCTCTCCAGCCCAGAATCCCCCGAGCGCGAGCGCCGCGGCCACGGCCAGCCAGCGCCACAGGTTCCTATGCTTCGCGCCCATCGCCCTGCTCCTTCCCCTGCGCCGCGCCGGCCGTCGCGGCTTCCGCTTCGAGTCTCTTCACCAGCAGTTCCACCTGTCGCCGCGTCTCCTCGCGACTGCCCGAATTGTCGATCACGTGGTCGGCCAATCGCATCTTCTCTTCCACCGGCATCTGCGCTGCGATCCGCCGCTCAACCTCTTCCCGGCCCATGCCGCGCCCGGCGCTCAACCGCTCGATCTGCTGCTCGGGCCGGCACCAGACAACCACCAACCGGTCGAGCCGCCGGTGCAACCCGGCTTCGACGAGCAGCGGCGCCTCAATCACTACGAGGCGCGCTCCCTCACGCTGCCGTTCTCCAACCCACCGCTCGGTCCGCTCGAGAACGCGCGGATGCACGATGCCGTTCAGCCGCGCCAGCTTCCCCGGCGATTCGAACACGATCCCCGCCAGCCGCGCCCGGTCGATCTCGCCATTCTCGGAGAGAATTTCCCGGCCAAAAGCTTTCACGATCTCGTCGAAGACCGGCTCGCCCGCGCGGCTCAACTCGCGCACCAGATCGTCGGCTTCGATCACCGGCACGCCCATCTCCCGCAGCATGGCAACAACGGACGACTTTCCCGATCCGATGCCGCCCGTCAGCCCGACGCGCAGCATCAGCGCTCGACGCCCGCCGCTTCGGCGGCGCGGCCACGGCGCATCCGCGCCGCCCGCACGGTGTTGCTCATCAGCATCGCAATCGTCAGCGGTCCCACTCCGCCCGGCACGGGCGTGAACGCTCCGGCCGTCTCCACGACGTCCGGGTGGCAATCGCCCACCAGCACCGAGCCTTTCTTGTGGAAACCGGCGATCTTCTCCGGGAATTTCGCGAAAATGCGCTCGGCCTCCGCCGCGTCGGTGATCACGTTCTGCCCCACGTCGATCACGGTCGCGCCCGGCCGGATGTAATCGGGCGTCACCATGGCCGCGCGCCCCATCGCCGCCACCACGATGTCCGCCCGCCGCGCCACCTCTTTCAACTCTCGCGTTTTCGAATGGCAGATGGTCACCGTGGCGTTCGCGTGCACCAGCAGGATCGCCATCGGTTTCCCCACGATGTCGCTTCGCCCCATCACCACCGCGTTTGCTCCTTCGATCGCGATTCCGCTCCGCCGCAGAATCTCCATCACCCCCGCCGGCGTGCACGCCACCAGGCTTGGACGCCCGGCTACCAGCCGGCCCACGTTCTCCGGGTGAAATCCGTCGACGTCTTTCGCCGGATCGACGGCGTCCAGAATCCGCTTGGAGTCCACCTGCTTCGGCAGCGGCATCTGCACCAGAATGCCGTCCACATCGTCGCGCCGGTTCAACTCGTCCACGGCACCGAGCAGTTCTTCTGTCGTGATCGTGGCTGGCGGTGTGAGCAGGAAGCTTTCCAGACCCAGCTTGCCGCAGGCGGCGATCTTGCTGTTCACATACAGCTTCGAGGCCGGATTGTCTCCCACGAGCACGGCGGCGAGGCCGGAACGGACCCCTCCGGCGGCGAGCGAGGCGATTTCGCTTTGGAGTTCGGCGTAGATCTGGTCGCGAATCGCGACCCCGTTCAGGATGCGGGCTGTCAAATTTGGACTCCTTCGTGGCGGGGTTTGCTTCTAAATGGCATCATAGCACAGCCTTGCCGCCGCCCCGCCGCCGGGAACCGCTTCGCGGTGAAGGGTTTGACCGTTACTCGGCGCGGCTCTTATAATAGTGAAGGCTTACAGGAAAAATCCCGCGCTCATCCCGCGCGAAGCCCCGCCAACGTTTGGAGCTATCGAAGAATGAAAGCAACACAATTGCGCCCCGGTATGATCATCCAGCACGAGGGAGAGCTCTACGCCGTTTTCAGCGTCGAGCACCGCACCCCCGGCAACAAGCGAGGCGCCATGCAGACCCGCATGCGCAACCTGCGCACCGGGTCCATCATCGACTACAAGTTCCGCGCCGAGGATTCGATCGACCGCGCCATCCTCGACGAGATCGATTTCGAATTTCTCTATGGGGACACGGAAGGCTACCACTTCATGAACCTGGAGAACTTCGAGCAGATCGCCCTCGGCCGCGACCTGCTCGGCGAGGCCGTCGAATACCTCACCCCGAATCTCCCGGTGAAGCTCGAATTCTTCGAGAACAAGCCGATTGGCGTCGAACTCCCCGATACCGTCGACCTGACCGTGGTCGAAACCGAGCCCGCCATTCAGAAAGCCACCGCCAGTTCGGTGATGAAACCGGCCAAGCTCGAGACCGGCCTCTCCATCCAGGTCCCGCCCTTCATCAACATCGGCGACAAGGTCCGCGTCGACACCAGCGAAGGCCGCTACGTCCAGCGCGCCCAGTAAAGGCAGCGTTCAGCCCTCAGCCTTCAGCTATCAGTAGGAAACGCGAACGCTGTCACCCTGAGCGAAGCGAAGGGCCCCGTCAGCGGTGAGATAGTGTCTACAACGTAGAAGGCCGAGGCTGGAGTCCGAACCATCCGCTGGCAGAGCCTTCGCTGAAAGCTCAGCGTGTCACTTCTTCCCAAACACCCGCGCAAATATCGCGTCCACATACCGCAGTTGCCGCCCCAGATCGAACACCCGCTCAATACCCTTTTCCCCAAGCCGTTTCCGGATGTTCTCATCCGCCGTGACGAGCCCCCGGAAATCGCCGTCCGTCTCCCAGGCCGCCATGGCGTTCCCCTGCACCCATTTGTAAGCGTCCTCGCGTGGCGTTCCCGCCTCCACCAGGTCCTGCAGCAGTTGTCCGGAAAACACCAGTCCCTTTGTCGAATCCAGATTCCGCCGCATCCGTTCGGGGAAGACGCGCATCTTCGCGATGATGTTCGTCATCCGCGCGAGCATGTAATCCACAAGAATCGTCGAATCCGCCAGGATCACCCGCTCCACCGAGCTGTGCGAGATGTCCCGCTCGTGCCACAGCGCGATGTCCTC
>JAGWOX010000342.1 GCA_028877145.1 Acidobacteriota bacterium | reverse complement strand
ATCCTCATGGGCGCCGCGATGGAACAGCTCATCCCTTTCGCCGCCGGCCACGAAATCATTCGCCAGAATCGCCGCGACCTCACGCTCATCGGCCCGATCTCCGACATTCTGTTCGACCAGTTGATCGCTGCCGGCTGCGTCGCCCGCGTGAAAGCGGCATGGGTCGGCAACGTCTCCGCCGGCGTTGGCTACGGCCTGCGCCGCGCCGTCGAGCAATCGATTCCCCGCCCCGTCGAGATGATCGACTACACGAATTTCACGATGGCGCTAGCCTTGCACGCCGCCGCGCTAGGCGTTCCCTTTCTTCCCACGCGCACTGCCTTAGGCAGCGACGTCCTCGCCCGCAATCCCCATCTCATCGAATTCCGGTCTCCCGTAGGCGGTGAAAAACTCGTAGCCGTAGAAGCGCTCCCGCCCGACGTCGCCATCCTTCACGTCCAGCGAGCCGACGCCGCCGGCAACGCGCACATGTGGGGCGGCCTCGGCGTCCAGATCGACGGCGCCCGCGCCGCGCGCACCGTGGTCCTCGTCGCCGAGGAGATCGTCCAACCGGAAGTCATCGCCTCTGACCCGAACCGCACGCTGATCCCCGGCATCCTCGTCACCGCCGTCGTGCACGAGCCCTGGGGCGCGCATCCCTCGCCCGTGCAGGGTTACTACGGCCGCGATCACCGCTTCTTCACCGAATATCACGACCGCACCCGCCGCCCGGAAGATCATGAAGCGTGGCTCCGCGAATGGGTGCACGACATCCCAGGCCGGCCGCAATACCTGGAGCGCCTGGGCGCGGATCGTCGCTCAGCCCTCGAAGTCCGCGAACACGCCCCCTCCGCCCCCGCCGATTTCGGCTACTAAGCTACTAGGCGCCCCGTGGCGGGATCACACACACGTGAGACAATGTAGCCTCTCCCGGCTCCACAAATCCCGCGCGCCTTTCGGGTGCCTCGCTCTTCGGGTGCCTTTTACTCGAAGGGTGGGCCGGTTGCCAAAAGGAGCTACACCGTTGGACGATCTGCAGGCAGTATTCCGTCGTGTAGCGCCGGGCTTCAGCCCGGCACCGCCCGAAGCAGGGTAAAATCACCTTTCAGTCCAGTCCGCCGCTAAAAAGGAGCTATCCCGTTGCACGATCTGCAAATCGATCCGCAGGAAGTGAAACAAAAAATCGACCGGGGCGAAGAATTCGTCCTCCTCGACGTTCGCGAGCGGTGGGAACACGAAATCTGCCGCATCGACGGCTCGGTGCTCGTGCCGATGAACGAATTGCCGGCCCGCGCGGCCTCGCTCGAAGAAGCCGCCGAAGTTGTCGTCTATTGCCACTCGGGCATTCGCAGCCTGAACGCCGCGGCCTGGCTGCGCGCGCAAGGCATCGAAAGCGCGCGCTCGATGGCTGGCGGCATCGATCGCTGGTCGCGCGAAATCGATTCCGCCGTCCCGCGCTATTGAGATTGAGCGCGGCGATGCCGCGCGAAGTTGTAGCGCCGGGCTTCAGCCCGGCATGTTCATTGGTGGCTGAAAATGACATTGCCGCCCTGAAGGGCGGCGCTACACCAGATTCAGAAGGAGGAGCATCATGCCGAAAACGAAACTGCAAATGTACCTGAAACCGACTTGAACCACCTGCCGCAAAGCAAGAGGTCTCTTGCTGAAACAGAAAGCCGAACTCGAGCTGCGCGACCTCGGCAAGCAACCGCTGACCGAATCCGAACTGGAAACGCTAATCGGCAATCGTGACTACCTGCTCTTCCTCAACCCAAAAAACGAGCTCTACCGCTCCCGCAACATGAAGAGCAAACCTCCATCGCGCCCCGAAGCCATCAAGCTGATGGCCCAAAATCCAAACCTGATCCGCCGCCCCATCGTGGTCGCCGAAAAGAAAATAGTGATCGGCTACGACGAAGAAGCCCTCAAAGGGCTGTCGTAGCAGCGTCCGCCTCGATGCCTTCACAAATACGGGAAGGTCCGTAGCGCAGCCACTCTTGGCTGCGGCCTTTCCATCCGATCTTGGCAACCACCCGAAATTCCGAAAAGATTTACACACAGAGAACACAGAGATTCCCCGGAGAACACAGGCAACCCCAACCCCCGTTCCCTTCGCGCCCCCTCTGCGTTGAATCTTTGCCTTTAGTTTTCCCCCAATTTCCGCCCGCACCCCAGCCCCCGCCGCGATTTTTGCTATCCTCATGTGTCCGGCCCGCCGCGCGCCGTGGCCACAACAAGGA
>JAGWOX010000112.1 GCA_028877145.1 Acidobacteriota bacterium | reverse complement strand
GGTCACCATCGGCAGCGCGCGGACACGTTCCACGACTTGCTGATAGGACTGCTCAGCCTGCGCCTGGGGAATATGCGCGGCGGCGGTATTCAATGCGATCAGCGCTTCATTTTGGACGTCGAAGCCGGGATTGATGTGTTGAGCGTTGCTGAGGCTGTGGATGAAGAGTCCGGCGGCGGCAAGTGCAATCAACGAGAGCGCGACCTGGAACATGACGAGAATGCCGCGCAAGCCATACCACCGGACGCTGCCGGAGGGAGCGTCGGTGCGGTCCTTGAGCGACTGCATGCGGGTGGGGCGGGTGGCATGCAGAGCGGGGGCGAGCCCGAACAGAAACGTCGCCACCACCGCCAGCGCCAGTGTGAAGAGAAGCACGCGGAGGTCGAGAGTGAAATCGAGCCGTTGCGTCACTTGCGGAGGCAAGAACGAAACGACGAGGTTGCGGCCGCCGTAGGCGAAGGCGATGGCGAGCGCACCGGCGACCAGAGCCAGCACGAGGCTTTCGGTGAGCAACTGGCGAATCAATCGCGACCGAGACGCTCCCAATGAGAGGCGGACGGCGAGTTCGCGCTCCCGATGGCTGGCGCGCGCGAGCAGCAAATTGGCGACGTTAGCGCAGGCAATCAGAAGAACCAGACCCACGATGAGCATCATCAGCGCGCCGGCGCGATCGAATATCGCCCGCTGCTGGGGCGGAATGGTGGTCTGGGTCATCGGCAGCATCTCGACGCCGCGGCCCCTATTGTCGTTTGGATATTCCTCCACCAGATGCGCATCGAGCGCCTGGATGGAAGCGTTTGCCTGGGCGAACGTGATGCCGGGCTTGAGACGGCCCACCATGCCCACCATGCGGCCGGCGCGTTCGTTGAACCATTGCTTACCCACGCCGGTGAGGACTTGATCGTGCATCGCGATGGGAATCCAGAGATCCGGGCTGCCGAATCCGGGCAGGTTTTGAAATTGGCGAGGAGCGACGCCCACGACCGAATAATCCTGTTGGTTGACCTGGATTGTGCGACCGATGATTTTGGGCTCGGCGCCGAATTGCCGGTTCCAGAGCGCGTAGCTGAGGATGACGACCGGATGCGCGCCGGGCGCCTGGTCCTCGTCGGGCAAGAAGCTGCGACCGACGACGGGGCGGATGCCGAGAACATCGAAATAGCCGGCGTTGACCAGTTCGGCGCGGACGTTCATCTGCTTGCCCGAAATCACCAGATCGGCCCCGGAGGGAATGATGATCGACAGCCCTGAAAAGACGTCGTTCCTCTCCTTTATATCCCTGGCGTTGAGGTAGGAGGAGGGCAGGTATTCGAGCGTCGGACCATGGGGTGATCTCTGAGTGGAGTAGAGAACCATAAGAGTGGCGGGATTTTTAACAGGGATCGATTGGAGGAAGATGGCCTTGGCCAGAGTAAAGATGGTGGTGTTGACGCCGATGCCCAGCGTGAGTGAAACAACGGCCACCGCTACGAAACCGGGAGACTTGGCCAGGACCCGCAAGGCGTATCGCAGATCCTTCAACAGCGAGTCCATGATAGCCCCCTTCGCTGCTCTGGCTGCGCTCTACATCTGATGGCGCGTATCATAACAGCCCGCCGCCGGTCATCGATATGCATATTTGGAAAGGCCCGGCCCCAAATCTGGTGTGTTCGGGTAGAAATCCGGCCTCAACAGCGGCTGGGATTCATGGCAAAACGAGGCCGAATGCTGTCCGGTTCCGGACACTTGAATCTTGGAAACGGGCGGTGGAACTTTTCAGAGGCGGCCTGCGTATCCGGTAAACGTAAAGGAATGCAGCAGTTGGAAATCCGTGAGATTGGCAACCGTCCTGCGAGATAATAAAGACGGAGACAAACCGTCATGGCAATGGATATTCCTCGTCCTGAACTGGCACGAAAAAGGAGAAGGAAAAGAATTCTGTACGGCGCGGGGCTGGTGGTCGCCGTAGCGGTGGCCACGTTGGGGTTGTCGCGCCTGAAGCCGGCGCCGCCGAGCGTGGATCGCGCCACGGTGTGGATCGACACGGTGAAGCGCGGCAACATGCTGCGGGAAGTGCGCGGGCTCGGCACGCTGAAGCCGGAAGTCGTTCGGAGCATCCCGGCGCTGAGCGACGGCCGCGTCGAGGAACGGCCGGTGTTGCCCGGAACAGCGGTGAAAGGCAATACGGTGCTGCTGGTCCTCTCGAACCCGCAACTCGAGCAACAGGCGCTCGACGCGCAGTTGGCGTTGAAGGCGGCGGAAGCGGATTACGCGAACCTGAAGGCGTCGCTCCAGACGCAGTATCTGCAGCAGCAGGCATCCGCGGCGACGACCGAAGCGAGCTATCGCCAAGCGGAGCTCCAGGCCGATGCCGACAAGAAACTGTACGAAGAAGGGCTCGGCTCGAACATCAATTACGAGAAATCGACGGCCAATGCGCAGGGACTGGCTCAAAGCGATCGCATGGCCAAGCAGCAGTTGGCGCAGTATGTCGAACTGATCAAGGCGCAACTGGCGGCCCAGCAGGCCAAGGTCGACCAGGCCCGCGCGCTGGCTCAACTGAAGCAGCAGCAGGTTGCCGACCTCCACGTAACGGCGGGAATGGACGGCGTTCTGCAGGAACTCGACGCGGACCTCGGCCAGGAAGTGCAGCCGGGCGTGACGTTGGCCAAGGTAGTGGATCCGAACCAACTCTGGGCCGAATTGAACATACCGGAGACGGAGGCCAAGGACCTGCTATTGGGACAGACGGCTTCGGTTGACACCCATAACGGGATTATCGGCGGCCACGTTATCCGAATTAATCCGGCTCCAGTGAACGGAACGGTGGCCGTTGACGTATCTCTAGATGGGGCGCTGCCCAAGGGCGCGCGGCCAGACCTGAGCGTCGAGGGAACGATCCTGATCGAGAAGCTCACGAACGTCCTGTACGTCGGCCGGCCAGTTCACGCCGAGCCGGAAAGCACGATCGGACTCTTCAAGCTGACCGACGACGGCAAGGAGGCGGTGCGCGTGCCGGTGAAGGTCGGCCGCGTGTCGGTGAATACCGTCGAGATTCTGAACGGCTTGAAGGTGGGCGATCAGGTGATTTTGTCGGATATGTCGGCCCAGGACAATTTCGATCGTATTCGTCTGGAATAATTCAAGGAAAGCCGGGAGGGGCGCGATGGATCAGAACTCCGAGGCATTGCTTCGACTGGAGGGCGTGAAGAAGGTGTTCTTCACCGAAGAGGTGGAGACGCACGCGCTCTCCGGCATCCACCTGAAGATTCAGCCGGGAGAGTTTTTGGCGATTGCGGGGCCGTCGGGCTGCGGCAAATCGACATTGCTCTCGATCATTGGGTTGCTGGATTCTCCAACGGATGGGGAATTCTGGCTCAAGCAGGAACAGGTAGCCAATCTGACGGTCCGGGACCGGGCGCGCATTCGCAACCGGGAAATCGGCTTCATTTTTCAGGCGTTCAACCTGATTGGCGACCTGACGGTCTATGAAAACGCCGAATTGCCGTTGATCTACCGTGGCATGGGCTCGGCGGAGCGGAAGCAGCGGGTGCAGGAGGTGCTCGAGCGGGTGGGCATGGCGCACCGCATGAAGCACTATCCCTCGCAGCTATCGGGCGGTCAGCAGCAGCGCGTGGCCGTGGCCCGCGCGATCGTCGGGAAGCCGTCGATCCTGCTGGCGGACGAGCCGACGGGGAACCTGGATTCGAAGAACGGCGAAGCGGTGATGGAACTGCTGCGGGAGTTGCATCGCGACGGCGCGACGCTCTGCATGGTGACGCACGACCCGCGCTACGCTCGCTACGCCGATCGCACCATCTACCTGTTCGACGGCCGCATCGTCGAAGAGACGATCGGCGCCCATCAGCTGGCCGAAGGGCAGCCGTCCTGAAGTCGGGCGAACTGGTTTCCAAATAGCGGGGACGAAAATCGCATGCGCAAGAGACGGAGACTCGGGGTGTATCCGTTGACGCTCGCAGCATTGGCGCTTGCACCGACTGTCCTGGGTGCGGCGCCGCAACCCGTGCAGTTTCGCGCGGCAGATGGCGTCACCGTTTACGGCGACTTCTACTCCAACGGAAGACCGCATCGGCCGCTCATCCTGCTGTTCCATCAGGCTGGATCGAATCGCGGCGAATACGCGACGATCGCGCCCCGGCTGGTTGGGGCCGGTTTCAACTGCCTGGCAATCGACCAGCGCGCCGGCGGCGAGATGTGGGGGCGCAAGAACGAGACGGTGGAGCATCTCGGCCACAGCGCGCCTTACCTCGAAGCGGAGCGCGACCTTCAGGCAGCGCTCGATTGGGCGCGGTCGCGGAAAGAGAAAGGCAAAGTGATTTTGTGGGGCAGCAGCTATTCGGCTTCGCTCGTATTCGCGCTGGCGGCGCATCATCCGGATGAGGTGTCAGGCTTGCTTGCTTTTTCTCCCGGCGAATATTTCGAACACAAGGACATGATCCGGCAGGCCGCGGCACAGGTGCACGTGCCGGTCTTTATCACTTGCGGCGGCAGCGCGCAGGAAGCGGCAAATGCCCGGCCGATCTACGAAGCCGTCGCTTCGAAAGAAAAGGTGTTCTTCATTCCTCCGATCGGAGTGCACGGGTCGAAGACGCTGCGAACCGATTCCGATCCAAAGGGCGCGGCGGGGAACTGGCGCGAGGTTCTCTCGTTTCTGAAGAAGAATTTCGGATAGGAGGCACTGCGTGGGCATCTGGAGCGACGTTCGGCACGCTCTCCGCGTGCTGGCAAAGAGTCCGGGCTTCACTTTGATCGCGGTGCTGACGCTGGCGCTGGGGATCGGAGCGAACGCGGCGATTTTCAGCGTCGTCAACGGCGTTTTGCTCCAGGCGCTCCCTTATCCTCAAGCCGACCGGCTGGTCTTTCTCTCCGAGCACACGGTTCAGGTGCCGGACATGTCGATCTCCTATCCCAATTTGCAGGATTGGGAGCGGCAGAACACGGTGTTTGATCCGCTCGGCGCGATTCAGCCGGGTGCTTTCGTTCTCACCGGCGCGGGCCGCCCGGAACAGATTCGGGGCATCAACGCTTCGGCTGGTTTTCTGCCGGCGCTCGGCGTGCGGCCGATCCTCGGACGGTTGTTCGGAAGGACGGAGGACCAGACGGGAGCGGCTCGTGTGGCGCTGCTGAGCTACGCATTCTGGCAGCGGCGCTTCGGGGGAGATCCAAGTGTCGTAGGCCGCTCGCTCGATCTAAGCGGACAGAGCTACTCGGTGATCGGAATTTTGCCGGCTTCGTTCCGGTTCATCGTTCCGGCGGAGGTCTACGTGCCGCTCGGCTTGAAATCCGACCAAATGCAGAATCGCGGCGGCCATCCGAGTATCTACGCAATCGCGCGGCTTAAGTCCGGCGTGACGATCGCCGAGGCGCGGGCGCAGATGCAGACGATCATGGCGCGACTTGCGCGACAGTATCCGGCGACGAATACGGGCGACTCAGCACTGGTGACGCCGCTGCGAGAAGCGTATTACAGCCAGCTCGGAGGGTTGCCCACTGCGCTGTGGGTGCTGCTCGCGGCGGTTGGGTTCGTACTTCTGATCGCCTGTGCGAACGTCGCGAATCTTCTGCTCGCCCGGGGCGCGGGCCGCGAGCGCGAGTTGGCCGTGCGTGTGGCGTTGGGGGCTGGGCGCGGCCGGCTGGTGCGGCAAATGCTGACGGAAAGCCTGCTTCTGGCGCTTGTAGGCGGTGGCGCCGGTCTGGCCATTGGCGCGATGGGGACGGAAGTGCTGACCGCGATGATTCCCCGCGAACTGCTCGAAGCGGTGAACATCGCGCTCGACTGGCGCGTGATGCTCTTTCTGCTGGCGATCACCGTGCTTACAAGCGTGATTTTCGGCCTGGCGCCGGCGGTGCACGCTTCGCGCACAGACGTAAACGAGTCGCTCAAGGAGGGTGGCCGCTCGTCGACGGCGGGCGTGGGCCGCGAGCGGTACCGGAAACTGTTGGTCGTCAGCGAATTCGCTCTGGGTCTGGTGCTCGTGGTGGCCTCCGCGTTGATGGTTCGCAGTTTCTACCGCCTGCTCGACGTCGACCCCGGTTTCCGCGTGAACGACGTGCTGACGGCGGAAGTAGGACTTCCCGCAAGCAAGTATCCGCACAAGGAACAGATCACCAATTTCTATCGGGAAGTGCTGGCGCGCATTCAGGCGCTGCCCGGTGTGGAGGCCGCGGGCGCGATCATGCCGTTGCCGCTCAGCGGAAGTGGGTGGCAAACCGACTTCTACGTGGAAGGCACGCCGGCGCCGAAACCGGGCGAAACGCCCAATTCCGACTATCACATGGTCACGCCCGGCTATTTCGCGGCGATGGGGCCAAAGCTGCTGCGTGGGCGGCTATTCACCGAGGAGGACAATCTCGACGCTCCACGCGTGACCATCGTGAGCCGGAGCTTCGCCGAACGCTACTGGTCCGGCGAGGATCCCATGGGCAAACGGATCAAGCTCGGCGGCGCAGATTCGGAGCAGCCGTGGACGACGGTGGTGGGTGAAGTGGCCGACACGAAGCAGTACGGCCTCGACACGAAAACGAAAACCGAACTCTACGTTCCGGCGGCGCAGAGACCGAACAACTATATGGACCTGGTAATCCGCGCGAAGGGCGACGCCTCAGCGCTCACGCCGGCCGTACGCGACGCCGTTGCCGCTCTCGACAGCCAACAGCCCGTCTTCAATGTGCGGACGATGCGGAGCTACCTGGCGAGTTCGGTGAGTGACCGGCGCATGGCGGCGAGTCTGCTTGGACTGTTCGCCGGGCTGGGACTGGTGCTGGCGGCGGTGGGAATTTACGGCGTGATCGCTTACACGGTGAGCTTGCGCACGCATGAGATCGGCGTGCGTATGGCGCTCGGCGCCAGCCGCAAGGACGTGTTGCGGATGGTGCTCGGAGCCGGGGCGCGGCTGGCGCTGATCGGCGTCGGCGCGGGTGTGGTGCTGGGGCTTGGGCTGATGCGGCTGGCTTCGTCGTTGCTATATGGCGTTACGGCGAGCGACCCGGCGATTTACGTGCTGGCGGCGCTGGCGCTCAGCGCGGTGGCGCTCGTCGCCTGTTACGTGCCGGCGCGGCGCGCGATGAATGTCGATCCTTCGACGGCGCTGCGGTATGAGTAGCCGGGCCGCGGAGATGCGGAATGCCAGTCACAGGGGACAGACGCAATCGAGGCTGTGGCGAGACACCAAGTCCCCGGCGCCTGATTGGAGAAGTTCAGGGGCTCATCAGGAGTGGGCGAAGTTGACGAGCTCAAGGAATCTGCTGTTCGTGCGCGGATCCGCCCCCGCGCTCGAGACGGCGGTCCGTGCGGTGTCGATCGCCGGTCGCGACCCCTCGCGACCGGCGGCGCCGCCGGCGGTCATATCAGCATGTGGGACACGTGATCCCGGGCGCGAGGCGAAGTGATGGCTGCCGCTTTGGGCCAGGATGTGAAATACGGACTGCGGATGCTGCGCAAGTCGCCGGGATTTACGGTGGTTGCGGTGCTCACGCTGGCGCTCGGAATCGGCGCGACAACGGCGATTTTCAGCGTCATCGACGCCGTGCTGCTGCACCCGATCGAAGTGAAGAACATCGACAGGCTCGTCGACGTCTCCACGATCGATACGAAAACCTACATGGGACCCGGGTCGCCGAGGAACCCGCTTTCCTTTCCGAATTTCAAGGACGTGCGCGCGGCGAACACGGTGTTCAGCGCCATGTCGGCATTCATGCCCACGGGCGTGACGCTCACCGGCCGGGGCACGCCGGAGCGCGTCTTCGCCATGCTCGTGAGCGCGAACTATTTCGATGTGCTTGGGGTCAGGGCCGTGCTCGGCCGCACGTTCCTGCCGGGTGAAGACGCCAAGCCCGGCGGGAACGCGGTGGCCGTGCTCGGTTATGCGCTCTGGCAGCGGCGTTTCGGTGGCGATCCGCGCGTCATCGGAAAGGCGATCACGCTCAACGACAGTTCCTACACCATTGTTGGCGTCGCGCAGAGTGGGTTCAACACCACCTTTGCCTTCGCTCCAACCGACATCGTTTACATCCCGCTCAGCATGTACGCGCAGGCGCTCACCGGTCCGTCGCTCGAATGGTTCAATGACCGGCGGTTCCTCGGCACCTCGACCGTGGCGCAGCTGAAGCCGGGTGTCTCCAGCGAACAGGCGGAGGCATCGCTCAAGGTGATCGCCTCGCATCTGGCCGCCGAATATCCCACCGATAACCAGGGGCGTTCGTTCGTGCTCTCGCCGCTGGCCGATGCGGCGCTCGGCGTGAACCAGGCACGAGGGTTCATGCTCGCGGGCGGAGTTCTGCTGGGGGTGGCCGGGCTCGTGCTGCTGATTGCCTGCGTGAATCTGGCAGGCTTGCTGTTGGCGCGCAGCCTGCGGCGGGAGCGGGAATTCGTGGTGCGGACCGCGCTCGGGGCAAGCCCGGCGCGTCTTGTGGGGCAGATGCTCACAGAAAGTGCGGTGCTCGCACTGATTGGCGGCGCGCTGGGCCTGGCGGTGGCGTGGGGCGGAAAGACGGCGCTCTGGGCGCTGCGGCCCGCGTTCCTCGCGAATGCAGGAGTTCATCTGGCTTTCAATGGCCGCGTGCTGGCCTTCACCGGGGCCGTTGCTCTCTTCACCGCGCTTCTCTTCGGTTTCGCGCCGGCGCTGCGCATTGCGCGGGCCGATTGGAGCGAAGCGCTGAAATCCGGCAGCCGCGGCTCGAGCGCTTTGGCCGGCCGCACGCGGATGCGCAGCGCGCTGGTGGTGGCCGAGGTCGCGCTGGCGGTGGTTGTGCTGACCCTCGCCGGGCTCTTTGCCCGCAGCTTCGAGCGCGCGCTTTCGCTCAACGTCGGGTTCGATGCGCCGGGAGTTTCGACGATGGGGTTCAACCTTGGCTCGCGCCATTACACGCCCGGCCAGGGGCAGCAGTTCTATCAGCAGGTGATCGACCGCGTCTCCGGCTTGCCGGGCGTCACCGGCACGGCGATCAGCTCGAACGGCATCTTCGGCGGCGGCTTCGCCCGCACCATCTTTCGCGAAGGCGAACAGCCAGCTCCCGGCTCGCACGGCGAACACGGGAGCCTCACGCTTACCAACATGGTCTCACCGAATTTTTTCCAAGTGATGAGGATTCCGCTGCTGAAAGGACGGCTCTTCACCGACGGCGACCGCCAAGGCTCCGCGCCGGTCGCGATCGCCAACCAGGCGATGGCGAAGCAACTGTGGCCTGGGCAGGATCCGATTGGCAAGAGGTTCAGCTTCTTCGGGGATACGACGCTGATCGAGGTTGTAGGCGTCGTCGGCGACACCGTCGTAGGCCAAGTGGGGGAGCCACCCGCGGCGCAGGTGTATCAACCGCTGCTCCAGAACTACACGGCGGCGGGCAGCGCTATCGTGCGCTCGTCAGTGCCGCCCGGAACGGTGATCGCGACGGTGCGTGGAGCGATTCAATCGCTCGATCCCGATCTCGCCATTACGAACGCGAACACGGCCCAAAACCTGATTCGCCAGAATCTGTGGGCGCCGCGCATGGGCGCGGGATTGCTAGGGCTGTTCGCGCTGCTGGCAGTGGTGCTCGCCTCGGTGGGGCTCTACGGCGTGCTCGCCTACTCCGTCAGCCAGCGCACGGGAGAGATCGGCCTGCGCATGGCGCTCGGCGCCGCGCCGGGCGACGTCTTCGGGTTGATCCTCACGCAAGGCGGGCGGCTGGCGGGAATTGGTCTCTTGCTGGGCCTCGGCGGAGCGTTTGCAGCCGGACACGTGGTGGAAAGCCTGCTGGTGGGCGTGAGTGGCGCAGATCCGCTGACGTTTGCCGGTGTCATTGTGGGGCTGGGGGCGGTCGCGCTCCTTGCCTGCTACGTGCCGGCGCTACGCGCCACGCGTGTCGCGCCGGTCCAGGCGCTGCGGTACGAATGACAGAGGGGGAGCGGGAAAGATCTGAGGAAACAGAAGGGGAGCAAGTCCGTTCATGAGCACGTTCACGAAAGACGTTCGCTATGCCATTCGCATGCTCGTCAAATCGCCCGGCTTCGCCCTGATCGGGATTCTGACGCTCGTGTTGGGCATCGGCGCCAATACGGCGATTTTCAGCCTTGTGGACGCTGTCCTGCTGCGGCAGTTGCCGGTGAAGAATCCACAGCTGCTCGTCCTGTTCACCTGGAACGCCGAACGGAAATGGCCGCCGAATTTTTCGCAGACGGGCGCCGAGTCGCGATTTTCCTTCTCCTACCCGGCATTCAAGGAATTTCGCGATCAGAATCAAGTGCTCTCGAGCGTTTTCGCGTTCGTGCCGATGGGATTCACGCCGCAAAACACCACGGTCGGCATCGACGGCCACCCTACGCTGGCCAATGGGATGATGGTGACCGGGGAATTTTTCTCTGGCCTGGGAATGACCCCTCTGCTCGGCCGCGGGATCACGCAAGAGGATGAAAATCCGGGCGCGCCGCGCGTCGCCGTCATCAGCTACGCCTATTGGGCCAGCCGTTTCGGCCGCGATCCGTCCGTGGTTGGCCGCAGCGTCACAGTCAATGGCCTGCCCTTCACGATAGTTGGCGTTACTCCACAATCTTTTTATGGAGTTCAGGCCGGCGTCGCGCCGGACATCTGGCTGGCCTTTGACGACCTTCCGAACCTGCGGCCCTGGAGCCAGAAGCCGACGGGCAGCGATTCGGTGTACACGGCGCGAACCTGGATCAGCCTGAACATCATGGGCCGCCTGAAGCCGGGCACGAGCCGCCAGCAGGCACAGGCCCAGCTGGACATTCTTTTCCGCCACTTCGTTACCGAGGATTGGAAGCCGCAAAACCCAAGCGACGTTCCCGCGTTTTCGTTGACGCCGGCGGCGCAGGGAATTCCGTATCTGCGCGAGGCGCTGACGCAGCCGTTGCTGATCCTGATGGCGGCGGTCGGCATGGTCCTGCTGATCGCCTGCGCGAACGTGGCCACGCTGCTCCTCGCCCGAGCGATGGCCCGGCAAAAGGAAGTGAGCGTGCGGTTGGCGCTGGGCGCTTCGCGGGCGCGACTGATACGCCAGCTGCTGACCGAGAGCGTGCTGATGGCCGCGCTCGGCGGCGCGCTTGGCGTGCTCTTCGCCAATTGGGGCACGCGAGCGCTACTCGGCTTGTACGCCACCGGACAGAACCAGGTCGTGCTCCAGGTGACGCCCGATCGCACCATACTGCTCTTCACGCTGGTGATCTCCGTGCTGACCGGGATTCTCTTCGGCCTGGCGCCGGCGCTGCGCGCGTCCGGCCTCGACCTGGCCGTATCGATGCGGGAGACCGCGGCCAACGTGACGGCGGGACGCGACCGGCACCGGCTTGGCCGAGGCCTTGTGGTGGTCCAAGTGGCCCTGTCGCTCGTGTTGATGATCGGAGCCGGACTTTTCGTGCGCACGTTGATGAATTACGAAGACCACGATTTCGGCTTCAATCAAACGCATCTGATTTCGTTCGGCGTGGATCCCACGCGCGCGGGCTATCAGGGCGAGCGTTTGATGAATTTCTACGAGCAAGCGATCGAAAGGGTGCGAGCTTTGCCCGGCGTGCGCTCAGCCGCGATTACGGAATACGAACCCTTCAGCGGCTGGTCGAACAATTCAGATATCGCGATCGTCGGCGCCGCGCGCAAAACCAGCAGTTCGATGCTCCGCTACCAGGTCGTCGGCTCGGACTTTTTCTCGACGATGCGGATTCCCATCGTGCTGGGGCGGGGAATCGAGCAAAACGACACGGCCGCTACGCCCCTGGTGGCGGTCGTGGACCAGAACTTTGTCAAGCGGTTCCTGCCGAACGAAAACCCGATCGGGCAGAAGTTTTATTTCGGCCGCGAGCCAACTCCCAAGAATACGTTCGAGATCGCCGGGGTGGCGAAGCCGGCGGAACTGACCAACGTTCATGCCACTCTGCGGGCGAAGGCTTACTTCGCATATGCCCAGGCGCCTCCGGCGGTCCTCGGCGCACTGTTTTTCGAGGTTCGCGCGCAAGGCGATCCGCGTGCGCTCGTTTCTTCCTTGCGCGAGGCAATTCGCGAGATCGATCCCGGCCTTCCGCTGATGGGACTGGAAACCCAGAAGGAACTGCTCGAGGAGACGCTGACGCAGGAGAGGCTGTTCGCGCGGCTATCCAGTATTTTCGGGATACTCGCGCTCATCCTTTCCATTATCGGTCTTTACGGCACCATGGCCTACACGGTGACGCGGAAGACGCATGAAATCGGGATTCGCATGGCGCTCGGGGCGACTTCGGCCGAGGTGGTGGGGATGTTCGTGGGGCAGGGAGTGCGATTGGCGGGAATCGGCGTCGCGATCGGACTGGCGGGGGCCTGGGGAGTGACGCGGCTGGCGCACAGCCTGATGTATGGCGTGAGCGCGACTGATCCGGTGACGTTCGCAAGTGTCGCGGTACTGCTCGTGCTCGTCTGTGCCACTGCCTGCTACATCCCGGCTCGGGGCG
>JAGWOX010000111.1 GCA_028877145.1 Acidobacteriota bacterium | reverse complement strand
AGGACGCGCTCGGGCCAGCCGTCCTCGAGCTGGTGCATGTCGTCGAGCAGGGCCTCCGCGTAGGCGGTGATGCGGAGGAACCACTGTTCGAGGTCCTTGGCTTCGACGGGCGTCGTCTCGTGGCGCCAGCAGCAGCCGTCGACCACCTGCTCGTTGGCGAGAACGGTCTGGCAGTTCGGACACCAGTTCACGCGCGAACGTTTGCGGAAGGCGAGGCCGCGCTCGAACATGCGGAGGAAGAACCACTGGTTCCAGTGGTAATACTCGGGCTCGCAGGTGGAAATCTCGCGCCGCCAGTCGTAGCTGAAGCCGAAGCGGCGGCAGACGGCCTTCATCTGCGCGATGTTGGAATTGGTCCATTCGCGCGGGTGGATGTTGTGCTGGAGCGCGGCGTTTTCGGCGGGCAGGCCGAAGGAATCCCAGCCGAGCGGATGGAGCACGTTGAAGCCGCGCATGCGCTTGTAGCGGGCGACGGCGTCGCCGATGGTGTAGTTGCGCATGTGGCCCATGTGCAGCGTGCCCGAGGGATAAGGCAGCATTTCGAGGACGTAATACTTCGGCGTGCCGGGCGCGGCTTCGACGTCGAACGCTCCGGCGTCCTCCCAGATCCTCTGCCACTTCAGTTCGATCACTTGCGGGTTGTAGTCCGCCACGTCTCCCTCACCTTTTCCGTTTGAGCCTGCTGGTGCGCTTCGCCGCGGTCTTTCGCGCGCGCCTCTTCCCGCCTGATTTTACGGCTGGGCGCGCGGTTTGTTTTGCCTGGCTGCGCTTGCGAGGCCGCAATCCGTCGCCCTTCCCTGCCGGGCGTGCCCATTCGATGCCGGCGAGCCGCCACAAGGTGCGCACATTGCGCCAGTCGTCGCCGGGCCGATCGATGGGCGTTTCGAGTATAAAGGCGCGGCCGGCGAGACGGGGATCATTCACGAAGCGGCGGAGCGCTTCCAGGCCGATGTGGCCGCGGCCCAGATGCTCGTGACGATCGACGTGCGAGCCAAACGGCGCCTTCGAATCGTTCACATGGACAACGCGCACGAGATCCAAGCCGAGGGAGCGGTCGATTTCCGCGAGCGTGGAGTCGAGGCCGGCTTCGGTGCGAATTTCGTAGCCTGCGGCGAGCAGATGCGCCGTATCGAGGCAGACACCCAAATTGAGCTCGGGGCAGGCATCGAGAATCGCGCGCAGTTCCTCGACTCGCGAACCGACCACGCTTCCCTGCCCGGCGGTGATTTCCGGCAGGATGCGCAGGCGGCCAAGCTCGAGTCCGGCGGCGGCCTGGCGCAGAGAATCGGCAATGCGCTCGATCGCCTCGTCCACGGGCCCATCGCGCCGGCTACCAGGATGCACCACGAGGAAATCGGCGGCGAGCGCGATGGCGCGCTCGAGTTCGCCGCGAAAACCGCGAATCGAAAGCTCACGCAGGCGGCGGTCGGGCGCGGCGAGATTGATCAGGTAATTCGCGTGGATGACCACCGGGTCGAGCTCGAGCGCGCGGCGGCGCTCGCGAAATTCGGCGGCTTGCGCCGGATCGATCTTTTGGCGGCCGTCGGTCCACATTCGCGGGCTGGCCGAGAAAATCTGCAGGGTGGTGCAACGGAGCCGGCGGGCGAGGTCAAGAGCTTCGGCCAGGCCGCCGGCGATGGATGTGTGCGCGCCGACTCGGCGCGTCGCGGCGAGCGGTTCCGCTGTGCCTGCGATGGGCGTTGAGCGCACAGTGCGCGCCGTTTCGGCGCCATGGCTTTCACCGCGCTCGGCCGTGGCCGGATACACCGGCTGGCCTTCCGGCGATGCTTGTGCCTGCACCACGCCTCTCCTCACTCGCTTCACGGGATGGCCCACCAGGGATCGTCGGGCGGGGCCAATCGGCTAGAAGCTGCTGCAAAATCTGGCCATTGAAGGCGGGCGACCCATCGGGTCGCCCCTACAATTTCCAATCCGCCCTTGGGCGCTGTTGCAACAGGCTCTAAACGTTCATTCTACTGGACAAGGATGCGCGCGCCAAGACCGCTTCCCGGGGCCCGCATGGATCGAGGTCCCGACGAGTTCGGCACCGGTTTGCCGCGGGGGTGGCCGGGGCTTAAAATGGGGTCTCCCCTGGAGTTGGGATCTCCTTCTGGAAGAGCTTCCCGATGGCCGAAGTGACGCCAGATTCGTCTCCGAAAATCGAAGCGAGATTCGCGCGCTGGATGGACGCGGTGCTCGAGCAGCATGCGGCGGCAAGCCGCGGGCTCGAAGCCGATCCGGTGCACGATCTGCGCGTGGCGCTGCGGCGCTGCCTTTCAATGGCGGAGGTTTTCGAGGCGCTCGATCCTGATCAGGAGTGGCGCGACATGCGCAAGCAGGGCCGGCGGATTTTCAAGAGCCTCGGAAACCTGCGCGACACACAAGTGCTGCGTGATTGGGTGAAACGGATCGCTCCCGAAGGCGGCCCGATCGCCGATGCCCTGACCGAGCAACTCGACGAAGAGGAACGCGAGGAGGAACGGCAGGTACAAAAGGCGCTTCGCCGATTCAGCAAGAAACGGTGGGAATTGTGGGCCGAGCACCTGACCGCCCGTTCCGCCAGGCTTCCGGCGGACGGGTTGGCCGCACAGTACCTGGCCGTCGAACGCTGGGAGGAAGCCTGGGCGCTGCACCGGAAGGCGGTGAAGAGCGGGTCGCACGCCTCGTTTCATCGAGCGCGGATTGGCCTGAAGAAATTCCGCTACACCGTGGAGAATTTTCTGCCGGCGCGCGCGGCCAACTGGTTGAGTGACCTCAAGAAGATGCAGGACGCACTGGGCGAAGTGCACGACCTCGATTTGCTGCTGACGATGATCCGCGGGCTCGGGAGCGTCGAAAGCGCGGAGGAACGCCGGCACTGGAAGAGGAAGATTGCCGCTCTTTCGGCCGAGCGGATTCGTGCGTACCGGAAGAAGATGTCGGGGCGTGGGTCGCTCTGGCGCGCGTGGCGGAAGTCGCTGCCGCAGGGTAAGGACCTCGAAGCGGCGGGGATGGCGCGGCTCGAGGTGTGGGCCTCGTTCCTGACGCCGGATCTCGATCACTCGAAACACGTGACGAAGCTCGCGCTCGAACTCTACGACCAACTCGCCGAAGCGGGCATGGGCGGCGCGGAGGGGAACGGCCACACGCGGCGCGTGCTGGAGATCGCGGCGCTGGCGCACGACGTGGGGCGCGCGCAGGGCGCGCGCTCGCATCACAAGCGCTCCTATCGCATGATCGCCGGGCTCAAGGCACCGCTTGGATTGACGCCGGAAGAGATGAAACTCGCCGCGCTCGTGGCCCGCTATCATCGCCGCGCGCTCCCGCAGGCCAAGCATGCCACGTTTCGCCGCTTGCGGCCCGACCGGCGGCAGAAGGTGCTGCTGCTGGCGGGGATTCTGCGTCTGGCCAATGCGCTCGACCGCGAACACGATGCCTCGGTGCGCAGCCTGAAGGCGCGAATCGAGGATGGCCGCATCGCCATTCGCGCCGGCGGGTACACCGGGGCCGAGCCTCGCGCTTCGCACATCGCCAATGCGAGGCACTTGTTTGAGATTGCCTGCAAGCGGCCGGTGGCTGTTTTGCCGGCTGCTTAGCCAAGATTCAAAGAAAAAGCATTTACCGCAGAGGCGCTGAGAACGCGGAGGAAAACCTTCGCGGGCTGGCACACTGCGGCTTCGTGGATGCTTTGCCTCTACTTTTTCGGGGTCCTTCGCTTCTCAGGATGACAGGAAGCTTACGCTTCTTTCTCGGCGTAATCTGCGCTTTCGCGGTGAAGCCTGCTTAGCCGCCGAGTTTCCGGAGGGCTTTGGGGGTATAGAGCCAGCAGAGGAGGGCTTTGGGTGGCTCGAAGGAATCGAATTCGAGCAGGGCGACGCCGGCTTTCTTCAGTTGCGTGAAGGCGGGACCTTTGCCGACGGCGGCGGCGATTGTTTCGTCCAGATGCGGCGCGTGGCCGAAGCACATCACTTCCTTCGCCTTCAGCCGCGCTAGTTCGGCGAAGAGTGCCGCGGGCTTGGCCTCCGGCGCCAGATTTTCGCTGCGGCGCAAGCGCGTGACGGGAAATCCCAGAACTTCGGCGAAAATTTCGCCAGTTTGGACGGCGCGCAACAGCGGGCTGGAAATCATGACCGTCGGATGGGCGCGCAGCTCCGCGATGCCTCGGGCCACTTCCATCGTCTTTTCGATGCCCTTGGGCGTGAGCGGGCGAGCGGCGTCGGCCGGGCTGGTGGGATCGTTCCTGCTGACGGCGATTCCGTGGCGCACGAGGTAGACCAGCATCTTCTCTTCCCCCTCCGCGTGGATGACGCGGCAATGCCAGGGCGACCCATCGGGTCGCCCCTACAAAATCCACCCTCACCGCGACCGATCTTGAGTTGAGCATTCAGACCCAAAATCGGAGCGCTAGTCCGGCGCGCTCACGAAGCTTGCTTCGGTGACTTCGCGGCGGCCTGCCCTTTCGCCGCGCACTTCTGGCGCTTTACGCCAGCTCCGCTTGGCCGTGCGCGGTCGGCGCGACGGAACACGGCTTTGCGGCCAAACTCCTGTTCGAACAATGCGGCTCCGCGGCGCGCTTGGCGCAGCCGTTTCGCCGGGTTCACGCCGCGCGGAATCTCGAAAATGACCTCACCGGCATTGACGCGGGCGGTAGCGTGCGTGACGGGAGCGCCCGGGCCGGCGTTGAGCGCGACGGCTATGCGCAGCAGCGAGGCGAGCGCGCGCACCTGGCGCCGCTCGCGCGGGCTGAACGAGGAATACAGCTTGTGCCGCAGCGCAGGCTCGACCGTATCGTGATAGCGAACCAGACAGGCGACCAGCTCGCGCTCAGGGGCGCTCAGGCCGGGAAGATTACCGTGGCGCACCAGATATTCTCCGTGCTTCTGGCGTCCTTCGGGATTCACCGCTCGGCCAACATTATGGAGAACGGCGGCAAGCTCGAGTGGCAGTCGGAGTTCGGGCGGCAGGCCGTGGAGCGGGGCCAACTGGTCGAAAAAGGACGCGGCAAGTGAACGCACGGCTTCGACGCGAGAGCCATCACTGTGGAAGGACGTGGCGAACGAACGCACGCTCTTGAGCAGTTGCCGGGCGCGGCGGGCCTCACCGGCGCTGGGACGCCGGCGCAGAAGCGAAACCGCGAGATCGCGCAGAATGCCCTCACGGACTCCGACGCCGGGCACGAGCACGTTTCGCAGATCGAGCCATTCGGCGAGCGTCGAAAGAATGATGGCGGCGACACCCATCACGTCCGCGCGGTCGCGCCGGACGCCGTAAGCTTTCACCCGGCCGCGCATGTCAAGGCGCAGGATTTCGGGCAGGCGCCGTTTCAGCGAGCCCATGTGCAGCACGGGAACGCCGCGCTGTGGCGCACCGGCGGTGATCCGGGCAAGAGCCTCGGCGTTGCCGCCGCAGCCGACGATGATGTTGTCGGCGAGCTCGGGCGGATCGGGCCACGCCGAGACGAGGGTGGCGAGGACACGGTCGCGGACAGCGCGCTGCTGCTCGCGCGTCATCCGATCGCTGAGCCCCATCGATTCCATCAGGCGCACGGTGCCGAGCGGGAACGCGAATGAGCGCTCCACGCCCTCGGCATGGAGCAGGGTGATCTCGAGGCTTCCGCCGCCCAGATCGAAAATCAGACGCGGCGCCATGCGCTCGCCCAGCGCCTGCACCACGGCATGGCGCACGAGGCGCGCTTCCTCGGCCGAACCGATTACTTCGAGGCGAATGCCCGACGCGCGGCGAATGCGGCGGAGCAGCACGTCGCGGTTGCGCGCTTCGCGGGCGGCGCTCGTCGCGACGGCGCGATAGGACTTCACCTGGAAGCGATCGAGCAGGCGGCGGAAATGTGCGAAGGCTTCGCCCGCGCGTGCGATGGTGGTCGAATCGAGCCGCCGTTCGAGAAAGACGCGATGGCCCAGGCGGACGGGAAACCGCTCGGTGCCTATGAAGGTCAAGCCTGCTCCCGGCCGGACTTCGGCAATGCCCAGACGGATGGCATTCGAGCCCGCATCGATAGCCGCGATGCGAACTGGCGAGCCCCAGACTACCGCCATAGATGAACCAGAGCTTGAGAGGGCTGGTAGCGGACGCTGCGGATGCCCAGATGCTCGGCGATGCGGCGGCGCAGGTCGGCATTGACGAGACGGACCGAGCCTTCTCCGTTGAAGGTGATGAAGTCGTGGCGCTTGGCCAAGTAAACGAACTCTTTACGGATCATTCCCTGGTATTGGATGAACGACTGGTAGAGATCGTCGGAGAGGTGCATGTCGCGTCCGGCTTCCCAGTAGCTGATGGCGGGAGATTTCTTGAATTCGCGGACAAAAGCGACCTCCGGGCGGACGTTCAAGAAGAACGTGAGGTCCGGCCGCAAAGCCAGCGCGTAGAGTTCGTGGGCGTATTCACGGTCGATGCCACGCACGACGGCGCGGGCGATCAGCGTGTAGAGATAGCGGTCGGCGAGAACGACCATGCCGGAGCGGAGAGCGGGGATGATGCGGCTTTCGAGCTGATCGTAGAAATCGGTGGCGTACATCAAGGCCAGCGTGTAGCGCGTCACGACGTTGCGCGCCAGCAGGGCGTCGATATCGCGCCCTATCAGCGCCGAGCGCCGCAATCCCATCGTCTGCACGGCGAATCCCTGCGATTCCAGCCACTCGGTCAGCAGGGCGATCTGCGTCGAACGGCCGGAGCCGTCGGTACCCTCGACCACGATCAAATGACCGCCGATATCCTCGCGGTGAACGGCCGGCAGGGTCAACGAGGCGAGCGAGGGCGCGCCGTCGCGTACCGGCTCCGCTTCGGACCCGGCGGATGCTTCCGGGCGGGGGGTTTTGGCCTGGGCTTTCGGCTGCTCGGTCATGGCGTGGCGAACCGCTTCAGGTCGATCCGGGTGGAGACGATTTCGCGCATCTGCTGCTGCAATTTGTGCACGGCCAGAGTGCCGTCCATCAGCACGAAGTTCTCCGATTCAATCAATTGGTCGTAGCGATCGAGGATCATGCCCTGGAAAATCCGGAAACTCTCCACCCGATCGAGCGACAGGCCGAGGTCGGCGCCGGCTTCGTAGAATTTCAGGCGCGGGCGGCCGCTCAGGATTCTCTCGACGGCGATTTCGAGCGGGGCGCGGAAATAGAACGTGATATCGGGCGGCGTGGCGAACCGGTACAGGTTGCGCAGCCAAGACGCCGGGCAGCCCCGGGCGCCATCGCGGGCGTAGGCGGTGTAGACGTAGCGATCGGCAAGGACCAGGTGGCCGCTACGCAGGAGAGGGAGGATCTGGCGCTCGTAGCGGTCGGCAAAATCGGCCGCGTGAATCAGCGAGAAGGTGACCGGCGTGAGCTGCCGGCGCTTCTTGCCGCGCTTGGTCGCCGTGGCGACGAGAGGCGAGGAATTCCACTCGGTGAAATGCGTGCGGTAGCCGCCGACCTCGAGCCAGCGCTTGAGGAGATGGAGCTGTGTGCTCTTGCCCGAGCCGTCGATGCCTTCGACCACGACGAGCGCGCCCGGATAGTTGCGCGAGGCCGCCTTTGCGGGTTTGGGCTCGACCTCGACCTCAGCAGTTGGGGCGGGATTCATGAGAGATCGTTTCGGGACAACTTCATAATTGCGTCCCGTGAACCGAACGTAAACCACGGGTGAAAAACATGTTACACGGAGTCTGGCGGATTTGTGAAGCCAGCCGGTTCCAGTACCCTTACGGGGTCTGTGGAAATTGTGTGGATAAGCGGCGCTGTTTACAGAATCTTCACACTGCGTCCGGCTCCCCCCTGGTGTAGGCTTAGCAGCCGTCCCTACCGGTCCAAACCGGTGGGCGGCTACGGAGCAACCGCGAGACCCTGTGGCACGCTTTCCTCCGGGATGGCGGCCCTCCGCAACGGGGTGAAAGATGGAACAAAGAACTGAGTCCGAGCAATCCTGGGGAGTGGTCTGCCTGCACTGCCGGAAGCCCTTCCCAGTGCCGTATGTGCCCTCCGAGCCCTCCGACGCGCACGAAATCGAGGCGCGGGAGGAACGCACGCTGTTCCTGGCCTGGTGCCCGGTGTGCAACCGCGAGGCGCCCTACGCTGTCGGCGAGCTGGTGACTGTTCCCGGCCCGCGGGTAATACGCGCCAGGGTTTCGGGAAGAGTTTCCGCGTTCGAACGCGTAGCCGGCGCTTCCTGATAGCCCCGGCTCGGCGAATGTTTGTGTTCCGCCGGCAGCCACCGGGGACGAGTTGTGGTTAGGGTGTACCACCTGTAGCTAAAGCCTCAGATTCTTGCGGGCGGTCCTGCCTTCGTGGGTGTATCCGATCGTGGGGTGGCGCGGGAACTGAAGGCAACGACCCCAGGTACAACTTCGGTGCCTGGGGCACCCGGAACGTCCCTCCCCCTTTGTACAATTCGATCCGTCCGACTGTGAGAGGGGGCGGACACCGATTTCACGGAGAAAATGACGCGCCACGGGTGAGCCTTCCTTTGTGTGCGGTGGAGCGGGAGCGGAAGGCAACCCCGCCAGGAGCAACCTCGGTCCGATTCGGACAATGCGTACCGTTCCGCATCCGTGAAGGCGTCGGGAGGCGCCGGGGCGCCCGGCCACCGATCTTCCTCCTAGACCTCAAGCAGGCTCCGTGGCACGACCAAGACCGAACTTCGTCCCTGCGCTTGGTTTGCCGCGGTCTCCGACCTTGGAGTAAACTCGCATCTTCAATACAGAGTCTTCTTTCTCCGGAGATACCCATGCTAGTCGTCATGCAGGCAAATGCTTCCGAACAGGAGGTTCGCGCGGTTTGCGAGCGGATCGAATCGCTCGGCCTGAGGGCCCACCCGATTCCCGGCTCAATGCGCACCGCGATTGGCATTACAGGCAACAAGGGAGCGGTGGATCTCGGCTCGCTCGATTCGATGCCCGGGGTTGTGGAATGCATCCCGGTGAGCAAGCCCTACAAACTCGTGGGGCGCGAAGTGAAGCCGGAAGATACCGTGCTGGTCGTTCCCACGCCGTCAGGCGATGTACGAATCGGCGGGGGCGCATTGGCAATCGTTGCCGGTCCTTGCGCGGTTGAAAATCACGATCAGGCATTCGCGGCCGCCGAAGCGGTTCGCGCGGCCGGCGCGAGGCTGTTCCGCGGCGGCGCATACAAGCCGCGGACGTCGCCCTACAGCTTTCAGGGTCTGGGGTTGGAAGGCCTGAAGATTCTGGCGGACGTGCGCAAAAGTTTCGGCCTGGGCATCGTGACCGAGGCGGTCGATCACGAGAGCCTGGACCTGGTCGAAGAATATGCCGACGTCATCCAAATCGGCGCACGAAACATGCAGAACTTCTCGCTGCTCAAGCGCGCCGGGCGTGCCCGGAAACCCGTGCTGCTGAAGCGGGGCATGTCGGCAACGCTCGATGAATTCCTGATGGCCGCCGAATACGTGATGTCGGAAGGCAACTACAACGTGCTGCTGTGCGAGCGCGGCGTGCGCACCTTCTCCGACCATACCCGCAATACGCTCGACCTGAGCGTTGTTCCCGCAGTGCAGCGAGCCAGCCATCTGCCCATTCTCGTCGACCCGAGCCACGGCACCGGCCGGCGGCAGAAAGTGCGTCCGCTTTCGCGCGCCGCGGTCGCCGTGGGCGCCGACGGGCTGCTCATCGAAGTGCATCCGAATCCCGACCGGGCGCTCTCGGACGGCCTGCAATCGATTCCTCCCGAGGAATTCCAGCTGCTGATGAGCGAAGTCCGTCAGATCGCCAGCGTGCTTTCGCGCGAGGTGAACTAGCCCGTCTTCGCCGGAAGTTGCGGCGGGCAAGCCCGCCCATGGGACGTGGATTCGCGCGTCGTCCGCCTGAATTGCGAACGCGCGGATTTCTTGGCGGCCGGTAACACAGTCAATCCCGCCCGTGCGGTTTTCTTCTCTCCACGTTTGTGGAAACGGCGCAGGCAGTCTGCGTGTGCTACTCTGCGAGGCTTACGTCGCGGCTGAACCCGTGTTCTCACGAAAATTGTTGCCGGCGAATTGGCGATCCTATCTGCGGCTGACGGTGACGCTCGTGCTGCTCGCGGCCGCCGCCACATGCGAAGTGATGCGGGAACGGCGCCCGACCATGCTGCGTCCCGGTGTCCACCTCTACGCCTACCTGGCCAACGGCGGAGACGGGACGGTCACGGTGGTCGATCTGGTCAGCCTCGCGCCGGTGGCGACAATTTCGGTGGGTCCGCAGCCTCTTTCGATTGCCGCGCAACCGAACCGGAAAGAGATTTGGGGCGTGAGCGAGGGCGGTGGATACGCCTGGGTGATCGACGCGCCGACCGGGCGCGTGGACCGCATCCCTGTCTGCGGCGAACCCGTTTCGCTCGCGTTTTCTCCGGACGCGGCGCGAGCTTACGTCGCCTGCGCGGCGGGCGGAGTGGTGGCCATCGATTGCGCCACGCGCCGGGTGGTGGCGCGCGAGCATCCCGCGCCGCGCGGCGGTACGTCGGCGTTGGCCGTGGCCCCGAACGGTAAATGGGTGCTGGCCGCCAATCGCGGGGAGGCGAGCGTCAGCCTGCTCGATGCGGCAAGCCTCAAGCCGCTGGCCACGCTGCCGGTCGCCCAGGATCCCAACAGCATCGTCGTGCTGCCGGACAGTTCCAAGGCCCTTGTCGGCTCGGCAACCACCAATTTCGTTACCGTGCTGCGGCTGGACCCTCCCTCGCTCGTCACGCGCCTCGCAACCGGCGGCCGCACCAATTCCCTGCTGCTGAAACCGGACGGCGGCGAAGTCTATGTCCTCTCGCCCGATACGCACGGATTGACGGTGATCAACACGTGGACGAACGAGGTGGGCGACTATCTGCAACTGGGCGCCGATCCGGCCGCCGGCGTGGTCACGCGCGACGGCTCGCTCCTCTACGCTTGCGACGCCGGCGGGTCGCGCGTCGCCGTCGTGAACCTCGGCTTCCGTGAACTGCTAGGCTCGGCGCCGACGGGTACACACCCTGTGGCCTGCGTGCTGGGGCTCGAGGAAAAAATGCTCCTCGTCGCCGACCGGGATTCCAACGACTTGGCAGTCATCGCCCGCGAGGGTCCGCACCTCGTGACCCTGGTCCCTGTAGGCAAGCAACCGGATTCGCTGGCCGTAAAGTTGTTCTAGAGGGATGCTGAAGAAACCGCGCCGAGCGGCTTCAGGGGCTAAAGCCCCAGTGGATTTGCAGCTTCATGTCGCGGCTGAAGCCGCAACCCACAAGGATCGAGGCATTTTTCAGAAAACTGCCAGAAGGCTCTCTAGGCCGGTGGGGGCACTGGCCAGGCGAAGCCCTCTTCCCCGAGCGAAATCTCAAGTTTTCCTTCAACGGGCAAGACATCGAGCGGCAGCGCGCCGTGCCACAGCGCCACGCTGAGTTCGAGCCGTGGCTCGGTGGATGGAACCGCGTCGCGTGCGACGCTCACTTCGAGGATGCGGTCGAAAGCCACTTCGACCGCGCCAGGGGACAGCGCAACATCGTCGCGCTCGGCGACCACATCCTTCAAACTCCAGGCCTCCAGCCGGATCGCGATGCGCAATTCCCCGGCGGCCCTGATTTGAACCCGAAATTCAAAGTCGCGTAGCGGGCCAAGAGCTTCGGGAACGGGATCGACACGCAGATACAGATGGCCGGCGTCGAAACCGTAGTGCAATTCGCTGAGGTAATCGAGGGTGCCGTGCATCGATGCGCCGCGATGGTCAACGGAACTGAGGCCGGCGCCCATCCATTCGAAATACGTGGAAACGCGCCCGTCGATGAACGGCGAAATGAAGCCGGAGGGAGCGATGGACAGGCCCAGGCGCGGCTTGCCCGCGATGGGATGCGCGAGGCGGTCGGGCGCCGGGCGGCCGAGCGCGGCGTACACCTGCGCGATATGCGTACGGTAAAGCGCGTCGAAATCGGGATCGTCGGCGCTCGAGTGCTCGGGCCCGTACCACCAGCACCAATCGCTGCCCTCAGCCGCGAGCAGCGATTCGTAGGCGTGCTCGAAGTGCGGCCGGGGCACAGGGGCGCGCGCCAGTTCCTTGTCGTAGACGTCGTGCGCCTCGCGCAGAAGGTCCCAGGCGCGCAGATCCTCCGCGCCGCCACACCAGATATCGAAATTCGCGTTAATCCACGAGCCCGCCGCCAGCCGGTTGATCGCCGGCAGTTCCCCCGCCTCGGCGATGGCCTCGGAAACCGTCATCGCGCGGATTTCGGAGTCCGCTTCGATCCGCCGGTACAGCTCGCGAAGGAACGGGCGGCCGTTCTGCCGGTAGCATTCCCATGCGTTTTCGCCGTCGAGAATCACCGGCACGGTGAGCGGGCGCGCGCTCGGCACCGATTCGCCGATGGCGCGCAGCCGGCTGTAGAAATCCTCGGCCGCGGCCTCCGGCTCCATGCGGCTGTAGACGAATCCGATCAGGTCGGAGAGGAAATGGTCACGGAAAATCACGGTGACCTCGCCCTCGTCGCGCAACAGGCGGTACGGGCTGTAGAGGCAGGCGGCGTTTTCCGGAACGCCGTGGGCATTCCGCCTGAAACCGACGTCTAGTGTGCGACCCAGAACGCCCTCGT
>JAGWOX010000110.1 GCA_028877145.1 Acidobacteriota bacterium | reverse complement strand
CGAAGCTGAACCTCGGGTCCCAGTAGGAGCCAATACGCACCCGGCTTTCCAAAGGGCATTCCCACGCTGCCGGCATTGACGACCTGAGTGCTTCCGATCTTCCGATCGAATTGCATGTGGGTATGGCCGCAGACGACGAGAGGGGCGTCAGCTTCCCCGAAGATGGGCAATAGCCGCTCTTCGGGAGTCAAACGAGTAAATATCTCGGTGTCGCTCCGCGGGGTGGCGTGGCAAAAGAGCACGTCGCCCAATCCTTGGATGTGAAAGCGGAGCGTGGCAGGCCAACTCGCCAACAATCGCATTTCCTCAGGTTGAAGCTCTTGTGCCGTCCAGCGAATAACCTCTCGAGCCTGTTCCGGCAATCCGCCGACTTCCGCGCCTTCCATCTCCGCGAGAACCGCCGCCTCGCCATTCCCGCGAATGAAACGCATCGGAATCGCGAAATTCAATAAGCACCGGATTGTTTCGCGCGGCATCGGGCCGGGAACCACATCGCCGCCGACCACCACCAGGTCGACCGCGGCTTGCAGAATCTCGTCGAGCACCGCTTCGAGTGCGGGAAGGTTTCCGTGGATGTCATAGATTGCAGCTACTCGCACGGCTGATCCCTCTTTCTCAGGGGAAACGATCAGGGCACGGCGACGGCTCTGGAAGCAATAGCGGTTTCGATTTCCTCGGACGAAAGACCAATCTCGGTGAGGACCTGTCGCGTGTGCTCGCCGAGCAGGGGCGGAGCGAGGCGATAGGCCGGCGGCGTATCGGCGAGGCGCGCGGGATTGGCGATGCTGCGGGCGCGGCCAATGCGTGGGTGTTCGAGGTCGACCACCAACTGGCGCGCCTTGGTTTGCGGATCGGCGAAGGCTTCCTCGACCGTCTGCACCAGGCCCGCGGGAACGTCGACGCCGCGGAGTTGTTCGAGCCAGTAAACCGCCGGATTTGTGGCGAAGATTCTTTCGAGCTGCGGAATCAGTTCGTCGCGATGCGCGACGCGGTCGGCGTTCGTGGCGAAGCGAGGATCGCGCGCGAGCGTATCTTCGATTCCGAGCACGCGGCAGAAACGTTCCCACAGCGCTTCGGTGCCGACAGTCACGACGAAATGGCGGCCATCGCTCGCGCGAAACATCTGATAGGGCACGATGTTCGGATGCGCGTTGCCCCAGCGGCGCGGCTGGCGCCCGGTGTTCAGGTAGCCGCTGCCGACGTTGGCGAGCCATGCCATTTGCGAATCGAACAGGGAGACTTCGAGGAACTGGCCTTTGCCTGTGCGTTCGCGCGAGAGGAGCGCGGCCAGGATGCCGACCGTGGCGTTGAAGCCGGTGGTTACGTCAGCAATCGCGATCGGATACCGCATCGGCTCGCCGTCTGCCTCGCCGGTGAGACTCATCGTGCCGGCTTCGGCCTGCGCGATCAGATCGTAGCCCGGCAGTTCGGCGCGCGGACCGCTCCAGCCGTAGCCGCTGATCGAGCCATAAATCAGACGCGGATGGCGCGCGGAAAGCGATTCGTAATCGAGCCCGCGCCGCACCAGCGAATCGCGCCGGGGAAGATTCGTGAGGAAAACATCGGCAGTGGCGATCAGCCGATGAAGAAGTTCGAGGCCCTGCGGCTGATTGAAATCGATAGCGATCGAACGCTTGTTGCGATTGTTCGAAAGAAAATAGGCCGATTCCGATTCGACGAAGGGAGGTCCCCAGCCGCGCGCCTGATCGCCCAGGCCCGGCCGTTCGACCTTGATGACGTCGGCGCCGAAATCGCCGAGCAGCATGCCGCACCACGGCCCCGCCATCGCCTCGGTCATATCGACAACGCGAATGCCTTCGAGCGCAGCCGTCATAAGCCGCCGATTGTACCGCTTTGGCGCAGCAAATGGGCAAAGGCTGTTAAGCGTGAAAATTCCGTGTAACGCGCGGCGAACGTCGCGGTTTACACAAGGGGCCTGAAGTTATATGAATGGTGCCCGCGAGCCCTAAGGTGCGGTTTGTCGGTGGGGAAATGAAGAAACCAAAATTATTTCGGGTGGGACGCATGTTCCCGGAACAGGAGAAGGGAAATGGGGCGTAAACGGTCTCTGTGGCCAAAATTTGCGCTGGGGATGGTGGCTCTGGGCGCTGTGGCGACGCTGGCGCCGGCCCTGGGAGCGCAGGATACGAATTTCGCCCGCGATCCGAATCAGCCGATCGACCAGGCGTACACGAAGAAGATTCGCCAGGACACCACCGAGCCCTACTTTTCCTCGCCGCTGGTCGATTACCTGCCAGCCTCGAAAACCGTGCCGACCCCGGAAGCTGTGCTCGGGGACGTGGCCGGTGCGCCGAACATCCTCCCTTACGCCGAGCAGGTCTACGAATACATGCGCATGCTCCAGAAGGCGAGCCCGCGCGTGCGCGTGTACACGATCGGGCGCACAGAAGAAGGGCGGGAGATGATCGCCGTTGCGGTCTCCTCGGAGGCAAACCTCGCGCATCTCGAACAAAACCGTGCGCTGCTCGCGAAACTTGCCGATCCTCGCACGATCGGCCTGAACGACCAGGAGGCCGAGCAGATCGCGAGCCAGGCCGTTCCCGTCTATTACATCACCGGCACGATCCACTCGCCGGAAACGGGCGCGCCGACGGCCCTCATGGAGCTGGCCTACCGGCTAGCTGTCGACAATAGCCCCCACATCCAGGAGATCCGCGATCATGTAATCACGCTAATCACGCCGGTGGTGGAAGTGGACGGCCGCGACCGGATGGTCGACATCTACAAATGGCACCTGGCGCATCCGAAAGAAAACGTTCCACCGCTCGTCTATTGGGGCCATTACGTCGCGCACGACAACAACCGCGACGCGATGGCGGCCACGCTCGATCTCACGCAGAACGTGATGAAAACGTTCATCGCCTGGAAGGCGCAGGTGCTGCACGACCTGCACGAATCGGTGCCCTATCTCTACGACAACACGGCCGGCGACGGGCCGTTCAACGCCTGGGTCGATCCGATTCTGGCGAATGAATGGGAGATTCTCGGCTGGCGTAACGTGCAGGACATGACGAAATTCGGCATGCCGGGCGTTTTCACACACGGGCAGTTCGATACGTGGTCGCCGGGCTACCTGATGTTCATCGGTGCGATGCACAACGGCATCAGCCGCCTCTACGAAACCTTCGGCAACGGAGGCGCGGATACGGTCGAGCGCACGCTCCAGCCGCCCGAATATTCCCGCACGTGGTACCGGCAGAATCCGCCGCTGCCGAAAGTGCTGTGGTCGCAGCGTGACAACAACAACTACGAGGAGACCGGCCTTCTCACCTCGCTCCACTTTTTCTCCGTTTCCCGCCGCACATTTCTCCACAACTTCTACCTGAAAGCGAAGCGCTCGGTGGAGAAGCCGAAACTGGAGGGCCCCGCGGCCTACGTGCTGCCGGGGAACGATCCCCGTCCGGAATTGCAGGCGCAACTGCTGCGCGTATTGCAATTGCAAGGCGTGGAGATTTCGCGCGCCACCGCCGCTTTTTCCGTCACCATGCCGGCGCCGAATCAGCTTGTGCTGGGGTCCTCTTCCTTTGCGGCGCCGGAGGCCGCTCGCCCGAAAACACGCACCGTGTCGTTTCCCGCCGGCAGCTACATCATCCGCATGGACCAACCCTATTCGCGGATCGCCGACGCGCTGCTCGACTATCAATATTGGAGCCCGAGCGATCCGCAGAAAACGCCGTACGACGACACGGGATGGACGTTCGGCGCGCTTTTCAACGTGAAAGTGGACCGGGTGACCGATGGGAAAGTGCTCGATGCGCCGATGGAGCGCGTGAGCGAAATTCAGCCGGCCAGCAACGTAGTGGGCAGCGGGCTGATCTATGCAATCAACGACACGGCGGAGACTTCGCTCGCAACGCTGCGTTACCGGCTGAAAAACGCTTCGATCGAGGCGGCCGAGGAACCGTTCCAGGCCGAGGGCCGGAAATTTGATCGCGGCTCATTCCTCGTGCGCAACGTGGACCAGGCAGCGCTCGAGCAGGCTCTCGACGGGCTGGCGCTCCAGGCTTACGCGCTGGCCTCGATCCCTTCCGTGGCGACGCATCCCGTGACCGCCGCGCGCGTGGCGCTGATGCACACGTGGCTGAGCACGCAGACCGAGGGCTGGTGGCGCGAGGCGCTCGACGAAATGCACATCCCGTATTCCTACATCAACACGCAGGAAGTAAGCCGGGAAGCCGATCTGCGCGCGAAATACGACGTGATTCTGTTCGCGCCCGTGGGCCGGTTCGCCAGCGAGAGCGCGATCATCGACGGCATGCCCACAACGTGGGGGAATCCGCTGCCGTGGGAAACCACGAAACTCACGCCGAACCTCGGCAGGATCGACTCCACGCCGGACATGCGGCCCGGCCTCGAATGGTCGGGCGTCGAGCATCTCGATCAATTCGTGAAGCAGGGTGGCACGCTGATCACGGTGATGGATACGGCGAATCTGGCCGTGGCGCTCGGCCTCACTCCGGGTGTTTCGGTGGCGCGGCCGCAGCGGCTGAAGATCATCGGCAGCGTCCTGCGCGGCGTGCTGGTCGATCCGTCCAGCCCGATCGCTTACGGCTACGGCAATGAGGGCAATGAGCTTCCCCTTTATTTTTACCAGGGGCCGATCTTCGATCTGAGCAATATCGCCGGCCGCCGCGGCTTCCGCATGCTGGGTCCGGAGCAGATTGGCCGGCCGACCGGGCGCGGAACGAAGGACGAGCACGATTTCGTCGTAGGAAGGCCACCGGAAACCTATCCGCCGCAACCGAAGGTTAAGCCGTGGGAAGCCGCGCCGGTGACGCCGGAGGAGATGCGCAATCCCATCAGCGTGATCCCGCCGCAGTTCCGGCCGCGAGTAATTTTCCGTTATGCAGATGCGAGCCACCTGCTCATCTCGGGACTCGACGAGGGAGGGAATGAAGTGGCCGAGCACGCGGCGGTGATCGACGTGCTCGTCGGCACGGGGCACGTCGTCCTCTTCTCGAACAATCCCATCTATCGCGGCGAAACGCGCGGCAGCTATTCGCTCGTGCTCAACACCATCCTGAACTTCGACCATCTAAACGCGGGCCGAAAAACCGCCGAGAAGTGAGGGTGTAAGGCGGCTATCCACGGCCCGTACCCGTAAAGGCATGCGAAGGGGTAGGGCCACGCAAGCGCATCGATACCACCTGCGCATCTGAAATCCCGCCGACAGTGGCACAGGCACTCCTGCCTGTGCGTTCGTGTCCAACGAACGTCTCGCCGCCAATGCCCGGTGAGGACACAACTTCGCCGCCGTTTTCCCAGTCCGATTCCCGTGTTGTAAGCTTCGCAGTTTGGAGGCCCTTTCATGATTCGGTCGGGAAGCTCGCAATCACCTCAAATCCGCGTGCTGGCGCCATGGCGCCTGGCGGCCGCCGCCGCGGCGTTGCTCGTATCAGGTTTGTGCTCGGCGCCCGCAGTCCGTGCGCAGCAATACGATCCCAATCTCTATGCAGGCATGCGCTGGCGCCAGATCGGGCCGTTTCGCGCCGGGCGCGTGACGGCCGTTGCCGGCGTCACGGGCGATCCCGCGGTTTATTACATCGGAACGGCCGGCGGCGGCATCTGGGAAACGAAAAACGCGGGACTCACCTGGCACCCGATTTTCGACCAGGAAGACGTCGCATCGATTGGCGCGATGGAAGCCGCGCCGTCCGACCCGAAGATTATCTACGTCGGCACAGGTGACGTGAGCGACGTTGGCCAGGCGGCGAATCAGGGCCGGGGAATGTACAAGTCGACGGACGGCGGGAAAACGTGGCAGAGCATCGGACTCGCCGGCACGCACCACATCGGAGATATCTGGGTCGACCCGCACGATCCGAACATCGTGCTCGTCGCCGCGCTCGGCCACACCTACGCGAAAAATTCCGATCGCGGCATCTACAAGACCACCGACGGCGGAAAGACGTGGACCAAGGTCCTCTATAAAGACGATGTAACCGGCGGGATCAATCTGGCGTTCGATCCCACGAATTCACAGGTGGGATTCGCGGCTTTGTGGCATCACTACGTCACGCTGAAGAATCCGATCGAGGCGATAGTCGGCGGCGAAGACGGCGGATTCATCTACAAAACGACAAACGGCGGAAATACCTGGACTCCCGCGAGCACCACCGGTTTGCCGACGGGCGACAAGACGGGACGAATTGGCCTGGCGGTAGCGCCGGGCGTCAAGCGCGTCTACGCACTCGTTGCGGCGCAAAAGGACTCCGGACTCTACCGCTCGGATGACGCCGGCCAGACGTGGAAGAAAATCTGCGACGACGCTCGCATTCAGGGCAGCGGCTATTTCGGCCGCGTGTATCTCGATCCCACGAACCCGGACATCGTTTATGTAATGCAGACGTCGATGTATCGCTCGACCGACGCTGGCCGCACGTTCATTTCCTACAAGGGCGCGCCGGGCGGCGACGATAATCATGTTCTGTGGGTCGATCCCGCGAATACGAACTGGATGATCATGGGCTCGGACCAAGGTGGGACGGTGAGTCTCGACGGCGGCAAAACGTGGAGTTCCTGGTACAACCAGCCCACAGGCCAGATCTACCATCTCTCGGTCGATAACCGCTGGCCGTTCTGGGTCTACGGAACGCAGCAGGACAGCGGATCGGTCGCCGGCCTGAGCCGCAGCGATTACGGCGCAATCACGATGCTCGATTGGGACCCGATCGCCGGATACGAATTCGGCTACATCGTGCCCGACCCGCTCGATCCGAACATGGTCTACGCCGGTGGGCCGGGCCGCGGCGTGGTGCGCATCGATCGCACGAACCGGCAGGTGCGCACCGTTTCGGTGAACGTGAGCCGCGACGGCGATTACCGCATGCCGGAAAATCCTCCGCTCGCCTTCTCGCCTCAAGACCCGCACGTCCTCTACGAAGCCACGCAGTTCGTTTTGGAGACGAAAGACGGAGGGATGACCTGGCGCAAGATCAGCCCCGACCTCACGAAAAAGCCCGGAGAGACGGAGCCGAAGGACGGAAAGGATAAGACGCCCGACCGCGAGGCGATCAACACCCTGGCGCCTTCACACGTGCGCGCCGGAGTGATCTGGGCGGGCACAACGAATGGCATCATCCAACTCACGCGGGATGGCGGCAAAAACTGGAGCGACGTCTCACCCTCCGGCCTCGGCCCGGGCAACCTGATCAACATCATCGAAGCTTCTCCCTTCAATGCGGCAGCCGCCTACGCCACCGTCGACCGCTACGAGTTGAACGATTTCGATCCGCACGTCTATCGGACCGAGGATTACGGCCGCATCTGGAAGGAAATCGACGCGGGATTTCCGGCAGGCAGTTTCGTGCGCGTGGTGCGCGAGGACCCGGCGCGCAAGGGCCTGCTCTACGCCGGGACGGAGTCGGGCGCATTCGTTTCGTTCGACAACGGCGACCATTGGCAGTCGCTGCAGTTGAATTTGCCGGCTGTCTCCGTGCGCGACATGGTGGTGCACGACGGCGATCTGGTGGCCGCAACGTATGGACGCGCGTTCTGGATCCTCGATGATCTCACCCCGCTGCGGCAGCTCGACAGGCGCGTAGCATCGTCCCAGGCATTTCTGTTCCGCCCGAAAACCGCGATTCGCGTCCGCCGCAGCTTGAACGGCGATACGCCGTTCCCTCCGGAAATGCCGGCCGCCAAGAATCCGCCCAACGGCGGGGTGATGGACTATTACCTGAAATCGGCGCCGGCGGGGAACATCACGCTGGGGATCTACACGACGAAAGGCCAACTCGTGCGAGAGTTTTCCAGCGCGCCTCTCGAGCCGCGCAACTGGCCGCCTCCTCCGGTGCCCGGCTACTGGCTTCACGATCCGAAGCCGCTTACTACGCAGGTGGGGATGAACCGTTTCGTGTGGGACCTGCGCTACACGTCGCCGGAATCGCTTCAGCACGAATATCCGATCTCGGCCGTCGTGCACGATACGCCGGCCGATCCCCGCGGCCCGCTTGCCGTGCCGGGGAAATACGAGGTGCGACTGACGGTCGACGGGCACACCTATCGGCAGCCGCTCGAAGTCGCGCTCGATCCGCGCGTGAACGTCGCGCAAGCGGAACTCGAAAATCAGCTGAAACTCGGCCAGTCACTCGTGAAGTTGATGGCCGCCGCGTACGAGGGCCATGAGCAGGTGGCGGCGATGCGCAAAGCGATTGACGGCCGCGAAAATAGCCTCAAAGGGAAGGACGACGCCAAGGCAGCGCTGGCCGCGTTGAAATCGCTCGACGAGAAGGCCGCGAAACTCGAACAGGCCGGCGGTGGCAGACCCTTCGGCGCACAGCGCCCGAAGCCGAGCTTCGGCTTGCTGAACAACGAACTCGGCAGCCTACTCACCGTTGTCGAAGGCGCGGACATGCCGCCGACCGAGGGCATGCAAACCGCCTTTGCCGATTACTGCAAGGACCTGAACAAGGTCGGCAGCGAGTGGAGCGCGCTCCAGACGCACGATCTCGCCGCGGTCAACGCCCAACTGGCTGCCTTACACGTCGAACCGGTGAGCGTTGCGGCAAGTCCGGCCATCGATCCAGCCTGCGGAAAGTGACTTGGAGGGACGGGTCGTCCCACGCCCGCAGCGGGAAAAGCAAAGGCCAAGGCGCACAGCCTGAAGGCTGTGCTACCAAAATCGGCCCAGCCTCGCGATTTGTCATCCCGAGAGGAGCGAAGGATCCCGACACTACGTCTCACGTTAGCATTGCCTCATCTCTCCGCCATCGGGATGCTTCGCTCAGCATGTAGTTGCACAGCCTGCAGGCTGCGCGCGGGGTGTTGGCCTTCTCCGCTTGACCCTCCGTCCATCATCGGGGACCATCTAGTGAGTGGCTATTCGATTTCTGAAGGGGAAAACGCCGAAATGAGGAAGAATTTCAAGGGCTCGGTAAAGGTGTGGACTGGCGCGAAGCCGGTCGTGATGGTACTGCTCGCGGTGGTTATGGCGTCCGCGGGAGGGATGGCGGCCGGCAGGCGGAGTTCGCCGGCGCGCGCGGCGGCGCAGGCGGTCTCTGCAAAGGAAGACGTGCTTCGCGCCACGCTGAAGAACGGGCTGCGCGTCGTGGTGGTGCGCGACACGCTGGCGCCGGTGGTGACGACGGTGGTGAACTACCGCGCCGGCTCGAACGAGGCCCCGGAGGGTTTCCCCGGCATGGCGCACGCCGAGGAGCACATGCTGTTCCGTGGCAGCCCGGGACTCGACGCCAACCAGCTGGCGGACATTTCGGCGGCGATGGGCGGCGATTCCAACGCCGATACGCAGCAGATGGTGACCCAGTATTTCTTCACCGTGCCCGCTGAAGACCTCGACGTCGCGCTCCACATCGAATCGATTCGCATGAGCGGCGCGGATAATAGCGATGAGCAGTGGAACCAGGAACGCGGCGCCATCGAGCAGGAAGTGGCGCAGGACCTCTCGAATCCCGAATACGTTTTTTATACCAAGCTGCTGCAGGAGATGTACCGCGGCACCCCTTACGCCCACGACGCGCTCGGCACCCGGCCTTCGTTCAACAAGACGACCGGCGCCATGCTGAAGGATTTCTACAACACGTGGTACGCACCGAATAACGCAATTCTGGTGATCGCCGGCGACGTGGAGCCCCAGGCTACGCTCGCCAAGGTGAAGCAGCTCTTCGGCGACATTCCATCGAAGAAACTCCCCGAGCGCCCGGCGGTCAAACTGCAACCGGTGGCCGCGCGCACGCTGCAGCTTCCCACCGATCTGCCCTACGGGCTGGCGCTGGTTTCATTCCGCATGCCGGGCTACGGCGACAAGGATTTTGCCGCGGCCGAAGTCCTTTCCGACGTATTGAGCAGCCAGCGAGGCACGCTCTACGCGCTCGTGCCTGAAGGCAAGGCGCTTTTCTCCGGCTTCGCGCTCGAGGGACTGCCGGGCACGGGATTGGGCTACGCGATCGCCGCATTTCCGAAGGGAGCCGACACCGCGACGCTGGTGAAGCAGGTGAACGATATCATCGCGGACGACGTGAAGAACGGCCTGCCGGCGGACCTGGTGGAGGCGGCCAAGCGACGCGAGGCGGCGGAGGCCGAATTCAATCGCAATTCGATTTCGGGACTGGCGATGACCTGGTCGAACGCGCTGGCTGTCGAAGGGCTCAATTCGCCGGATGAGGACGTCGAGGCGATCATGAAAGTGACGCCGGAAGCCGTAAACCGCGTCGCTCGCCAATATCTCGCCTTCGATCACGCCATCACCGCGGTGCTCTCACCTCAGCCTTCCGGCAAGCCGATTTCGAGCAAATCGTTCGGGGGCAGGGAATCCTTCGCGCCCAGCGAGACGAAGGCCGCCGAATTGCCCGTTTGGGCGAAGACGGCGCTGGCGCGGCTCGCCGTTCCCGATTCGACGGTTCACCCGGTGGTGACGAAGCTGCCGAACGGGCTGAAGCTGATCGTGCAGCCGGAGTCGGTGAGCGACACAGTGAGCGTCTACGGCGGGGTGCGCAACAATGCCGATCTCGAGACGCCTCTGCATCAGGAGGGAGTCGACAACGTTCTCTCGGAACTGTTTTCCTACGGCACCGAGTCGCTCGATCGCATCGCGTACCAGAAAGCGCTCGACGATATCGCCGCCGACGAATCTGCCGGCACGCGCTTCTCCGTTTCCGTGCTCGCCGACCACTTCGACCGCGGCGTGCAGCTGCTCGCCGACAATGTGCTGCATCCGGCGCTGCCCGAAAAGGCATTCATCTCCGTGCAGCGGCAGGAAGCGGCCTCGGTCGCAGGGCAGCTCGAGAGCCCGGACTACCTGACTTCACGCGCGATTGACGCGGCGCTGTTTCCGGCGCACGATCCATCACTGCGCGAGGCCACGCCGCAAACGGTGATGTCGCTGAAGCTCGCTGACGTCCGCAACTTTTACAGCCACGTGTTCCGGCCGGACCTCACGACTATCGTGGTCATCGGCAAGGTGACGCCTGAAGCTGCGCAAAAAGTGATCGAGAGGTATTTCGGCTCGTGGAGCGCGACCGGTCTCACGCCCAAGACCGACTTCCCCGCGGTTCCCGAGAACAAGACCTCGGCAACAAACGTGCCGGACAAGAGCCGGGTGCAGGACCAGGTGACGCTGGCCGAGACCGTGAACATCACGCGCTTCTCGCCCGATTACTACCCGCTCGAACTGGGCGATCACGTTCTCGGGGGCGGCTTCTACGCCACGCGGCTCTATCGCGACCTGCGCGAAAAGCATGGCCTGGTGTATTACGTCGGCGTGTCACTCGGCGCCGGTCGCACGCGCACCGTCTATTCGGTGAACTACGCTTGCGATCCGCCGAACGTCTCGAAGGCGCGCGCGATCGTCGTTCGCGACCTTACGCAGATGCACACGACTCCGGTAGGGCCGGCCGAGCTGCGGCAGGCGAAGGCTCTTCTGCTGCGGGAGATCCCGCTCGGGGAATCGAGCACCGGCCGCATCGCCGGCGGATTGCTCTCGCGGGCGACTATCGGACTCCCGCTCGACGAACCAACGATCGCCGCGCACCGCTACATGTCGCTCACCGCGGCCCAGGTCCAGGCGGCCTTCAAGAAATGGATTCGTACGGGCGACTTCACGCAGGTGGTCGAAGGGCCGAAGCCGCAGTAGGCGGGGTTTCTTGCGTCACGAAAGGCCGAACTCCTCGCACTCCGGCCGGAGGGGGGCCGGGCCGGGATGCGAGCAGCCTCGGTTGATCTCGCCCAGACGGTTTCCGAGCGAAGGCCTACGGCACGGTAACGGACTGTTGCAGCACGAAGTCGAGCAGGGTTTCCGACGGCACTTTCACCTGCTGGCCGCGCGTGACCAATTGAACGGCGGTGCCGGCACCGGCACCCACCCCCGCTCCAATGGCCGCGCCCTTTCCGCCACCGGCAATCGCACCGATCACGGCTCCTGCGGCAGCGCCGATGCCCACTTTCTTGGCCGTGTCCTTGCCGCGCGATTTGCCTTTTGCCGTGTAGGAATTGCTCACCAGGGGATAGCTCTTCCCGCCGGTCACCACCTTCACCAATTGCAGTTCAAGTTCGCTCGAACCGGTCAATTTACCCGCTGATTTTGCCTGCGCCAGACGGATTGTGACGTCGGCGCCCTTGGGAACCACGGTCTTGCCGTCGATGACGATGGGCTCGTCTAGCGATGCGCGAAACATCTGCCCGGTCGAGTTCTTCGAGGAATCGACGGAGTCAATCATTCGCACGGCGATATGAGTGCCCGAGGGAATCGTCACAGGAGCCGGTTCGGGAGCGGCTGCGGGATCGGGTTGGGCGGGAGCAGGTTGTTCTGGTTGCGCGTCCCGGGCCGCGGGAGCGGAAGTGTCCGCTGTCCGCTCAGGCGCAGAAGTCTGGGCCGGTTGCGCCGAGGCGGACTCGGCTCGCTGCCGCAGTGGCCTTCGTGCCGGGGGACTTGCCCTGCTCACTGTTGACTCAGGAATGGGCGCCGGTTGAACCTGCGCGGAAGCGGGAGCCACGACGGCAATCCGGTCTTCCACGCCGGCGACGTCAGCGGTCTCCTTCGCCAATTGCTCGGCGCG
>JAGWOX010000109.1 GCA_028877145.1 Acidobacteriota bacterium | reverse complement strand
TCGGGCCAGTAGAGCTGGACACGGGAAGGCGCTTCAAGTTCCCGATAATGAACGTGGCCCACGACGCCGACCACCGTCATCCACGGCGCAGTCGATTTCATCCCGCCGAGCTTGATCCGCTTGCCAATCGGATCCTCGTTTGGCCAGTAAGTGCGTGCGAAGGTGTCGTCGACTATGGCCACGGGGGCCGACGTGGCGATGTCGCTCTCGGTAAAATAGCGTCCCCGCAGCAGCGAAATCCCGATCGCCTGGAAGTATGACGGGGTGACTGGGCGCCAGTCGGCCTCGGGTGTGCGCTGGTCGAGCGGAACGGCCTCGGTATCGACGGTCGTGGTCCCCGAGCCGCCCAGCCCGGAAAGCGGCAGAGCCACAGCCGCCCCAGAGGCTTCGACGCCTGGCAGGCGATCGATGCGGCGGAGAAGCTCGCGATAAAAGGCGACGACCTTTTCCGGCTTATCGTATTTTTCCCCAGGCAAACTCAATCGCATCGTGAGGACGCGGTCGGCGTGGAAGCCGGGATCGACGGAGAGCACGCGGAGGAAGCTGCGGAGCAGGAGACCGGCGCCGATGAGCAGAACCACGGAGAACGCCGTTTCCGCAACTACGAGCACGTGACGCATCCGGTTGGACGAGCTTCCACCATCTCCGCGGCCACCCTCCTTCAACTCCTCGGCGGTGGAACGCCGCGATGCCTGCCAGGCGGGAGCCAGTCCGAACAGGATGCCGGTTCCGAGAGAAATCGCTGCCGCGAACACAAGCACCCAGACGTCGATTCTTACGCTGGACATTCGCGGCAGAGCCAGCGTGCTGAATTGATTGAGTTCCGAGAGCGCCAGCGGCGCCAGTGGCACACCCACGAGGCCGCCGGCGAAGGCGAGAACCGTGCTTTCGGTGAGCAATTGCCGGGTGATGCGGCGTGGGCTGGCGCCCATGGCCACGCGAATGGCGATCTCCCTTCCGCGGGCTGATGCGCGGGCAAGCAAGAGGCTGGCCACGTTGACGCAAGCGATCAGCAGCACGAAGCCCACGGCTCCCAGCAGTACCCAGAGCGCCGTTTGCACATCGCCAACAGTGTCCTGGAGCAGCGGCACCGCGAGAACGGAGAAACCGAACTTACTATAGGGATAGCCGGGATTCTGCTCGGTGATCGACCGGGCTACAGCGCCCATGTCGTCGCCTGCTTGGGCAAGCGAAACACCTTCTTTCAATCGCGCCAGCACTTCGAGGCCATGGCTGCCGCGGTAGTTGGGACCCAATTCCTCGGCTGTGAAAGCGAGCGGTTGCCAGAGTTCGGCTTCGAAGGGATAGTTGAATCCAGCCGGCAGCACGCCAACCACAACCATCGGTTTGCCGTTCACGATGAGGGTTCGGCCGACCACTTGTGGATCGCCCCCGAAGCGCCTCTGCCACAACCCATAGCCGAGAAGGAGGGCCTGGTCGCGTCCGGGCTGCGCCTCTTCGGGCAGAAACGCGCGCCCTAACACCGGATTCACGCCCAGCATGGGGAACAGGCTCGGCGAGACGGCCGCACCTTCCACTCGTTGTGGCAGATCCCCGACGGTGATGTTGAAATTGGCGTTCTCCATGGCCGCCAAGCCCGAAAAACTGCGATTGAGCGTCTTCAGATCCTGGAACTCGGGCGGGGAAACCCAGTTGCGATCGTTGGGCAAACCGATCCCGGTGAACCGCATCCAGACTTTAACGAGTTGCTCCGGGTGCGGGTAGGGAAGCGGGCGCAAGAGCACACCCTCGACCATCGAAAAAATGGCCGTGTTGGCGCCAATGCCCAACGCCAAGGTAAGGATGGCGATACCGGCGAAGCCGGGGGATTTGGCGATCATACGCAGGGCGTATCGCAGGTCTTGACGGAGATTAGACATGGAACGCTCCTTCGCGGGTCGTGCTTTTGCATCCGGCTTCCCAGCTCTGACAAAGTGGCACGGAAAGCCTCTAAGCTTCCAGCATTTCATGCTCCCTTTTTCGACTTGCCAACTTGCTGCTTTTCGGGCACTTAAGCATTTCCACTCCACTCCTGGCCGTCCGGTCGTGGGCATCGGCCGTCCGAAAGCGGACGCAGTAACGCCAGTTGCGCCGGAGTGAGGTTGGGGCTACCTTGATTCGCTGCGCCCCACGGCCTTGCGCTGTGGGCTGTCGGCGCTGTTGTGCACAGATGAAAATCATTGCCAACCGGAAATGGACGGTTCGCGAACCGGCTCAGGTCGCGCGGATCAGGGCGTGGCTCATCGCGCAGGGCGCCGTCGAAGAGAAGGTGACCAGCGCTTACGAGCAATGGCGCGTGCGCCACAGCGACGCGAAGTGGACCTACTACACGACCGGAACGCTCTACGTCACCGATTCCGACGATCCGGCGTTGCTCGAGGCGCAGCGGCATGTCGATCAACTGCTCGGCGGACGCTTCGTCGCGCCCAGCCGCGATTTCCTCGTCGGACTCGACGAGACGGGTAAGGGGGAAATTTTCGGTCCGGCCGTCCTGGCTGCCGTCGTCGTTCCCCGCATCCTCTTCCAACAACTCGAAGAGATCATTGGCGTGGCCGATACGAAAACCGCCCACTCGCCGCGGTATTGGGAGGAACTCTTCGGCCGGATCGATTTCTACCGAGCGCAGGGACTGGACTGGGCGGTCGCACAGATCACGCCCGAGGAGTTCGACCGCGTGTCGATCAATCGCCTGCTCGACCGCGACTACGAGAGGCTGCTCGGCGAAGCGATGCGCCGCGTCGATCCGCAGCGGGCCCGCGTCGTGCTCGACGATTACGGAGCGGGGGCGGCGCTGGAGCGGCATTTCGAAAAGCTCACGGAGTCGGGAGCGGAGGTGGTGCGCGCGACGAAGGCAGATGACCGCTACCTCGAATGCCGGCTGGCGTCGCTCGTCGCGAAACGCGAGCAGCAGCGCGCGCTCGACGCAATTCGTCGCGACAAGCGCTACGTCATCGTGGGCCACGAACTTGGCAGCGGCAATGCCGGCGATCCGAAAACCCTGGCATGGCTTCGCGCCTGGCACCGCACCGGCCGCCCCTGGCCATCGTTCGTCAAATGTTCTTTCCGCACCATCGGAGAGATCGACGGTACGCCGGCGCCGCCCAAGCGGCGATCGGTGAAGTGAGTTGTCCCACGTATGTTGAGCAGCGAGCAATCCGTTGCCCGCAGGCGCGGCCTTTCGCGCGATAGGGAAGACGATGCCTGAGAACGACGCGCAGGTGACGAAAATCGCGGCGAGCAAACGGCGGATCGGTCCGCCTCTGCCGGCGATGTTCCGCTCCTTCGCCTTCCGCAATTTCCGCCTGTTTTTCGGCGGTCAGATCATCTCCCTCACCGGAACCTGGATGCAGACGATCGCGCAGGCCTGGCTCGTCTACCGCATGACCGGCTCTTCACTGCTACTCGGCGCCGTCGGTTTCGCGGGCCAGATTCCAGTGTTTTTGCTGTCGCCGGTTGGTGGGATCGTGGCCGATCGGGGCAATCGCCAGAAAATTGTGATCGCGACGCAGGCGTCGATGATGGTGGAGGCGTTTCTGCTCGCCTGGCTGACCCTTTCGGGCAGGATTCGCGTGTGGGAGATCGTCGCGCTGGCCACGGCGCTGGGCATCTCGAACGCGTTCGATATTCCGGCGCGGCAGGCGTTCCTCATCGAGATGGTGGACCGCGAAACGCTGATGAACGCGATTGCGCTGAACTCCTCGATGTTCAACGCGGCGCGCGTGGTGGGGCCGGCGGTCGCGGGGATTCTCGTTGCGGCGATCGGGGAGGGATGGTGCTTTTTTGCGAACGCGGTGAGTTACATCGCGGTGATCGCCGGCTTGATGATGATGCGGATCGAGGGCCGGTTCGAGCGACAGGAGCGCGGCTCTGCGCTCGAAAATGTGATCGAAGGATTCCGGTTCGCCAAGCGAACCGCGCCGATCTGGGCGCTTCTGCTGCTCGTGGGCGTGGTGAGCCTGGTGGCGATGCCCTATACGGTGCTGATGCCGATTTTCGCGGATCGCGTGCTGCACGGCGGCGCACGGGGACTGGGCCTGCTCATGGGCGCGACGGGCATTGGAGCGCTTGCCGGGGCGCTGGTGCTGGCAGCGAGGACGCGACTCGAGGGACTGGGGCGCTGGGTTGCGATTTCGGCGGCTGCGTTCGGTGTGACGCTGGTCGTCTTCGCGTTCTCACGGTGGTTCTGGTTTTCCTTCGTGGTGCTGGTCCCCGCCGGCTTCGCGATGATGCTCGAAATGGCGTGCACGAACACGCTGCTGCAGGCGATGTCGCCCGACCGGTTGCGCGGCCGCGTGATGGCGCTCTACTCGATGATGTTTATGGGGCTGGCGCCGTTCGGCTCGCTCTTCGCGGGCGGAGTGGCGGATACAATTGGCGTGGCGTGGACGGTGGCGATTGGGGGAATCGTCTGCCTCGCATCGGCCGCATGGTTCGCGAAGCGAATTCCCAAACTTCGCCCCGAGGCGCGACAACTCATCATCGCGCAGCAGCTCGTGGGTGGCGAGCCGGTTGGCGCAACGGCGGCTCCTCGCGCTACCCCTTGAATCCGTGCTGGCCTATGGGGCTGCTGATTCTCAACTGGCCGAATTCTCCGTCTCAAAGAGGATGCGGGACTCCGAAATGGCGCCCGTGACGCTGCTAAAGTCCGTGCTTCCCTCTCGGAAATGAGCGCTCACTTGATTTGTTCACGGGCAACCCACCCTTGCGAAAGGCGCAAGGGTGGGGCACCCGGAAAAGCGCGCGGGATTTTAGGAATTCCGACAGGGCTGAAGCTTGTGGCTGTTTCGATTATGGCACTCCCGTGGGGTCGTTAGAGCACACGTGATTCCGGCATCCGCGTTTTCCGGCCGGACGGATGTGGGACTCTGAAGAACGCGCGGGATTTGGTAATTCGAGCTAAGCGGACTGGTCGGGCGCTGGGTCCATTCCCGTTAGCAGCGGCTCGCCGGGGTAGGTGACGCGTTCGCCTTCGACTCGTGCGAAGTCGGTCAGGTGATGGGGCTCGGTGCGTTTTGCGCTGGTGATGTGTTCGACGGCGATGCCGCGCGCGAGCAGCGCATCGGCGATCATCGAGCGATGGCAACGCCAGGGCACGGCTTCAGCGCACATCACCGCTGTCCGTTTCTCCGTGGCCAGCTCGATCAGGCGGTCTAGCGCCGCGGCGAATTCCGGCTCGAGCATGTAGTCGGCGTAGCCGCGAAAGCTGGCGTTTCTCCAGGCGGTATTTGGCGAATCGCGGCGCGCGTGGCGCAGGCCGCCCAGCTCCTTCATGTGCCGGTAGCCGATGTGCGCCTTTCGGAGGGCGGCGGGGAGGGTTTCGCGGTTGAATTGCGGATTGCGGCGCGAGCGAGGGATCGTGCGCACGTCGACGAGGAGTTCGACGCGGTGCGCCTCGAGCAACTCGATGAAAGCTTCGAGCGTGCGAGTCGAGTGCCCGATGGTGAGGACGATCTTCGGCCGTTTTTTCGGCGCCATCGATGTCGCCTTTGCCGCCGATTCTATCCCCGGCTGGCGGGGAGTGGGAAGAGGGACACGCTCGCCAGAAACTCCTTCCTCTGCGCCTCATTCAGCCTTTTTTGGCCCCCGGCTCGGCCGGGTGCATAATAGAAAACTGCCTGTACTTCGCTTTTGATCGGCGTGAAACTTTGGCGTTTTGTGGGGGAGCGGGGATGAAAATTGCGCTGGGTTCCGACCACGCCGGGTTCGACCTGAAACAGGATTTGCTGGCGTATCTCCAAAGCCTCGGCCACACCGTTTCCGATCTTGGCGTCTACAACGACGAACCGGCCGACTATCCGGACTACGCGGAGGCCGTCGGGCTGGCGGTCGTCGAAAAGCGCGCCGAACGCGGCCTCGTAATCTGCGGCAGCGGAGTGGGGGTTTCGGTAGCCGCGAACAAGATTCCCGGCATCCGCGCGGGCAATTGCATGGATACCTATTCGGCGCACCAGGGCGTCGAGCACGACGACATGAACGTGCTGGTTCTGGGAGCGCGCGTGATCGGGACCTACCTGGCACGTGAGTTGGTGCAGACTTTTCTGAACGCCCAGTTTTCGGGGGAAGAAAGACACCGGCGGCGGCTCGAGAAGGTCCTCGAGCTCGAAAAGCGGTACCTTGAAGGCAAAGGGCGGCCTTCGAAAGCCCGCCGCAAGCGCAAGCCGTAGCCGCGGGCTCCGTCTCCGTCCGGCTCGGCAACTTGGTTGCCGTTGCTCCGTTGGGACATTCAGAAGAGGACTGGCGCCACTGGGCGCCATGACGAAATTTTGTGCTCCCTGCGGGGCAGTTCCGGCATCCATTTCAGGAAGGGGGGAGTCATGAATCCGCAGACAGGTACCGGTTCGAAGACGACGCAAGTGAATCCGGTGGCGGAATTGCGCCAACTGGGCCAGTCGATCTGGCTCGATTACATCCGCCGCAGCCTCATCACGAGCGGGGAACTGAAACGCCTAATGGAAGAAAAAGGCGTCACCGGGATGACGAGCAATCCGACGATTTTCGACAAGGCCATTGGCGGGTCGGGCGACTACGACGAGGCCCTCGGCGCGATGTTGAAGAAGGACGCGATGGCCGAGCCCGGATTTCTATTCGAGCAACTCGCCATCGAGGACATTCGCATGGCCACCGACGCGATGCGCCCGGTGTGGGAGCGCACGAAAGGCGCCGATGGCTACGTGAGCCTGGAAGTTTCGCCCAAGCTCGCTCACGAAACGCAGAAGAGCATCGACGAGGCGCGGCGGCTATGGAAAGCCGTCGACCGGCCCAACGTGATGATCAAGATTCCATCGACGCCGGAAGGCATTCCGGCGGTCGAGGTGCTGCTCGGCGAGGGCATCAACGTCAACATCACGCTGATGTTTTCCATGGCGCATTACAACGCGGTGGCGAAGGCTTTCCTGAACGGCCTGGCCCGGTGCGCGAAGCCGGAGCGCATCGCGTCGGTCGCGTCGTTTTTCGTCAGCCGCGTCGATACCAAGGTTGACGCGGCGCTCGAAAAGGCGGGAACGCCGGAAGCTCTCGCCCTTCGCGGGAAGACCGGCATCGCGAACAGCAGGCGCGTGTACCAGCGGTTTCGCGAGATTTTCCATGGCGATGCGTTCGCCGAATGGCGCAAGCGGGGCATCCGCCCGCAGCGCGTCCTCTGGGCCAGCACCAGCACCAAGAATCCCGCCTATCGCGACGTTCTCTACGTCGAGGAGATGATCGGCGCGGACACCGTAAACACCATGCCGCCGCAGACGCTTGACGCATTCGCCGATCACGGCGAGGTGCGCGGCGCCACAATCGACCAGGATCCGGGACAGGCTGCGGCCGACCTCGCGGCTCTCGAAAAGTTCGGCATCTCGCTCAATGCCATTACCGAGGAACTCCAGGTGGAAGGCGTCGCCTCTTTCGCCAAATCCTTTGAAGACCTGATGGCGACGCTCGACCAGAAACGCAAGAAAATCCTGGCCGGCGGCATCGATCCGCAATCGATCCATGCGGGATCGCTCGCGCCAAACGTGGAAAAGCGCCTGGCGGAATGGGATCAAAACGGATTCTCGCGGCGGTTCTGGGAGAAGGACTACACGCTCTGGTCGCCGACTGAGGTGCCCGAGATCACGAATCGGATGGGCTGGCTCGACCTGCCGGAGAAAATGCACGAAGCGGTCGCCGACCTCGTCGAATTCCGCGAGCGGGTGCGCCAGGACGGCTTCACGCACGCCGTGTTGCTGGGCATGGGCGGTTCGAGCCTGGCGCCCGAGGTTTTCCAGAGCACGTTCGACAACGCTCCCGGCTGCCCGGCGCTGCTCGTCCTCGACAGCACGCATCCCAACTCGATCCGCGCCGTCGAGAAGCGGATCGACCTGACGCGGACGCTTTTCATCGTTTCGAGCAAATCCGGCACGACCACCGAGACGCTTTCCTTCTTCCGTTATTTCTGGAACCGGCTCAGCGGGAGCGATCGCGGCGCGCAATTCGTCGCGATTACCGATCCGGAAACGCCGCTCGAGAAACTCGGCTCGGAACGCGGATTCCGCCGCGTGTTTCGCGCCACGCCCGACGTTGGCGGGCGCTATTCGGCGCTCACGCATTTCGGACTGGTTCCGGCGGCGGTGATCGGCGTCGAACTCACTCATCTGCTGGGGCATGCCTGGGTGATGAGCCAGGCGTGCGCGGCGGGCGTTCCCGTGCGCGAGAATCCCGGTCTCACGCTTGGCGCGGTGCTCGGTGAAGCCGCACGCGCCGGCCGCGACAAGCTCACGTTCAGTTCCGGCGCGAAAATGGCCGCGTTGCCGGTGTGGCTCGAACAACTTGTGGCCGAAAGCACGGGCAAGAGCGACCACGGCATTCTGCCCGTCGCCGGAGAGCCGCTCGGCGATCCGGCGGTTTACGGAAGCGATCGCGTGTTCGCCGACCTGCGCATGGGCAAGGAAGTCAATGGCGATCCGAAACTTCAGGCGCTCGAAGCCGCCGGCCATCCGGTGGTCCGGATCCATCTGGGCGAGTCGCTCGACATCGCGCAGGAATTTTTCCGCTGGGAAATCGCGGTGCCGGCTGCCGGCTCCGTCATGAACATCCATCCGTTCAACCAGCCCGACGTGCAACTGGCGAAAGACCTGGCGCGAAAGGCGATGAAGGAAGGCGCGGGCAAACCGGCCCCGGCCGGTTCGGAGCCTGTGCGCGCCGACGATCAGGGCGCGTTGCAGAAGGCTTTCGCGGCGTGGCTTGGCCAGGCGCACGCGGGCGATTACATCGCGTTGCAGGCCTATCTCGAGCCGCGCAAGGAGACCACGGCCGCGCTCGAATCGATTCGCGTGGCCCTGCGCGACCGCAAGAAAGTCGCCACGACCGTTGGCTACGGGCCGCGCTTTTTGCATTCCACCGGACAGCTTCACAAGGGAGGGCCGAACAGCGGCCTCTTCCTGCAACTCATCGACGACGCCGCGCCCGATCTCGAAGTGCCGGAAACCGATTACACTTTTGGCGCGCTGATTCGCGCGCAGGCGCTCGGCGACTGGCAGGCCCTGACACAGCGCGGGCGCCGCGTGCTTCGCGTACATCTTGGCGGCGACGTCGCCGGCGCCCTCAGACGACTGGAGGCAATCGCACGTGGCTGAACCCACAGCTCTCTTCTTCGATATCGGTGGTGTGATCCTAAGCAACGGATGGGACCGGGGCGCGCGCCGGCGCGCCATCGAAAAATTCGGCCTGGATGAGGAGGAGTTCACGAGCCGGCACGAAATGGTGGTCGACGCCTGGGAAATGGGCCAGATCACCATGGAAGAATATCTGCGCCGCACCGTCTTCTACCGGCGGCGGCCATTCACGCGCGACGAATTCGAATCGTTCCTCTTCAGCCAGTCGCACGAGCATCACGAAGCCCTGGGCGCCGTCAAGCGCTTCAGCGCGTCGAACCGCTGGCTGGTCGCGGCGCTCAACAACGAATCGAGCGAGCTGAACGAGCACCGCATCAAGAAATTCAAGCTGCGGGAACTGTTCTCGATTTTTCTGAGTTCCTGCTTCCTGGGCGTGCGCAAGCCGGATGAAAAAATTTACCAGCTCGCGCTGCGCATCACGCAGCGCTCGCCGGCCGAATCCGTCTTCATCGACGACCGGAGCATCAACCTCGAAGCCGCGGAGCGCGTCGGCATGCGCACCGTCCTCTATAAGGATCCGCAGCAATTGACGGCCGACCTCGGCCGTCTCGGAGTGCATCTGGACCACAAAAAGGGCAAGGACTGAGGAAAGGAAACGCCGTGAATCAGTGGGTGAATCGACGCGATCTGTTCGTAATCGTGGGCGCATCCGGAGATCTGGCCAGCCGCAAGCTGTTGCCGGCTCTTTACCGGTTGTCCCACGACGTTCCCGCAGACAAGCGATTTCGCATTCTCGGAGTCGCCACCGACTCCGAACGCAACGACGAGGCCTTTCGCCAGAAAATCCTCAAGGAAGCCGACGAGCTGGCGGGCGTGAAGATCGACCAGAAATGGCTCGATGAGACGCTTTTCTACCAGAGCATCGGGCACGGAGGCCCGGACGAATATCACGCGCTCGCCGCCCGCGTGGCCGCTCTCGAAAAATCGCAGCAACTGAGCGGCAATCGCGTCTTCTACCTGGCGCTGCCGCCGACGATCTTTCCGCTGTCGATCACGCGGCTCGGCGAAGCCGGACTGAACCAGAGCGACGGCTGGACGCGCCTGGTGATCGAGAAGCCCTTCGGGCGCGACGCCGAATCGGCCGAAGCGTTGAATCGTCTGGTGCACAAGTATTTCGAGGAAAAGCAGGTCTATCGCATCGACCACTACCTCGGCAAGGAGACGGTGCAGAATCTGCTGGTCTTCCGGTTCGCGAATTCGCTTTTCGAGCCGCTGTGGAATCGCGACCGCGTGGAATCGGTCGAAATCGTCGTCGCCGAATCGCTCGGCATCGAGCACCGCGGCCGCTACTACGACACCGCCGGCGCCCTGCGCGACATGATCCAGAACCATCTCACGCAGCTGCTCACGCTCACCGCCATGGAGCCGCCCGCCAGTTTCGAGGCGGACGCCATCCAGCACGAGAAGGTGAAGGTGCTGAAGTCGATCCGGCCGATCGGGCCCGGCGACGTCGTTTTCGGCCAGTATGCGCGGGGCGAAATCGACGGCAAGCCGGTACCCAGCTACCGGCAGGAGCCGGACGTCGCGCCCGATTCGCACACGGAAACGTTCGTCGCCATGCGCCTGCGCATCTCCAACTGGCGCTGGCAGGGCGTGCCGTTTTATCTGCGCACGGGGAAGCGCCTGCCGAGCCGGGTGAGCCGCATCCTGGTGAATTTCCGCTGCCCGCCCGTCTCGCTTTTCCAGCCGTTCGCCTGCTCGTCGCTGCATCCGAACGCGCTCATGATTACGATTCAGCCCGACGAAGGATTCGACGTGCAATTCGAGGTGAAGACGCCGGGCCTGCCGTTCCGCGTGGTGACGCAGAACCTGCATTTCCGTTACAGCGAGGCGTTCGAGCCTTCGCCGGAAGCCTATGAGACGCTATTGCTCGACGTTCTGCTCGGCGACGCCACGCAGTTCGTTCGTGACGACTGGGTGGAGGCATCCTGGCGGCTTTACACGCCGATTCTGGAGACCCCGCCGACCATCGCTCTTTATCCGGCCGGGAATTGGGGTCCGAAGGAAGCCGAGCGTCTCAGCGCCTCTCCGCTGCTCGGGAACGCCGCGGCGTCATGAACTGGCTGACCAGCGTCTGGGAGGATCGCGAGGCGCTGAGCCGCGCCGCCGCGGCGGAGCTGGCCGATGCGGCGGCAAAGGCGATCGAAGCTCGTGGGCGATTCGATCTGGCCCTTGCCGGGGGAAGCACGCCGCGCCGGCTCTACGAAATCCTCGCCTCGGAATATTACAGGCGCATCGGCTGGGCCCGCACGCACCTGTTCTGGAGCGACGAGCGCTACGTGCCCGAGAGCGATCCGCTCAGCAATTCCCGCATGGCACGCAAGGCGCTCCTCGATCCGTTGGGAATTACTCCTGAGAACGTCCACGCGATGCCGACTTTTTTTCCCGATCCCGAGCAGGCCGCGCTGGCCTACGAGCAGACGCTTCGCACTCATTTCGGCGGGGGAATTCCGCGGTTCGACCTGATACTCCTGGGAATGGGACCGGAGGGCCACACGGCATCGCTCTTTCCGGGCTCGGCGGCGCTCGAGGAAAAGATGAGGTGGGTGTTGCCCGTTCGCGTGGCGGCCGAGCCGCCTCTGCGGCTCACGCTCACGCTGCCTGTTCTCAACGCGGCGCGGGAGGTTTTCTTCCTCGTCTCCGGACCTGACAAGGCCGCGATCGTGCGCAAGATCCTCAGTTTGTCGCCGGATGAAGTTGCGCCTTATCCCGCGGCGCGCGTGAATCCTGAAGGGCGCGTGATCCTGTTCCTGGACCGCGCGGCGCAGGGCTGAAGCGAATTTCCGCAAGCTGACGCGCCGCGTGCCCAACCTTCCTCCATTGGTAGGTGTGCAGGAGCGGGGTGACCCCGCCCCTGCAATCTTCGATTCAGCCTCCCGGCGAGGCTCGTTATTCGTGCCGCCGCAGCGCCACCAACGTCTGTGTACTGTGCGGGGCGATGCGGGTTACGCTCGGGCCGTACGGCGCGGAACGCGCTTTGGCGCTGGCGGTTGTCGATCCTGCCCCGGGCCCGCCGGGGCCGCCTCCCGAATCCCCTAAGGAGAAGACGACGGTGATCGTTGTCTCCACCGATACGGGCCGGCCGTTCAGCAGCGTCGGTGCGTAGCGCCATTGGCGTACCGCGTTCAACGCGGGCTGGACGAGAAGCGGCGGGCCGGAAACGTAGCGCAGCATTTCGACCCGGCCGTCTTCACCAATAATCGCCGACAGCACAACGCTCCCTTCGATGTGAGCCTGGCGCGCGAACGGCGGATAGGTGGGCCGAACCATGTGGATGATCTTGGCGGCCTCGACGTTTCCACCAAGTCTTATGCGCGAAGGTCCGGCCGCTGTGGCGGGAGGCGGCGCCGGACCGGTTGACGGGAGAATCGAGGACCACTGGCCGTTGCTGCCCGTGCCGGGAATCGTTCCTGGAATCGAAACGTCACCCGGACCGGGAGCCGTTGACGCCCCGAAGGAATCATGAACGATCACCGGATGTGGCGGAATGAACGCGGGAA
>JAGWOX010000108.1 GCA_028877145.1 Acidobacteriota bacterium | reverse complement strand
AGCACGCCATCGAGGATCACTTCGACGCCTCGCCGGAACTCGAGAGCTTCCTCGGGCAAAAGGGGAAACACGAGCAGGTGGAATAGGTGCGGCAGATTGGCAACATGGTGCGATTCAGCTACACGCGGCAGAAGGAGCCGCTCGGGCTGGGCCACGCGGTGCTCGAAGCGCGCGACATGGTAGGCAACGAGCCGTTCGCCGTCCTGCTCGGCGACGTGATCATGACCGGCGAGCGACCCGCCACGCGGCAACTGATCGACGTGTTTGAGTCCACCGGCGAAGGAGCAATTGCGGTCGTGCCGGTGGAACGCGAGCAGGTTTCGCTCTACGGAATCGTCGCGACCGATCCGCCGATCGAGCGCGATGGGCGCCAAATCTATCGCATTCGCGATCTGGTCGAAAAACCCAAACCCGAGGAGGCGCCATCGACGCTGGCCGTCGTCGGCCGCTACGTGCTGCCAGGGGAGATTTTCGACTACCTGGAACGAACCGAGCCCGGCCGCGGCGGCGAAATTCAGCTCACCGACGCCCTGCGGCAACTGGCGAAGGAGCGGGGATTGTGGGCCGTGATCTGCGAGGGGAAATCGTACGACGCGGGCGACAAGCTCGGCTTCCTGCAGGCGACGGTGGAAATCGGGATGGAGAATCCGGAGTTCGGCGAGGCCTTTCGCGCGTGGCTGCGGAGCCTAAAGGTTTAACCGCTCTCACTATGGCACGACCCGGGACGTCGCGATAAGTCCGGCTGAACGCATCATGTTCTATGTCGGAATTCGTACGGGTCGGACTGAAAGGAGGCACTGTGATAGAACCCAGCGGCGAGAACGTGCCCAGAATTTTTTTCGCGTATCCCTCGCAACCTCCCACGCTCGCGGAGACGCTGCTCGCCGCAGTCCGGCAGATAGGCAAGTCCTCTGGCTTCTCCGTGCACGGGTGGAAGGATTGCCGGATAGGCGGCAAGGTAATCATGCGGGAAATCTGCGACCAAATAGGAAAGGCCGATTTGGTCTGCGCGGACGTCACGGGTGTCAACTTCAACGTGATGTTCGAGCTTGGCTTTGCGATCGCTCGCGACAAACGTGTGTGGCTCACGCTTAATGACACACTGGAGGGTGCTCGAGAAAACTTCGACCGCCTCGGTCTACTCACGACCATTGGGTGGAGGAGATCCTGCAACTCGGAGGAGGTTATTACCTCTTTCTTCCGCGACGCCCCCTTTAGGGACCTGGAGAGCACGCTCTTTGAACAAGCCATCAGGCCAAATCTTCCGCAAGCCCGCCCGAGCAGTCTTCTTTATCTGAAGAGCTTATACGAGACCGACGCGGGTATCCAAATTACAAGGCGAGTCGAGGAATTCAGGAGAAAAGGCGCAAACGTAGTCGTGGACGATCCTAGAGAGTCAACCATCCAAACCCTCAGCTGGTATGGCTCGCAAGTTTACGCCTCCGAGGGCGTCCTTTTTCACCTCACTGGACCCGGGCGCGAAGGGGGAGATCTCCACTCAGCCCGTCAAGCGCTCGTAGCTGGCTTGGCACTGGGCATGGGGAAGCCCCTCTTGTTACTTGCCGAGCGTGACTTGATGACACCGGTTGATTACAAGGAGCTCGTAAGGCGTTACATCTCCGCTGAGGACGCGGCTGCACGAGTGGAAGAGTGGTTTGCGCAAGTCGGAGACACCCTAGTGCGAAGCGCGGCTGCGGCCCAAGAGTACGGTGCCAGGCTTAAGCTCGCGACTGAACTCGGCAGTCTGCAAATAGGAGAATACATCGCCGAGAATGAAGAGCGAATGCTGGTTGACTCATACTTCGTTCAAACTACCGCTTACAGGGAGGCATCTGAAGGAGGGTATAGAGTCTTCGTCGGACGAAGGGGTTCAGGCAAGACCGCCAATTTTCTGAAGCTGTCCGCAGACCTCAGAGCTAGTCAACGGAACCTTGTGTGCGAGATAAGGCCGGTCGGGTACGATTTCCACGGCGTTGTCCGCTTGCTGGAGAAGTACAGAGACAGGGACGCAAAGGGTTACGCAATCGAGAGCCTTTGGAAGTTCCTTTTGTATTCGGAACTGCTGAACGCTGCGGCTGGCGAAATCGTCGGCAACGGGGGACCCGGTAGTGAGGAAGAGCGGGAATTGGTGGCATTGGCGGAGCAGGACCCAGGAGGCCGGCGCGCCGACTTCAGCGTTAGACTGGAAAGATGCGTCGAGGCACTGTTCCGAACCGAGAGTAACGGGGGTGGCGTCGAAGCTACACGCCTAGCCATCTCTGAAACCCTTCACAGGGACAAGCTGGGCCGTATGAGGGCCCTCCTCGGCGGCGTACTGGCTTCCAAGAGGCGCGTGGTTATCCTGATCGACAACCTCGACAAACCCTGGGAAAGAGACAGCAATCTTGCGACCCTCGCGGAGTTCCTGTTGGGGCTTCTTGTTGCGGCAGGACGAGTACCAGTAGATTTCAGGCATGAGGACAGCAGGCGAAAGCAGGTAAACCTTAACTTGGTCCTCTTTCTGCGCTCCGACATTTTCCAGCGGGTTCTGAAGGCGGCGAGGGAGCCAGACAAAATCCTACACTCGAAGCTCACGTGGGAAGATCCTGAAGTCCTGGCCAGGGTGATCGAGGAGAGGTTCGTCGCCTCGCACGGCGGGGAGGTCGACCCCGCAGATTTGTGGCGGCGGTACTTCTGTCCGACCGTAAATGGCGTCAAGACCAGGGACTACTTACTGAGTCGAGCGCTCCCGCGACCAAGGGACCTTATATATTTTGTTAAGGCGGCTATGGCTGGTGCGGTAAACCGCCGGCATACATTAGTGGAGGAAGGAGACGTGTTAGGGGCCGAGAAACAATATTCTCAGTACGCACTGGAGGCGCTAGCTGCTGAGAATGGGATCCCCGTCCCTGGAATGGAGCGGATACTGTACGAGTTCGCGGGCTGTAGGTCGGTCCTTACTGAGCCCGAGGTCCGGCTGCTCCTAGAGCAGGGAGGCGTCCCGCCTGAGGGCCAGGACGATGTGCTGGCGCGGCTCTGCTCTCTTGCATTTCTCGGCGTTGAGGTCAGAAGGGGCGACTTCCGGTTTGCGGAGGACCCGCCGGAGCATGCACGTAACCTCACTCTGGCGAGAAAATTCAGGGAAGACACCGGAACAGCGCGATTTAAGGTACACCCGGCATTCTGGGCGTTCCTGGAGATGCCTGACAAGTGACCCCGGCGGCGCCTCAGTCTTTCTTGTCGGCACTCGCCTTTCCGGCGGTTCCCTTCTCCGCACTTGCGCCGGCGGGCTTATCCGCGCTGGCCGTTGTGGAGGCTGGGCTGGAGCCTTTCTTAGCGTAGTCGGTGACGTACCAGCCGGAGCCCTTGAACTGAATCGCCGAAGGCGCGAGTACCCGCTTGGCGACCTTGCCACACTTCGGGCACTCTTTTTTCTCCGACGCGGAAAAGGATTCGATCTTCTCAAAACGATGATGGCAATGGGAACACTCGTACTCGTACAGCGGCAAGTCGGCTCTCCCGGCGGCCGCTCGTGCGGGCCGCCTCGATTCGCCCGTGGGAGCTGGGTGATCCAGCCCGCAGCGGCCCATTCGGGCTATGCGGGCCACGGCGCATCCGTGAAGGCACCAAGGTAGCCATGCCGCGACGATGGACGCTGTTGCATCGCGGCTAAAGCGGTACCCTTACAGAACGGGAGCCCCCACAGAACACCTCATGGTACCACGCCATAGCGCGCGCGACGGGTCGACAGCCGCGCGCTGTGCTTGCTAGACTCGGCCGGGGCGCCATGGCCGCCGAAACCACAACCGCGCGCGGGCGTCTCTTTCTGGTCGCGACGCCCATCGGCAATCTGGAGGACATCACACTGCGCGCGCTGCGCGTGCTCGGCGAAGCCGACGTCGTCGCCTGCGAAGACACCCGCCAGACGCGCAAGCTTTTCGATCGGCACGGAATCGACCGGCCGCTCGTCAGCTATCACGAACACAACGAGCACGAACGCGCGCCCGAACTCGTCGAGCAGATGTTGCGAGGCACGACGGTGGCGCTGGTGAGCGACGCTGGAACGCCGCTCGTTTCCGATCCGGGCCGGCATCTGGTCGACATGTGCCTCGAGCGGCAGATTCCGGTCATCCCGATTCCCGGGCCTTCGGCATTCGTGGCCGCGCTGGCGGCGTCGGGTCTCGATACGGCGGAATTTCTGTTCGCCGGCTTCCTGCCGGCGCGAGCGGGCGAGCGGGCGCGAAAGTTGCGCGAGATGGCGGGCGAGCCGCGCACGATGGTGTTCTACGAAGCGCCGCATCGGCTGGCGCGGACGCTTCGTGCGGCGGTCGAAATTCTGGGAGACCGGCGAGCCGTCGTGGCGCGGGAATTGACTAAAATTCATGAGGAATTTCGCCGCGGCCGGCTCTCGGAACTCGCCGCACATTTCGAAAGCGCCGAGCCGCGCGGCGAGATCACGCTGCTCGTCGCTCCCGCCGATGCGCAGGCAACAGCCCCTGCTGAAACTGCCGTCACGCTAGCGGCGCGCGTTGCGGAACTCGAACGCGAGGGGCTCGAGCGCAAAACGGCGCTCAAGCAGGCGGCGCGGGAGCGAGGACTGCCGAAACGCGAAGCGTACCGGCAATTGCTGTTTGAGGAGCAAGGGGGGACTTCCGGCAACAGGTAGAAACCTCGCCACATGTGGTCCCTCGTCGTAGTTGCCGCTACAGATTCCGGCACCGGCCCAAGGCCGGGAAGGGGTTGACCGTGGCTACTGAAGCAGGCCAAGATGCGGTTCATCGTCTCAAGAGAATTTGCGGAAGTGAGGAATTACACAGAAATGGGTTTTGAAGACAGGAGGGGAAGGGGCCGAACAAAGCCCGTCCGCAGCTGGGGAACCCTGCGCAGGTTCTCCGAGAACGACGGTGGGATGGGCTCCACAAAGCAAGCGCTCGAGTGCCCGAAGCTCGAAAAGGCCGTGCGGACGACCAACGAAAGAATAATCGCCCTTTTCCGCCTCTCCGGACGCTCGATTGGATACAACCGCAAAGCCAAGCAGTACAAGACACGCTTCAAAGTCATGCCACCGCCCGACAGCTGAGATAACGTGTAGGCCTTTGGAGGGAGACAACCCATGTCGGCGACAATACTCACAATCTCGTTTGTGTCAGGCGATCCTGCCGAGCCTGGGACTGAGGTTACGAAAACCGTCGAGCTGCACGCCACGGGCGAACCGCCGAATCCCGAGTTGCTCCTTGATTACTTGGTGTCCGAAGCCAGAAAGGAACTCTCGGTCAATGCTAACTGGAAAAAACTCCCCAATTTTTCAGATCTTGTTCCCACCGGAGTAAGGCAAAGTTTCAGGCTGGAAGATTTCTTTTCCGGGCGGTACTTCGACAAGATGAACACTTCTTGGCTCTGGCTTGAGATAGGCCGGACCCTGCTTCGGACAAAGGCACTTCTCGCTGAGGCCAAATCGTATCACGATCTCGAAGAAGACCATAAAGGTCCAGTCACTCAAGATCGTGCCCTATACAGCATCCACCGTCGGAAGTTGAGGGCATTCGATCTGGCCGTATATGGGCTTTGCAAAGTTGAGGATCTCTTGCTCAGGCTTCTGTTTGAGGCTCTTGGAGCCTCGATCCCAGCCGGCGTAGACATGTCAAGTCCAGGATGGGAGCGGAGTTTAACCTGGGAGAATTTCAAGCGCTCCCTGAAGGAGAGAAGGGGCGAACTGCCAGATCAGGAATATAGGGAGCTTCGACGAATACTCGCGGTGTTTCGATCCTATAGCTACGGACGGCACCTAGTGGGGTACCGAGATCGCTTAACTCATCGCCCTACCCCTTCTGTTGATTATTCAGAACTCAGCGCACCGATAGAAGACCGCGTAGGAGTGCGCATCTCTGACCCTGAGCACCGGAAATTCGGCACTCAACGGACGGTTCGCAACCCCATTCCTTCCAAGCCCGACTATACCTTCGACGAACTTTACAAATGGGCAGTTGGCACGCTTTCGCACCATGTTAAATTGCTACGCCGCCTGAAGGACATGCCTCGATTCACCTAGGCAATGAGCGCCATCAGCCTCGCGCAGGGCCAACTACCACATTAAGAGCGGCGCCGAAATTTCGCCAGCAACGTAGAAATCTATATTTGCGTAACAAAAGCATGATCCTTCCCCTCACGCCAGCACCCTCACGCTGCATCCAAGAAAGTGAGTGAGAGATCGCGATCCCTCCACAGAAGCTCAGGAGGGTTTCTCATCATGACTATTCGGAATGGGATTCTCCGCAGTTTTACGATTGCTGTCTCGGCGGCACTCTTTTGCCTCGTGCTGGCTCCGCGGGCGCGCGCCGGGGAATGGAACGAAAGGACGCTGATGACCTTCAGCCAGCCGGTCGAAGTGCCCGGACGGGTTTTGCCCGCGGGAACCTACGATTTCCAACTTGCGAACCTGGCCTCGAACCGGGACGTAGTCCTGATCTTCAACAAAGACCGAACCAGACTTTACGACATCGTCATGGGACAGGCGGCGTACCGCGTGCATCCGACCGGCAAGACCGTCGTCACGTTTTCAGAACGGCCCGTTGGCTCTCCCATGGCGGTGAACAAATGGTTCTACCCGGGCAATCACTATGGTCTGCGCTTCGTCTATCCCCACTCCCAAGTGCAGATGGCCATGGCGAAGAGCGGGAACCGATCGAGAACCAGCTGATCTTCAGATTTCCCACCAGAGAGCGGGCCGGCCGCGGTTCCACCCGCCAGAGGGCCGCGGCCGGCCATCGGGGCCAGAGAAAGCGTTGAACATGGTGGCAGGATGCCTTTGTGGCTGGCGCAGCCTCTACGCTTTCAGGATCCTTCGCCCCGATGCACAGGGCACACTTTCGCGAGGACAAAAGGGTAGCTTTGGTTCCCACTGCTACCCACCCTTCGAGCAAAGGCGCCCGAAGAGTGGGGCACCCGGACAAGCGCGCGGGATTTGGTATTCGTGCGCTCGGGATCAGAACTTGGTTACTTCGCTGAAGTGGAAATTGCGGACCTTCATGGCCGGGACGACCATCTCGAATGATTCCTCGCCGGCCGCGCGCACGGCGGGACCGAGGGCTTCGACCGACGCCAGCATCTCGATCATGCTCTGATTGAAACGGAAATTTTTCACGGCGCCGGTGACTTTGCCGTTTTCGACAAGGAATGTTCCGTCGCGCGTCATGCCGGTGAGGATTTTCTGGTACGGATCGACTTCGCGGATGTACCAGAAGCGAGTTACGAGAATTCCCTTCTCCGTCGACGCGATCATTTCCTCGGTTGACGTTTTTCCGCCGGCGAAGACGAGGTTCAGCGGCGCTTCGCCCCACTCGTTCGGAAGCGACAGGCCGTGGCCGGTGGGTTTCGCCTTCAAGCGCTTCGCAGTGCCGCGCGCGTAGACCAGATTTTTCGGCACGCCGCGATCGACCAGCAGAACCTTCTGGCGTGGCACGCCCTCGCCGTCGAAGGGCGGGCCAGCCTGAAGCGGGTTGTAGACGTCGTCCCAGATGGTGATGTTTTCGCCGAAAATCTTCTTGCCGATGCGGCCGGTGAAGCAGGAGCGCTTGTCGTCGACGGCGGTCGCCGCGAAATCGTAGAAAAGGAAGCCGACGAGATCGAGCACGGCGGGGGGTTCGAGAATCACCGTGTAGCGGCCGGCGGGGATTTCGGTGGGCTGGCGCGATTCTCGGGCCTTGCGGCTGGCGCTTTCGGCGAGCGCATCGGGATCGATCAGGGAGATATCGCCGAAATTGGCCTTGGCCCAACCGGAGCTGTCTCCATCGAGAAACGTGACGGAAAATTCGGCGCGCGTCTGCTCGTGGCAGGCGAAGAGGCCGCTGGACGTGGCCAGAGAAGTTTGCGAAACCCCGGTCGAAAAGATGCCCGCGGCAATCTGTTCCCTGCCCGCGGCCAGGTCGACGACGCGCTTCACGGCTCGCGCGCGGTCCTGGGGTGTTGCCGCGCCGGTCGCGGGATAAAATCTGCGGACCGGCTCATATTTCTGACGGCCGAGCATGGGGAGCAAATTTTTGCTGGGCGGCTGGAGACGCGCCAGGTCCTCGGCGGCGCGCGCCACGCGGGCGAGCGATTCGTCGTCGGTCTTGTTGGTGGAAGCGCGGGCGGTGCGGCCGTCGACGACGGCGCGCACGGAGACGGAGATTCCCTGCTCGGCGACGTTCTGATGGATGGTGTTGTTGGCGAAGCGGGTGAGCGCGTCGGTGGTGGCGTCGACGGCGACTTCCGTCTCTTCGGCCCGGCTGAATTTCAGGATGCGCTCGACGATGCGCTCGAATTCGGCGCGGGGGACGACGTAGCGCGCGGCGGAGGCGGCGCCTGCCGCACGCACAGCGGCCTTCGGCGCCGACTTTCTCGCCGGTTTCCTGGCCGCAGCCTTCTTCGCCGTCCTCTTTGTCGCTTTTCTCGGGGCCATGATGAGTTTCCCGCTCGTTCTCCTCAGCGCGAAAAGGCGATGCCTACGCGGACGTTGCGGAAGCGCGCCGGCGATGCGCCGTGGCCGGTGCCCATGGTCTGCATCGGCTGGCCTTTGCCGCAATTCGGCGTTCCCCAGAGCGTCCAATAGTCGCGCGAGCAGATGGCGTCGCAACTGTTCCAAAATTCGGTGGTGATGCCGCTGTAGCTGGGATTCTTCAGCATCCGCGTTTTCTTGCCGCCCTTGATCTCCCAGCCGATTTCGGTTCCGAATTGGAAGTGGTAGCGGCGATCGTCGATCGACCACGAGCGGTTGGTTTCCATGTAGATGCCGTCGTCGGTATCGGCGATCAAATCGTCCAGCTTCCAGGAGCCGGGCAGCAGGCTGATGTTGGTCATGCGGATAATCGGCAGGCGGTTCCAGGATTCGGCGCGCATGGTGCCGTTCGAGCGCTTTTCGCCGACGGAGGCGGCGGTTTCGCGGTTGGTGAGGTAGCCCTTGAAGCGGCCGTCGCGGATGATGTCGGTCGATTGCGCGGGCACGCCTTCGTCGTCGTAGCCGAACGTGCCGAGGCCGGGGCCGTGCTCGAGGCGCGCGTCGGCGACCACCGTAACGTGGTCCGAGGCGTAGCGCAGCTTGTTGAGCTTCTCAAGAGTCAGGAAACTGGTGCCGGCGAAATTCGCTTCCATGCCCAGCACGCGGTCGAGTTCGATCGGATGGCCGATCGATTCGTGTATCTGCAGGCCCATCTGCGAGCTGTCGAGCAGGATGGTGCGCACTCCCTCGGGGCATTGCGGCGCTGTGTGAAGAGCGACCGCTTCCTCTGCCACGCGGCGCGCGTTGCCGACTAGGTCGAGTTCCTCGACCAGCTCGTAGCCGCGCAGGGCGTGCTGGCCACCGAAACTGTTAGGGTAGGAGCGCTTTTGCAATTCGTCCTCGGCGAAGGACGAGGCGACGATGCCGGCGCCGGACTGCATTTTCAGTTGATGAATGCGCGAGCCGCTGGTCGAGGCGAACCATTGCTCCAGCCGGCGGAAAACCATGCCGGTTTCGGCGATCGTGACGCCGGCCACCTTGCGCATTTCGGCGTCGGCTTCGAGCAACAGGCCGATTTGGCGGTCGACGGGAATGCGGAAAGGATCGCGAACGAAAGGCGATTGCCAGGTATCGACGTAGGTCTGCTCGGGCGCGAGGACTACGTCATGCAGCTTGGCGAGCGCCGAGGCGCGGGCGATGGCCACGGCTTCAGCGGCGCATTTCTCGATGCCCTGCTTCGTTAGTCGGTCGGTCGAGGCAAAGCCCCAGGCTCCGTTCGCCACGACGCGCACGCCCAGACCGAGCGATTCACTTTCGACGAGCGTGCCCACCTGGCCGTTCTTGGTGGAAAGCTCGCGCTGGCGCAGGTCGATGACGCGCACGTCGGCGTAGGTAGCGCCGCGCGCAACCGCCGTATCGAGCGCCAGATTGGCCCAGTCTTCCATCATCTTAGGCTTCGGGTTGTCACAGCAACCCCTTCTCTTTCAACACAGTGAGGAACTGCTCCGTGCTGAGCGAGCAGTCGTGAAGTTCGGGGCACTGCTTGGACGTCAAGTGGAGCTCCCTGGGGAGGTGGTCATGCCCCTCCTCACGGGAACCCCTCCGGATGCCGAACATCAGGACCATCTTCTCCCCGTGGTACATCTGGGCGAAGCAGTGCTTCTTTCGCTCGACAAGCCGGCAACCCAGCTTCTTGGCTACCGCATCCGCATGCCTTCTGGTGAACTGAGCCATCCCTACTATTTCGCTATCCGGACAAAATCCCGCAGCACCGCCTTCTGTGTCCTGGGAATTGGTCCGAGCTCTTCGTCAGGTAGCGACGTGAGCACCTCAAAGATTTCGACTATCGTCGCCTTCAGGTCGTCAATGGCCTCTTCCTCCGTGTCACCGCCTCCGTGGAGGTTGGCGTCGAAGAAGGTGGCTTCGAACCCTGCGTCGGTAGGGCGAAGGGCTACGCTTATGGGCCTGTTCAAGTCGTACGGCCCCGGCGCAAGTGTCTGGATCGCGGCCTGTCTTTGAACGACCGCTAACTCAAGGGCCTTAAGCCGAGTGGTGACCTCGGAAAGGGCCGACTCTATCCGAGAAAGAGCCTCCTGGACACCGCTCGGGCTGGCCTGACGCATCGAGAGAGCGCTGAGGACTCTCTGTTCAATGTCGCTCTCACTCGTTTCCCGCAAACCGGCGAGGGCCCGGGTTGCGAGCTCTTCGAGGTCCTTACTGGCAAGATCGGCACCACCCTCAAACGTTCGCCGAAATGACTTCCATTGGAGCCCTACATAGCTCTCCAATGGCCAGGAAAACTCTGCTGGATCCCAAAGGGAATGAGTTGTAGGCTCGTGGGGCGGGTGCTTGGCCCGGGGGGGAACGTTCATTTTCCTTCCTTTTGCATCAGGCCCAGCAACGATATCTTACTCAACTGCTCAACCAAAGAGGTCGGCAGTGTCTCTCCGAGCGTCACGGGCAGCGAGAGCGAAATCTCGTGGAACAACTTCTTCTCACCTATTACAATTTCCATTTTATACATTACCTTACCCTCGGGGCTCTTCTTTATTCCCACAAATCCGATTAGCTCATCGATGACTCCCGCCCCGTCTGGGAGACTAATTCTCTTGAAGATGGAGGCAGCGTGGCGAGCGTCGTATCCGAAGGAGGCCCTCACTTCTGATTGCTTCTCCTGGAGAATAGGTGACAGAGTTCGCAGGAACGCATCGAAGGGGGCGTGCGGAAAGGGCGGCTCGGTTTTCACGAGCGCCCAAGCCATATTTACATCCCACGTTTGCCCTTTTGTTCGAGTAAGGATGGCGCTCGCTCCTAGCAGTAGCTTTTCACCACCCTGATATGTCTTGGCAAAAACATAAGGCGGCCGAGGGCGCTTGTTCGCGAAACAGTCTCGCAGTTTCGCTATGACGTCCGCCTTCAGCGTAGCCTGGGTCCTGACGCGTAGTAGCAGGCATTTGTTTCGGTAAAACGTGTCGTAGATTGGCGGCGATGGCATTTTTGATGGAGCGTATGCTAGCACACACCGACAAGACTGCTCGCCGTGAACGATGCCGAACGGGCCAATTACGTGCCTTCCGACCAGGAGGCGAGGTAGTGCTCCTGCTCGGGCGTGAGCTTGTCGATCAAGATGTTCTTGGATTCGAGCTTCAGCTTGGCGATGTGCTTGTCGATGTCCTCGGGCACGGCATAGACCTTGCGCTCGAGCTTTGCGGCGTTGTGGAGCATGTACTCGGCGGCCAGGGCCTGGTTGGCGAAGCTCATGTCCATCACCGAGGCCGGATGGCCTTCGGCGGCGGAGAGGTTCACCAGGCGGCCTTCGGCGAGCAGGCAGATGCGCCGTCCCTCGGAAACCACGTATTCCTCGACGAACGGGCGCACTTCGCGGTGCGAGGTGGCCATGCGCTCGAGCGCCGGGATATCGATTTCGACGTTGAAGTGGCCGGAATTGCAGATCACGGCGCCGTCCTTCATGTTTTCGAAGTGCTCGGCGGCGAGGACGCTCTTGTTGCCGGTGACGGTGACGAAGATGTCGCCAATGCGCGCCGCCTCCGACATCGGCATGACGCGGAAACCATCCATCAGGGCCTCGAGCGCCTTGATCGGATTGATTTCAGTGACGATGACGTTCGCTCCATGGCCACGCGCGCGCAATGCCAGGCCGCGGCCGCACCAACCGTAGCCGGCGACCACGAAGTTGAGGCCGGCCAGCAGAAGATTCGTGGCGCGAATGATGCCGTCGACGGTGGATTGGCCGGTGCCGTAGCGATTGTCGAAGAGGTATTTCGTGTTGGCGTCGTTGACGGCGATGATGGGGTACTGCAGCGACTTGTCATGCGCCATGGCGCGTAGTCGGATGACGCCGGTGGTGGTTTCCTCGGTGCCGCCGATCACCGCGCCGAGCATCTCCTTGCGCTTGGTGTGGAGAGTGGTGACCAGGTCGGCGCCGTCATCCATGGTGAAGCGCGGTCCGTGGTCGATGGCGGCGTTGATGTGGGCGTAGTAGGTGTCGTTATCCTCACCCTTGATGGCGAAAACGGGAATCTGGTAGTCGCGGACGAGGCAGGCGGCCACGTCATCCTGCGTCGAGAGCGGATTCGAAGCGCAGAGGGCCACTTCAGCGCCGCCATCGCGCAGCGTGATGGCGAGGTTGGCCGTCTCGCTGGTGACGTGCAGGCACGCGGACATGCGCAAGCCCTTGAGCGGCTGCTCCTTGATGAACCGCTTGCGAATCGACT
>JAGWOX010000341.1 GCA_028877145.1 Acidobacteriota bacterium | reverse complement strand
GTGCCGGGCTCGGAAATTCCCGGCGATCACGCGCTGGTGAAGGCGATCGAGGCTTCGCATCAATTGGTGATGGAACGCGCGCCTGCGCGCACGACGGTGGCCTGGTCCTCGGACGCTTCGGTGCTGTCGAGATACGGCATTCCGAGCATCAATTACGGGCCTTCGAGCGGACCTCGGGACGCCGAGGGAGAAAAAGTCGCGATTCGCACGCTGGTCGACATCACGAAAATCTACGCGCTCATCATCGCGGAAATCTGCGGGGTGACCCGATGACGGCGGACTGCAAGGACACCAGTGTGAGCCGGGCGGAAATCGAGCGGCGGTATCGGAACGTGCGCCGTGCGATGGAGGCGGCGGGGCTCGACGCGCTCGTTGTCTGCGGGAATCAGTACGCGGGATTCGAGGGCGCGGTGCGGTACATGTCCGGTTTCGAGATCGTGCACCGGTATGTCTACGTGCTCTTCCCTCTTGAAGAGGAACCGGTGCTCGTGTTCCCGCGCGAGGCGCGGTGGATTGGCGACAAATCGAAACCGTGGGTGCGCGAGCATGTGTGGCCCGAGGTCCCGGGCCAATGGATTCGCGAGCGGGCCGCGGAGCGCGGCTGGAAACGGCTCGGCGTGCATGGGCTCGATTCGGTGATGGCAGTGCGGGACTACCGCGCGCTGGCCGGGGCGGGCGTGGAGTTGGTTCCCTTCGACAGGGAATTCGACATGGCACGGGCGGTGAAGAGCGACGAGGAGATGAAAGCGGTGCGCCACGCCATGCAAATCATCGCGGAGGGATTTTGGGCGCTCGTCGAAGCTTACCGGCCGGGGAAAACGGAAGCGGAGATCATGGCTCCGGCGGTCGAGCGTTTCTTCGCGGCGGGCGCGGGACACGGGATGATGAATATCGTGCTCTCGGGCGCGGGCGGCGAAGCCGAGGCGCATTTCAAGGTGCCGCGCGGGCGCATCGTCGAGCCGACGGATCTGCTGCTCTATTCGCTAGAAATCACGGGGCCGGAAGGATACTGGGTGGAATTTTCGCGGCCGCTGATTCAGGGGCCGCTCGGGCCGATGAGCGCGCGAATGGCCGCCGTTTATCCCGAGGCGCTCGAAGCCGCGAGGCAGTTGATGCGCGATGGGCAGCCGATCGCGGGGGTTCACAAAGCTTGCGCGGACGTTTTCGCTCGCGCGGGATTCCGGCTGGGGCATCTCTCGGGACATTCGCTGGGGATGACGATGATCGAGCATCCGGCGATTGGCGCGGCGAGCGAGGCGGGACTGCGCGAGGGGATGGTGCTCTCGATGCATCCGCAGGTGGTGGATCCGGACGGGCATGTTTGTTTTTACACGCAAGACACGTATCGGGTGGGAAAGACGGAGGGCGAGAATTTGTGCGACGTGGCGTGGAAGGTTTATTCGGGCGAGGAAAGGCGCTAGACGGGATGAACGCTCGGTAATGGGGTCCTACTTTGAGATCCTTCGGGCATCCTGATCGGATGCCCTCAGGATGACAGTAATTGTGAACGTGGCGAACCAGGGGAAACGGAAATGAAAATCTGCATTGTGGGGTGCGGGGCGATTGGGAGCCTGTTTGCCGCGCATCTGGCGCGGCTGGACGGCGTTGAGGTGCACGCGTTCGAGATTTCGCGCGCGCACGTTGACGCGATCAACAAGAACGGGCTGCGCGTTTCGGGGCGCGCGGATTTCACCGCCCACCTTCACGCCACCGCGGACGCACTGGAATTGCCGCGCTGCGATTTCGGGATCGTCGCGACGAAGAGCGTTCATACACGCGCGGCGATCGAGCAGGCCGCGCGGGCATTCGACGAGAAGAGCGCCGTGTGCTCAGTGCAGAACGGGCTGGGCAACGAGGAGATCCTTGCCGAGCACGTGCGGCAGGTGATTCGCGGGACCACGTTTCCCGCAGGACATCTTGTGGCGCCGGGCCACGTCGGCTACGACATCGCGGGGAAAACATGGATCGGGCCTTACGAGCCGACGGCGACGCCGTTCTCCCTGGTGCGCGAACTCGGGGAAATACTCACGCGAGCGGGCATGGAGACGGTGGCGCTGGAGGATGCGCGGCCGGCGCAGTGGACCAAGCTGATTTTCAACGCGGCGACGAATCCGGTGGGCGCGCTCACGGGATTGCATCATGGCGCGGCGACGTTTTTTCCGCCGACGGGGGAACTTTTCGAGGCGCTGATTGCCGAAGGAGAAGCGGTGGCGCGGGCGCTGGGAATCAAGCTGGATCACGATCCACGGGATATGGTGCGCGCGGGCGCGAACGCTCCAGGCAAGCATAAATCGAGCATGTTGCAGGACGTCTTGGCTCGACGGCAGACGGAAGTGGAATTCATGAA
>JAGWOX010000107.1 GCA_028877145.1 Acidobacteriota bacterium | reverse complement strand
CGATCACCAATTCGACGCCGCCGCGCTCAAGAAACTTGCCGAAATGGGCGTCCACATGGCCCCGGTCGAGCTCCCGAAATATCCCTTCGACTCGATGCTCACCATTCTCTCCGCCGAAGCCGCCGCCGTGTTCGACGAACTCACCCGTACCGGCCGCGACAAGCTCCTCGTCAGCCAGGGCCCCTTCGCCTGGCCGAACACCTTCCGCACCGCGCGCTTCATCCCCGCCGTCGAATACATCCAGGCCATGCGCGCCCGCTTCCTCGCCATGGAAGCGATGAACAAGGCCGTCGCCGGTTTCGACGTCATCGTCGCGCCCACCGGCGGCGAGCAACTCACCGTCACCAACCTCACCGGCCATCCGGCCCTGATCCTGCCCAACGGTTTCCGCGGCGCGGACGCTCCGCCAGCCGCCAAGCCCGCCAAATCCGGTGTGATCGACAGCAACTACGGCGGCCCCGGAACGCCCGTCAGCCTAACGTTCCTCGCGCCCCTCTACGGCGAAGCCAAGCTCCTGGCCTTCGCCCGCGCCTATCAGGACGCGACAAGATTCCACCTGCGCCACCCGCAGCTCTAATCCTCGCGCAAACAAAAAAGGCGCGGGCACTCCTGCCCGCGCCACAACAACTGCCTGTCATCCTGAGCGAAGCGAAGGACCCCGAAAGCGTCGAGGCAGTCTCTTCCACATAGGCAAGTGACCCGAAGTCACGGGTTCCGCAGTCCCCCTCAGTGTCTCAACAGCCCATAAACCTCCAACGAATTCTGCGTCCCGTAATAAACCATCCCATGCGCCACAGTAGGCGTGGCAAATTTCACCCCCGGCCCGCCCCGGCCGGTGTGTGCATTCGTATAGAGCTCATGCGCCAGATCCGTGGCGTCGTAAGCCCGCAGAATCGTAGGGCTCCCCGCAACGTACCCTCCCGTGTCCAGTCCCCACACAATCGCGTTCTTGTTCCCGTTCGACGAAACCGCCGGCGTCGTCCCCGGATAATCGAACGAATCGGGCGACTGCGAAACCGGCGCGGCCGATAGTCCTTTCCCCGTCACCGCAAACGCCTTCAGCGGTTGGCTCGCCGATCCAATATAGATGTGCCCGTTCCAATAAGCCGGTGTGCTGAAGTTCGGCGATATCTGTCCGCGAACCGCTTGGACGATTTGCGCATCTCCGTTCGCGTTGTAGCGCCCCAGATGGTCGCGGTCCACCACGTAAATCACGCCGTTCTTCCCCGCGCCAACCACCAGATGCGCGTGCTGCCCCGTCTGATCCGGCACGAGCAGGGCGCCGCCCGAGCCGATATCGAGATCCTGCTCGTCGAGTCCTTTCTCGTCGTACGGCGTGAAGAAATCGATCGCCCGCAGCGTGTTCCCCGAAAGCGCCAGCTTCAAGAAACTGTCGCTGTAATCGGCCCCGCGCGACGCCGCACTGAATGTCCCATTGCCCGTGAGCACGTAGACGTTGCCCTTGGCGTCCACAGCCGGCGCGTCGCCCGTCTCCCAGATCGCGCCCTGCGACCCGTTCGGCGTAGTGCTGAAAGCCGCGCGCAACCGCAAATCCCCCGCGCCGTACGCCATCACCCATCCGTGATAATCCCCCAGGTCGCAATGCGACCCGAAAGCGATATAGATAACGCCATTCGCCAGCGCCAGCCCCGGCCGGTTCAGATGAAGGAACCCATCGAAAGCCAGCTTCCCGCCATTGTTCCCCGCTCCTTTACCGGGCACCGATCCCGCAATCGTCACCGGCCCGCCCGGTTTCTCCGCACCCGTAGCAATATTCAGCGCATGCAGCCGCTGCGCGTAGGTCGTGTGTCCCGAAGCCGTGTGCTCGATCATCGCGACTACGTACAGCGTCCCCGTCGCCCGGTCGATCACCGGCGTGCCCGTGATCCCCACCCGCGGAACGATCTGCCCGCACGCAAACGCTGTGCTCGGCACCGCCGAACCTCCTTCGAGCAGGCTAGCCCGCCACAGCGGCGGCCCCGCGCGATCGGCGTCAAGGGCGTAAACCGTATCGTTCTCCGTGGCCACGTAGACGACGTTGTGCGTCCCCTTGCCCGGAATTGACACCCCGGACATGTAAAGCGGTTGCGCGTACACGAAGCCGTCCACCGGATCGCTGAAAAGCCTGCCGAACGACGCCGCATTCACATTCGCCGGCGTGAGAATCGTTTCGCCCGGATCGAGCCCCGTCCGGGCCAGATCATTGTGGTAGGTGAGGACGTCGTCGTCCGCGGTGGCTGGAACAGATCGATATGCCGGGGAAGGGTGGTTCTTGTCCGGAACGGTCAGTGTCGCCGCCGAGGAAGACGAGCCCGCCCCGTCTTCATTCGAAGCCGCCGTCCGCTTCCCGCAAGCTGTGAGTATGGCGAGCGCGGCCAGGCCCAGCGCAAGCCCCGCGGCGGGAAAGCGCCGCCTTTGTGTCTGTGTAAGCGAATTCATGGCGCACCAAGAATCGCGCCTCGCCCCTCCGTCCGTCAAACCTCTTCCGCCGTTCGTCTCGTGCCCAGCAGGCCCAAAAAAGAAAACCGCCGCGTGTCGAATCGCGAGTAAAATCTGCCCTCCGCGCATGCCAGCGCGGAAAGAAAGGAATCGAGACGTCATGCGCAGACTTTTCCTTCCGGCGATCCTTCTCGCCTGTCTTATGGCGTTGCCGGCCCGCAGCCAGCAGAGCGGCGCCGCCGCGGCCCACGCCTACACGCTCGAGCCGACGCCCAAAACCGTCGCCTGGGGCTATTACAGCGCCCACGTTCCGCCCGCGCTTACTGTGAAATCCGGCGACGTAGTCCAGGTCCACACGCTCATTACCTCCAGCCCCACCGCTCTCGAGCGTGCCGGCGTCCCTCCCGCCGAGGTCGAGCCGGCGCTGCGCCAGATTTTCGATCAGGTGAAGGATCGCGGCCCCGGCGGCCACATCCTCAACGGCCCGATCTACGTCGACGGCGCCGAGCCCGGCGACGTTCTCGAAGTCCGCATCCTGAAAATCCGCCTCGCGATTCCCTATGCCTACAACGCCTTCGTCCCCGGCAAGGGCTTCCTTCCCGACGATTTCCCCTATTACCGCATGAAGATCATTCCCCTCGACTCGAAAACCATGATCGGCCATTTCGCCCCCGGCATCGACATCCCTCTGCATCCGTTTTTCGGCAGCATGGGCGTCGCGCCGCCCGAAGCGATGGGCAAGATCAGCAGCAATCCGCCCTGGTTCCACGGCGGCAACATGGATAACAAGGAACTCGTTGCCGGCACCACCCTCTATCTCCCCGTCCAGGCCCCCGGCGCGCTCTTCTTCGTCGGCGACGGCCACGCCGGCCAGGGCGACGGCGAAGTCGACATCACCGCCCTGGAAACCTCGCTCATCGGCACGTTCCAGTTCATCGTCCGCAAGCGCATGCACCTGCTCTGGCCCGAAGCCGAAACGCCAACCCATTACATCTCGATGGGATTCAGCCCCGATCTGGTCGAAGCGACAAAAATGTCCGTCCGCAACATGATCAATTTCCTCGTCGCCCAGAAGCATCTGACGCGCAGCGAAGCCTACATGCTCACCAGCGTAGCCGGCGACGTCCACATCAACGAACTCGTCGATGGCAGCGTAGGCGTCCACACCATGATCCCGAAGTCCATTTTCCTTTCGCCGCAAAAAGGGAAGTAACTGGCAGCGTCCAAGAGAGCCCTGTCGGAAATCTAGCCACGACCTTGGCCATGGCCGCCAAGTAGCACAGGCTTCAGCCTGTGCCACCGTCCAAACCGCCAAGCGTCCCAGCGCGACAGCGCCGCAGTCCAGTTGCGCAGTGCATCGAGACGGAATCCCCCGAATGCAAACTCCCGCGAGAAGTTCCGGGTGCCCCACTCTTCGGGCGCATTTAGCCCGAAGGGTGGGCCCGCGTTACACACATCCCGACGCCCAAGGTTTCGTAGGGTGCCCCAGCCTTCGGTGTTAAGGCTGGGGATTTCGCCTTTTCCTCCCACCGCCCCGAAAGCGAATCCCCACTCCCCAACTCCCGCAAGCCGCTCCAGGTGCCACGTGCCCCACGCGCCGACGCCAAGTTGCACAGGCTTCAGCCTGTGCCACCGTCCAAACCGCCAAGCGTCCCGGCGCGACAGCGCCTCAGTCCCGTTGCGCAGTGACGCATCCTCCCCCATCGCCACCGGCCTCAAACATCGAACAGCCCGCCGCAAGCCCCCATTGCGCTATCATTCATATTTCGCAGGGGAATCAGCGCAGGCCCATGCAGGTGACCGTCTCCAAAATCACGAAAGCCCTCCTACTCATCGCTTCACTCGCAGTTTCACCACTACGCGCTACAGCCGCTCCCCAATCCCCACCCACCTTTTATAAAGACGTCCTCCCCATCCTCCAGCAGCGCTGCCAAAGTTGCCATCACGCCGGCGAAATCTCCATCCCCCTCGTCACCTACGCCGAGACGAAGCCCCGGGCGAATTCCATCGCGAAAAGTGTCCAGAAAAAATCGATGCCCCCGTGGTTCGCCGATCCCCGCTTCGGCCATTTCTCCAACAATCCGTCACTCACCCGAAGCCAGATCGACACTTTCATCGCCTGGGCCGCAGCCGGCGCCCCCGCCGGAAATCCCGCCGGCGCTCCGCCGCCACGCCACTGGATCACCGGCTGGCGCATCCCGCAACCCGACAAGATCTTCAAAATGCCCGTGCCCGTGAATATCCCCGCGCAAGGCGTCGTCGAATACACCTACGAAATCGTTCCCACCGGCTTCAAGAAAAATGAATGGGTCCAGATGGCCGAACTCCGCCCCTCCGACTGGCGCCTGGTCCACCACGCCGTCGTGTACATTCGCCCGCCAAATTCAAAATGGCTCCAACATGCCCCCATCGGCGTCCCATTCACCGCCTCCAGCTTGAAAGACCCGCAAGACCGCCGCGACGCTCGTTGGACCGACAGTGATCTCCTCCTCGTCTACGCGCCCGGAAGCCCTCCCGACCAGTGGTCCGACGGCCTCGCAAAATTCATTCCGCGCGGCTCGGACCTCGTCTTCCAGATCCACTACATGCCCAATGGCCATCCGACAAGCGACCAAACCAGCGTCGGCCTGGTCTTCGCGAAGAGGCCGCCCCGCCAACGTGTGATCACTCTGCAACTCACCAACAGCAGCTTCCTCATCCCGCCCGAAGCGTCGAATTTCCCCGTCGAGGCATGGGGCACCCTCCCGAACGACGCGACCTTGCTCGACATCTTTCCCCACATGCACCTGCGCGGAAAGAAATTCGAATTCGATATCGTGCACAAGAACGGCAAGGTGCAGACGCTGCTCCGCGTGAGCTACGATTTCCACTGGCAGTTGCACTACGAGTTGGCCAAACCGATGAAATTGAAGGCGGGAACCAAACTCCAGGCGATCGCCTGGTACGACAATTCCTGGAACAATCCCAATAACCCCGATCCGAACGCCGGCGTCCGCTGGGGCGACTACGACTTCGACGAGATGATGGTCGGCTTCTTCGACATCGCCGTAGCGCCGAACAAAAACAAATTCCAGTTCTTCAAACGAGAAGCAAAACCCTAAAAACTTCCGCCACGAAGCTCCCAGATTCCGCTACTCGTACCGAAGAGCCATCGTCGGATCGATCCGCGTCGCGCGCCGCGCCGGAATGTAGCAGGCGGCGAGCGCCACCAGTGTCAGCAGCGCCGCTGCGGCCAGAAACGTCACCGGGTCCGCCGCGCTCACTCCGTAAAGCAGGCTGCCGAGCAGCCGCGTCAGCGCCAACGCCGCGCCAATCCCCACGCCGACGCCGATGAGCGCCAGCTTCGCTCCGCGACCGACAACCATCCGCACCAGGTCCCTCGGCTCGGCTCCTAACGCCAGCCGTATCCCGATTTCGTTCGTCTGCTGCGCCACCGAATAGGCCAGCAGACCGTAGAGACCGATCGCCGCCAGCAACACCGCCAGAGCGGCGAAGCTTCCGATCAGCAGCGAAGGATATCGCCGCAGAAAAACGGCGGGCGAATTGCCGATAATCGCCTCCATCGAGCGCGGCTCGAGCAACAGAACACCCGGATCGATCTTCCGCAGTGCCGCTCGAACCGTGCTTTCCTCCGCCGCGGGTGGCATCGCCGTTCGTACCGCATAACTGAAATACGGATCTCCGCCCTGCGCGAACGGCGTGTAAATCACCGGCGCAGCTGGCGTGTCGAGCGACGCCACGTTCACGTTTCCCACTACGCCGACGATTTCCCGGTACGGCTGCTTCGCCGAAAACGTGAACCGGATTCTCCGCCCCACCGCGCTTCCTCCGCCCAGGTACTCGTTCACGAACGCCTGATTCACGATCACTCGCTTCGGAGCTTTCGCATCGTCGTCGGGCGTGAACGTTCTCCCGGCTCGCAGCGGAATCTTCATCGTCTGGAAATAGCTCTCGTCGACCGAGCGAATGAAACACTCGCTTTCCTCGCCCAGCCGTACCGTCTCTCCCTCCACCACGAATCGGATCGTGTTACCCGAGTTGCTCAGGGGGAGAAGGCTGACCGTGCCGGCGTCTTCGACGCCCGGCAAGTGCCGCAGCCGTTCGGTGAATTGCCGCTCGAATCGCACCGCGCTGGCATTGTCGGGATATTGCTTGTCCGGCAGGGAAACGGAAAACGTGAGCAGATGTTGCGCGTCAAATCCCGGGTTTTTCCCCACCAGCGCTTTCATGCTCCGCACCATCAATCCGGCGCCAACGAGCAACGCCAGCGACAGCGCGATCTCCCCCGTCACGAGCAGATCGCGCAGCCTCGTCGCTTTTCGCGTGCCTGTCGCGCTTCGCGACTCTTCTTTCAATTCGGCGCCGGGATTCGTGCGCGACACCTGCCAGGCAGGAATCAGTCCAAAGAGAACCGCCGTCACGACGCTCGCCACGATCAGAAACGCCACCACCGCCGGATCTATCCGCGCCGACGTCAGGTACGGCATCGACTGCAGCCGCATCGCCGGAATCGCCCCCACCAGCACCTCGACGCCCGACTGCGCCCACGCCAGCCCCAGGGCCCCGCCAGCTCCCGCCAGCAACAGGCTCTCCACCAGCAGTTGCCGCAGCAACTTCCGGCGCCCCGCTCCCAGCGCCGCGCGGATGGCGAATTCCCTCCGCCGCCCCGCCGAACGCGCCAGCATCAGCCCGCCAACATTCGCACACGTAATGAGCAGGACGAACGCCACCGCCCCGAGCAGTGCCAATAGCAGCGGCCTCACCTGTCCCACGATCAGATTTCGCAAGGGAGCCATCACGACGACGATTGAACCGTTATCTTTCGGATAGGCCTCCGCCAGCCGGGAATTGATTTGGATCATTTCCGCCCGCGCCTGTACGGCTGGCGCCCCTGTTCTCACTCGTCCGACAACACCCAGCCAGCGCAGGTTCCGGTGCGAGGCCAAGTCACCATCCGGCCGCAGCGGAACCCAGAGCGGCGCATCCGCGGGCGCGAACTCGAAATCCCTCGGCAGAATGCCGACGATCACGAAGGTGTGTCCCGAAGCCGTCGTGATGGTCCGCCCTAGAATGTCGCCCCGTCCGCCGAAGCGCGATTGCCAGAAGCCGTAACTGAGAATCACCACGCGAGTCGCCGATGGCTTAGTCTCTCCAGCCAGAAAATCGCGCCCCAGAATTGGGCGCACGCCAAGAGTGGGGAAGAAGTTGGCCGTCACTTGCGTCACCGGAACGATTTCCGTCTCGCCGTTCCGGTTGAGCACTGTCCCATTGCTGACGTAAGCGGCCAGCGAATGAAAGCTCGTTGCCTGCTTCTGCCAATCGAGGAGATCGGGATACGAGATGACAGCCGAGGATAAGTCCGCCTTGTTCGGATCCTGTTGCCGTGTTTCGCCCAGCGCCAGCAGCTGCGACGGCTGGGCGTAGGGCAGCGGCCGCAGGAGCGCGGCGTAAACGACGCTGAAAATCGCGGTGTTGGCTCCGATGCCCAGCCCGAGCGTCAGCACCGCCACGACTGTGAATCCGGGACTCCTCCGCAACATCCGCAGCCCGCAACGGACGTCCTGCGCCAATCCGTCGAGCCACGCTCCGGCGCGCTGCTCGCGCACCGCCTCCTTCACCTGTTCGGCCCCGCCCATCTCGATGTTGGCGGCGCGCCGCGCCTCCTCAGGTCCGAGTCCCCGATCGGCCTTTTCCTGGGTCAGCAGTTCGTTATAGGAGCGGATTTCCTCGTCGAGTTCCCGCTCGACGCCTGGCCGGCGCAGCCAGTTCCGCAACAAGCTGGAAAGTCGCGAGAATCGAAACATATTTCCCCTCCGCGATTCCCTGACGTCCGCCCCGTCGTCGGATCCGCCCTATAGACTTTCTGTATAGAAATTCTGTAGGAGCTTACGCCGATTCTGCCTCCTCGTCAACGCCTTCCCGGCTTGTCATCCTGAGCGCAGGGAAGGTTTCGCCGGGTGCCCCAGCCTTCGGTGTTAAGGCTGGGGATTTTGTCTTTACCTCCCACCGCCCCAAAAGCTCATCTCCACTCCATCCGCCAGCCAGGTCAAGCGGCAGCCCCCCGTTCCCTTCATCCCTAGCCCCGCCCATGCCCCCGTTGCGCCACGGTGCATTTTCCCGCATCTCCGTTGAGAGGGAATCCTCGAATGCAAACTCCCGCGAGCAGCTCCGGGTGCCCCACCCTTCGGGCGCACTGAACCCAAGGGGTGGGCCGCCGTTCAAATCAACGACACCCCCGCCACGAACACTCATTCCGATACCCCAGGTGCCCCAGCCGTCGGTGTTGGTGTTACTGGATCAGGCTAGACGACGCTGACCTTGACCGTGTGGTACCCCGTAGCGCCATTAGGGAACTGGTTCGATTCCCCCGCCGCTTGCAGGGTCCCGCGCCCGTCGATGGCGCGAACCTTCAACCGGTGCGTGCCCCGCGCCGGATTCTTCCACTCGTATTTCCACAGCGCCCAGACGATCGGCGAAGGATTGCTGAATACGTCCGCCGCCTGCCACGATCGCCCGTCATCCGTCGAGATCTCCACCTTCGAGATCCCCACCTCCGAAGCCAGCGCGTAGCCGCACACCACAACCTTCGATCCCGAAACGCGGGCGCCATCGCGCGGCCAGTCGATCGTCGATTGAATCTGCCGCTCGCAATCCTGCGACCACCCCTGCGCCTCCCAGTAGCCCGTGTAGTCGCGATCCACGAATTCGATCCGCGTCAGCCATTTCGGCTGCTTCATCCCGTACTTGCCTGGGAAAAAGACGCGCAGCGGGTATCCATGCTGTCGCGGAAGCCGCTCGCCGTTCATGTCCCACGCGAGAAAATTCAGTGGCGAAAAGATCCGTTCCACCGGAATCGCCGTCGTGTACCCCTCGGCGGCGTGGCTGATCGCGAATTTCGCGTTCGGCCGCAACCCCGCGCGATCGAGCAGCGGTTTCAAAAGCGTCCCGCGCCAGCGCGCGTTCCCCAGGTATTTCCCGCCTACCGGATTCGAGATGCATTCGAGCGTCATCACCGTCTCGTACTTCGGCTGCGCCAGCATCTCGCCGTACGTGAAGCGCACCGGCCGCTCCACCAGCCCGTCGATCGCAAACGACCACTTCTTCGCATCGACGTCAGGCGTTTTACGCGATGTGGTGACGTAAAAGTCGCTGTTTGGCGTGATCAGTTTGAGCGCCGCGTCCGGCCCGGCGTCCAGATAGTCCCGCACGCCAACCACCTGCGAGTCGAACCCGCCTTCAAGATAGCGATAAAGGGAATAGGGAATAACGCTGCCCACCGCAGCGCCAAGCACGGCCAAAAAGTGTCGTCGCTCCATCCTCATTCGATGCCCCAGCCCACCCCCAGGTTCCGTCCGACTTCCACCTCCTCACCGTATCCCGGCAAGCCCCTGTAGCGCCGGGCTTCAGCCCTGCAGCCCTCTTCCAGCGCCGCGGCACCTCCGCGATTGTAACCTCGCCCCAAAGGCTCTACAGTATCCTGCGCATGGATGCCCCTTCCCTCGCGAATGGGCATCCCGGCCAAGCGAGGAGACCTCACAGGATGAACGCGACCCAATTCGACTTTCTCGTCATCGGCAGCGGCCCAGCCGGCCAGAAGGCCGCCATCAGCGCGGCGAAACAGGGAAAGGGTGTCGCCGTCGTCGAGCGCGGCGGTATGCTGGGCGGCGTTTCCGTCCACACCGGCACGATCCCCAGCAAGACGTTTCGCGAGGCCGTCCTCTATCTCACCGGTTTCACCCAGCGCGCCTTCTACGGCCGCGGCTACCACCTGCGCGACCACATCACCATGCAGGATCTCGTCTCGCGCGTCCAAACGATCGTCGAGCGCGAAACCGATATCGTCCGCGAGCAGTTCCTTCGCAATCACATCGCCCAGCTCTATGGCACCGCCCGCTTCACTGGTCCTCACACCATCGAGATTACCGGCGAAAAGGGCTCGACTGTCGTCACCGCCGAATCGGTCCTCATCGCCTGCGGCTCGCGCCCCGCGCGGGATGGGTCGATACCGTTCGACGGGTTGCGCGTGATCGATACCGATGGCCTCCCCAGCCTGGCCGAGCTTCCCCGCGACCTCATCATCGTCGGCGCGGGCGTCATCGGCCTCGAATACACCGCGATCTTCGCCGCGCTCGATATTCCCGTCACGCTCATCGATCAGCGCCCGCGCATCCTCGAATTCGCCGACGCCGAGATCATTGAGGCGCTCTGCTACCATCTGCGCGAGCTGGGTGTCACGTTCCGCCTCGGCGAAAAAGTCGTTTCGGTCGAAATCGAGGGAGAGCGCACGCGAGTCGCCGCCCGTCTCGAAAGCGGCAAAACCGTCCATGGCCAGGCATTGCTCCATGCCGTCGGCCGCCAGGCCAATAGCGACCTGTTGAATCTCCCCGCCGCCGGCCTCGAATCCGATCCTCGCGGCCGCCTGCGCGTCAACGAATTCTTCCAAACTTCCGTGCCCCACATCTATGCCGCCGGCGACGTGATCGGTTTCCCCGCCCTCGCCGCCACGTCGATGGAGCAGGGAAGGCTCGCCAGTTGCCACATGTGCGGCGTCCCATTCCATCACACCCCGGAGCTGTTTCCCTTCGGCATCTACACGATTCCGGAAATCAGCATGGTCGGCCGCACCGAAGAGCAGCTCACCGCCGCCAAAATCCCCTACGAAACCGGCATCGCCCGCTACGAGGAACTCGCCAAGGCCCAGATGCTTGGCGACCGCACCGGCATGCTCAAGCTCCTCTTCGATTCCCGCGACTTGAAACTCCTCGGCGTCCACGGCATCGGCCAGCGCTCGGCCGAAATCATCCACATCGGCCAGGCCGTCCTCACCTTCGGCGGCACCATCGAATATTTCCGCGACACCGTCTTCAATTACCCCACCCTGGCCGAAGCCTACCGCGTAGCCGCCCTGAATGGCCTGAACAAACTTTGACCGCGAACGCTCGATGCGTGGCCGATCGACAGTCCACGTAGACAGTCCTCTTCCGCTTCCGCCTTTCCCGCGCTAAGCTGACGCGCCCGGGCCTCCATCCAATTTCCCGCTCTTCGTGCCCGCTCCTTTCCTGCGCACAAAACGGTCGAAATTGTCCAGCCTGAAAAAAGTCAACCTCCGGGAAATGCTCAACTTATCTCGAATTTCGATAGACTTGTGTCCAGCCCTAAGCCGAGTCTGTGACGCTTCTGCACGATTCGCCGAAAAAAACAACTCCTTGCAAACCCAGCACTTCCCGCTCCGGTCTTCTCCCGCGCCAGTTCCTGTCCGGCCTTGTGACGCTTCGTGACACCTTTTGACTCTCGCCCGGCCCCGCGGCTAGAATCCACGGCGCAATGAGCCCCATCCACTTTCGCGGGAGAACTGCATGAAAAAACTCTTGTGCCTCACCGCCGCTTTGGCGCTCTGGACTCTCGGCCAGCCGCTCCGCGCCGCCGCCCAGCAGCCGCGCGAGCGGCACGAAGCCGCCGAAGCAAAAGCCAAACCGGCCGAATCGCCTGCTCCGAAAGAGGTGACCGTCGTCACCGAACACAGCATCCGCATCAACGGCCAGACGATTCCCTACAAAGCCACCGCCGGCTCCATCCTGATCAAGAATGACGCTGGCGAGCCCACGGCGCTCATCTACTACTGGGCATACACAAAGGACAATGTCACGGACCTCACCCAGCGCCCGGTCTCCTTCCTCTATAACGGCGGTCCGGGCTCGTCCTCGATCTGGGTTCACATGGGCGCCTACGGCCCGCGCCGGGTGGTGACGACCAATGCCGCGCCCACAGGCAGTGCTCCCTATCAACTCGTCGACAATCAGTACAGCATCCTCGACAAAAGCGACCTGGTATTTATTGATCCGGTTGGCACCGGCTTCAGCCATGCCGTTGGCAAGGCCAAAGACAAGGATTTCTGGGGCATCGACGAAGACGTGCAGTCGCTCGCCAAATTCGTCGTCGCGTACATCACGCGCAACAATCGCTGGAATTCGCCGAAATTCCTGATCGGTGAAAGCTACGGCACCTTCCGTTCCGCCGCGCTCGGCAATTACCTCCAGTCGCATGACAACATGTATTTGAACGGCATCGTGCTCATGTCTTCCGTGCTCGACCTCGGCACGATCTCCTTCTATCCCGGCGAGGATCTGGCCTACGTGCTCTACTTGCCCAGTTACGCCGCCACCGCCTGGTATCACAAGGAGCTGAATCCGCGGCCGGCAAACCTCCCCGCATTCATCAAGGAAGTGACCCACTACGCCGAAACCACGTACGCCGATGCTCTGCTTCAGGGATCGACCATCAGTCAGACGGAAAAGGAAGCGGTCGCCAAGCAGGTGTCGCAGTACACGGGGCTCAGCGTCAATTACCTGATGAGCGCCGATCTGCGCGTGAACTTGCCGCAGTTCATGGCCGAACTGCAGCGCCAGCGCGGACTCGTCACTGGCCGTCTCGACGCCCGTTTCTCCGGCTACACCTACGATCCACTGTCCGAATACGGCGAATACGATCCGCAAAGCGACGCCCTTTCCGGCGCGTTCACCGCGGCCTTCCACACCTACATCTCGCAGGAACTGAAATTTACCCAAGATCGTCCCTACATGGTCGCCGCCAATGGCGCCGGCCGCCAATGGAACTGGAAGCGCGGAGGACGGGGCGGCTTCGGATTTCCCGGTGCTCCGAACGTTGAACCGGATCTGAAAGAGGCGCTCATCACGAACCCTCATCTCTACGTCCAGGTCGAAAACGGCTACTACGATCTCGCGACGCCGTTCTTCGAGACCGAGTACACCATGGACCATCTAGGTCTGCCT
>JAGWOX010000106.1 GCA_028877145.1 Acidobacteriota bacterium | reverse complement strand
TATTCCCCCTTCCGCCCGCGAACCACCGGCGCCAAAATCATCACGCGGTCCTCGGGCTCCAGTTCTCCGATCCGTTGAACGATCTGCCCCACCGACTGCCGGGCGATTTCCCGGCCACATTGCGGGCAGCGCGGCGTTCCGGTCGAACTGTAAAGCACGCGCAGGAAGTCATAAATTTCTGTGATCGTGCCCACCGTGGAACGCGGCGAGCGGCCGGTCGTTTTCTGCTCGATCGCGATCGCAGGCGAAAGCCCCTCGATTGAATCGACATCCGGCCGCTCTACCTGATCGAGAAACTGCCGCGCATAGGCGGAAAGCGACTCCACGTAGCGGCGTTGGCCCTCGGCGTAAATCGTGTCGAAGGCAAGCGACGACTTCCCTGAACCAGAAAGCCCCGTGATCACCGTCAAGCTTTTGCGCGGGATCTCCAGGCTCACGTTCTTCAGGTTATGCTGGCGGGCTTTGCGGACAACGATGCGATCGAGAGGCATGCGGCGAAAGACTGGCCCCTACACCCGGCATCCATACGGAGGGGTATATTGCGGCCAGCGTAAACAATCACGATAACAATCCACCGACGAGAGGGTCAAGACGCTGTAATTGGCAGAAATGGGGTCTGCGCGCCAGGGTAGAGCAAGAATGGGATGGGGAATTATGGGCGGTTCGCCGCTGTGCACGAATTCCCGCGACTGTATACAATGTAGGAGCGTTCGCTTGGGGCGTGGTCCAATTGGTAGGACGCTGCACTGTTAATGCAGACGGTGGAGGTTCGAATCCTCCCGCCCCAGCCATTCTCCAACTCCCTCGCCGCCCACCGCCAGCTTAGCCTGCACATTGTCGTTAAGGCACGGATTCTGCACAGGCCGGCACTACGAGAAGAGTCCCCAGAGCCTTCTACCTTATTGACTGCGAGGTATGGGAAGGGATGTCCTCCGGACACTACAGCGTCTTTTTCGCATGTTGGAGGAGGCCGGGGATCGCAGTCCTGCGGTGCTGCGACCCCCGGTCTATTGAGGGGCCCTGAGGGGGCGGAGAAGGGATAGTCTAGCTCGTTGCGTGTCGAGATTCTTAGGTTCTATCCCACGCGCAGGAATGTACACCTTAGTGGTGGTAGCGTCAAGATGATTAACACTAAAGTAAACATTGTGCCCAATTGACTAACGGTTTACCTCTCAACCGTGAAGGGCCTCTCTCCCAAAGTAACCAATTTAAAATGAATGAGATTCAAGAGAATGGCTACACATTCGGGAAGACCTGGCAAGGTATCATGCGAGTTACATTGCGACCCAACACCTGCCACTTGGCTAACTCTCTCAGCTTCTCAGGAATCTGTCCGCCGAAGGTTTCACCCCGAAATTTCCATGTCGCGCCAATTCGGCCCGCTCTTAACCTCCACGACGAGAGGCACTTTGAGAGGATGCGCCTTTTCCATGGCCTCGCGCACCAGCTCTTTCAGTGCGTTGAACTCTTCAACGGGGACTTCGAAAAGCAGCTCGTCGTGCACCTGCAGGATCATTTTGGACCGCAGGCCTGCTTCGGCGAGCCGGCGGTCGGTTCCAATCATCGCCAGCTTCATGATGTCCGCCGCTGTGCCTTGCACGGGCGTATTCAGCGCCGTTCGCTCTGCCAAGCCGCGCATGGCGGCCTGTGAGGCATTGATTTCCGGAATCGGCCGGATGCGCCCGAATAGCGTGCGAGTGAAACCTGTTCGCCGAACCTCATCGAGCTGGGCGTCCAGCCATTTCTTCACGCCTTTGTAGCGCTCGAAATACCGCGCGATGAATTGCGCCGCCTCTTTCTGTTCGATTTGCAACTGCCGCGCGAGCCCGAAGGGCGACAGCCCGTAAAGGATGCCGAAATTGATCACCTTGGCGATTCGCCGGTGCTCGGGCGTTTGCGCCAGCGGTCCGACGCCGAAGACCTCCTGCGCCGTTCGCGAATGAATGTCCTCGCCTCGCTGGAAGGCGTCGATCAGAACGGGATCACCCGAGAGATGCGCCATCACCCGCAACTCGATCTGCGAATAGTCGGCCGAAACCAGCGTCCAGCCCGGTTGCGCGACGAACCCTGCCCGAATCTGCCGGCCGAGTTTGGTCCGCACAGGTATGTTTTGGAGGTTCGGGTTCGAACAACTGAGCCGGCCCGTGGAAGTTCCCGTCTGGCTGAGGCGTGGATGGATGCGCCCGGTATCGGGATGAATCAGCTTGGGCAGCGCATCGGCGTAAGTGGATTTCAGTTTGGCCAGTTCCCGATATTCCATCACCAGTGCGGGAAGGGGATGAACCGGCGCCAACTCCTCGAGCACATCCGCCGCTGTCGAGCGCACCTTGCCCTTGCCGCGCCGCCGCGGCAGCGGCAGGTTCAGATTGTCGAACAACACCTCGCCCAGTTGCTGCGTGGAGTTGATGTTGAATTCGTAGCCGGCCATTTCGTAAATCCGCTGCTCGAGCCGGCGAATCTCTTCTTCGGTGGCTTCGGAAAATGCCTCGAGCGCCGCCCGGTCGACGCCCACGCCGTGGCGTTCCATGCGCGCGAGCACCGGCGCGACCGGCAGATCGATTCCCTCGTAGACCTCGGCCAATTTCTCCTTCTCGATATCCGCGCGCAGCAGCGGCGCCAGGCGCATCAGGTAATCGGCATGTTCGCCGGCCTTGCCCGCGAGCGAAACGTTCAGCCGCCGAACCACGATATCTTCAAGCCGATGGCGCGCCGTGGTCGGTCGCAAGAGGTAGGAGTAGAGGTCAAGAGCGTGGCGAACACCGGCCAATCGCGGCTCTTCCGCGCCGGTTGCCAGCAATTCCACCAGTTTTGCGTCGTGCACGATTTTCGCCCGCGAGGCGTCGCCGAGCCATTTTCCCAGCGCGCCGAGCATCGTTCCGACTTCATCCGCCCATGCCACCGCGCCGGTGCCCGCTCGCGTGGAAACCTCCACACTCACCACGCGACTACCGTATCCGGGTTCCTCATCATCCGGCGCGGTCTGCACCCAGAGAGCCCCTTCGTGGCCAGGTTCGATTGCAGCGAGAAACTTTTCGAGAGCATCCGGAGAATCGAGCGTGCGATATTCACCGGTCTCTTCGGCCGGCGCGGGCGCCAGTTCCTTCAGCAGCGAGGAAAATCCCAATTCCCCATAGAGCTTTCGCAGCGCCTCGGTATCCGGCTCTTCGTAGCGCAAGGCGTCAAGGGCGAGTTCGATAGGAACATCGGTATGTATTGTCGTCAGCTTTTTCGAGAGGAGCACTTGTTCCCGCTGCGTCAGTAGCGCTTCGCGATATCGTTTGTTCTCCACCTCCTCGGCATGATCGAGCGCCGCCTCGACCGACCCAAAGCGAACGATCAGGTCCCGCGCGCCCTTTTCACCAATGCCCTTCGCGCCCGGCACGTTGTCGATGGAATCGCCCATCAAGGACATCACGTCGACGACACGCTCGGGCGGCACGCCGAGCAGTTCATTCACCTTTTCCCTGTCGACGACCAGATCTTCCTTGGTGGGAATGAGTATGCGTACGTGCCCATCTACAAGCTGCAGGAAGTCCTTGTCGCTCGTCACGACGAAAACCTCGAGCCCTTTTTGCGCTCCCTGCCGCGCCAGCGTTCCAATCACGTCGTCGGCCTCGTAACCTTGGTATTCGAGCTGGGCCAGGCGCATCGCCTCGCAATAGCGATGGACATAGGGAATCTGCTCGGCCAGGTCCTCCGGCATCGGCGGCCGCTGCGCCTTGTATTCCGCGAAGAGCTTGTCGCGAAACGTGGGCGCCGCCACGTCGTATACCACTCCGAGATATTCCGGATGAAATTCCTTCACCAGCCGCCGCAGCATGTTGGCGAAAAGAAACGGCACCTTCGTCGGCATGCCCGAAGGACTGCGCAGGCGCTCCATCGGCGCATGATACGCGCGGAAGATGTAGCCCATGGCGTCGATGAGAAAGAGGCGCGACTGGGTTTTTTCAGCCATATAGAGAGTGCAGCCAGCGAGTATAACAAAGGCGCTTGTCGCATTGGCGACCGTGGCAGGGGCCCGCCCAGCCGTGGCGAAGAACCGCGGCCCGCGTCGGACCGCGGCGCTTCACAACTGGAGCACGAAGGCTGGATCACGGCGGAATCGCGGCCGAGCGAAAACAATCGGCGGGCAAAATTCTATTCGCTGACGCGGCTGGGGCGACGTCAACTGGAAAGGGAAGCGCAGAACTGGAGCCGCCTGTCGGCGGCAATCACGCAGATCGTGAGATTGGAGGAGGCGTGAGCAGTCGCTCCTCCCTGCATGCCGCGCGCTGCGCGTTGATCCGGTTGTCGCTCCGCGCAAAGAATAATCCGACGCAAGGTTCCGCAGTGCCGAACGGAAGGCCGGTTATGCCTGGACAATCCCCATTTGCTTGCCGATGCGTCCGATCACCTCAAGCGCCTTTTCGAGGTCCTTGCGCTTGTGGGCAGCGGTGACGATGGTGCGCAAGCGGGCCTTGCCCTGCGGCACGGTCGGATAGCCGATGGCCTGAGCGAAGATCCCTTCCTCAAACAGCGCGCGCGAAAATTCGTGCGCCTTCGCCGCGTCGCCCACCATGATCGGCGTGATCGGAGTTGCGCTCACGCCGGTGTCGAAGCCCAGGCGCTTCAAGCCGCGCTTGAAGAATTTCGTGTTGCTCCACAGCTTCTTCACCAGCCGCTCGCCCTCGGCTCCCTCGAGCATCGTGAACGCGGCCTGGCAGGCGCCGATCACGGCCGGCGGATGCGAAGTGGAAAACAGGAACGGCCGGGCCCGGTGGTAAAGAAAATCGATCAGGTCGCGGGAGCCGCAAACGTACCCGCCCATCGATCCGATCGCCTTGCTCAGCGTGCCCACCTGGATATCCACGCGGCCGTGGCAGTTGTAGTGATCCACGGTGCCGCGGCCGCCGCGGCCCAGAACGCCGGAGGAATGCGCGTCGTCGACCATCATGATGCAGTTGTATTTCTCGGCCAGGTCGCACAGCTTGTCGAGCGGCGCGATGTCGCCGTCCATCGAGAATACGCCGTCGGTGATCAGCAGCTTGCGTCCCGGCCAGTTCTCGGTTTCCTTGCAGATCCGCTCGCAATCTTCCACGTCGCAATGCTTGTACACCTTGATCGTGGCTTTCGAGAGCCGGCAGCCGTCGATGATCGACGCGTGATTCAGTTCGTCCGAGATGATCAGATCTTCCTTGTTAAGCACGGCCGAAACCGTCCCCGCATTGGCCGTGAATCCCGATTGGAACACGACCGCCGCCTCGGTCTGCTTGAATCGCGCGATCTGCTCCTCCAGTTCCATGTGAATCGTCATCGTGCCCGCGATCGTGCGGACCGCGCCGGTACCCGCGCCGAATTTCCGGATCGCTTCGATTGAAGCGCGCTTCAGCTTGGGATGGGCGGCGAGTCCCAGATAATTGTTGGAACTCAAGTTGACGACTTCCCGCCCGTTCACGACGGTGACAGGTTTCTGCTCTCCGGAAAGTATCGGCAGCTTCTGATACAGATGCTGCGCTTTCAATTCCTCCAGCACGTCGTGCAGATAGTGGAGTTGGGGGCGGACGGCGGTCGTCATGGGTCCTCCTTCTTTGATCCTGGGAATAAAAAATCATTATAGGCCTGCGCGGCGGCGGGGAAGGGAACGCAGTTTCAATCCACAAAACCGTTCGGAAACAGGAGCACCTTGTTTGCCCGTCCGGCTTCGAGCAACTCGAATGCCTGCTGGAAGTTCTCGATTGGCAACCGCTCGTGGAACAGCGGCTCCAGATTCAGGCGCCCGCTCTTGAGCAGCGCCGTCATCTCAACCCACGTCCCGAACATGCGCCGGCCGAAAATTCCCTGTACGACCACTCCCTTCCCGATGACGTCGTCGAACAGGTTAAGCGTCACTGGTCCCCGAGGAATGCCGAGCAGAGAAGCGCGCCCTCCGGGTCGCAGCATCGCCAGACCCTGGTGGATTGCTTCGGGATGCCCACTCATTTCGAGCAGGACGTCAACACCGTCGCCGCCGGTCATATCCTTCGCCTGGGCCACCACGTCGCCCGCCGCCGGATCGAGGGCCGCGTCGGCGCCCATCTTCGTGGCCAGCTCGCGGCGATACGCATTCACCTCGGTCGCAATCACCGTCGAAGCTCCCGCCGCGCGCGCCACGGCGATCGACATCAATCCGATCGGCCCGCAGCCCGTCACCGCAACTGTTCGCCCGGCCACCGGCCCCGCCAGCACCGTGTGCACGGCGTTCCCGAGCGGGTCCATCACCGCCGCGTAATGGACGGGAATCGACGGATCGATTTTCCAAACGTTGCGGGCGGGGATCCGCACGAATTCGGCGAAACAGCCGTCGACGTCGATGCCGATGATCCGCACGTTTTCGCAGACGTGCCCTTCGCCCAGCCGGCAGGGCAGGCAATGGCCGCAATTCACGTGCATTTCGGCGCTCACAAAATCGCCGGGTGCGAACCCGGCGACCTCATCACCGATTTTTTCGACCACGCCGCAAAATTCGTGGCCGAAGGTCAGCGGCGGCCGCAGTCGCGACTGCGACCACGCGTCCCACTCGTAGATGTGGAGATCGGTGCCGCAGATCGACGCCGCGCGCACCCGCACCAGAACGTCGTTGGGACCGATCGAGGGAACTGGAATGGATTCGAGTTGAGCACCGCGGTCTGGGCGTGCCTTTCTCAGGGCCTTCATCGTTGGAGATGGCAAAGGGGCCTCGAAGAAGCGCGCGCTTCTATTTCCCCGGCGCGCAAAAATCGATAGTAGCACATCCCCAACAACGCGCGGTACCGAACCCCCCGCCCGCAAGAATCCATCGGCTTTCCGCCCTGCCTTCCGTTACAATCTCGCCCGGCTTCCACGGGAGGCGCCTTTGAGCCTCGGTTCTCGATTCGAGAAGGTTCGCACCGGTTTCCAGACCGCGTTCTGGGTCGCCAACTCCAGTGAGATGTTCGAGCGGCTGGCGTTCTACGCGCAGCAGGCGTTCCTGGCACTGTTCCTCACCGGCCAACTTAAGCTGTCGGACGTCGCCACCGGCCAATTGATGGGCTGGTTCGGGCTGACGGTGTATGCGCTGCCGGTGCTGGTGGGTTCGCTGGCCGATCGTTTCGGTTTCCGGCGCGCGCTGGCGTTCGCCTATCTGATCGCCGGAATCGGCTATTTCCTGCTCGGTTCCGTTTCCGCTCCGTGGATGGCTCCTGTCCGCGCGGCGCTGCCGATGTACTGGCTCGTGCTTGTGATCCTGCTGATCACGGCCCTGGGTCCCGCGCTCGTGAAGCCTTGCGTCGTCGGGACGGTCGCCGTTTCCTCGACCGAAGAGGTGCGGTCGATCGGTTACTCGATCTACTACACGCTGGTGAACGTGGGCGGCGCGCTCGGCCCGCTGGTGGGCTCGGCTGTGGTGGCGGCATTCGGGATGGAGAATAATTTCCGCTTCGCCGCCCTCGCCGTTTTCGCGATGGTGTTCGTCGTGCTGTTCTTTTTCCGGGAACCGGCAAAGGCGCCGACCGCGCGCTCAGTCACTTCGGTGCGCCAGGCGCTGGCGAACACGGTGCTCGTGCTGCGCAACTGGAGATTCGTCCTTTTCCTGCTGATCTTCTCCGGCTACTGGGTCACGTTCTACGCCTTCTGGGTCGTCATGCCCACCTACATCCATCGCTACGTGGCCCCGGCGATGTCCGACGCCGGCATCGGCCGCCTGCTTTCGATCGACGCCCTGATGATCATCTTTTTCCAGGTGCTCATCAGCCATCTCACCCGCCGCATTGCCAGCTTCCGTGCGATGACGATCGGCGTCGTTTTGGCGGCGCTCTCGATGCTCACGGTTTCGGCCCATCGTTCGGTCTGGATGGCCGCGGCCGCGCTCGTCGTGTTCTCGCTCGGCGAGATGACCCAGGCGCCCCGCTTCTACGAGTACGTTTCGCGCCTCGCTCCCGAGGGCCAGCAGGGCGTCTTCATGGGCTACGCGTTCCTGCCCATCGCCGTCGGCTATTTCGTCTCCGGCCAGATCGGCGGTCACCTGCTCCACTACTACGGCGAGGTGGTGAAGCGCCCCGGCCAGCTCTGGTGGGTCCTCGCCGCAATCGGCGCGCTCACTGCCGTCCTGATGGCCCTCTACAACCGCCTCTTCGTCCCCGCGACGGTTGCTCCGAGTGACTGAATCATCGCCTGAACACCTCCTGCGAAGGTGAAGTGCAATTTCCGCGCGCCGTTCTGGGTGCCCCACCCTTGCGCTTTCGGCAAGGGTGGGAATACTGCGCACGTCGTCGACCCAACATGATATTTTCCGCGGCGGACTTTTCCCTTGACACCTAGAATTCCTAGGCGTATAGGTAGAAATCCTAGGTGTCACTCATGACTGAAAATAAAGCCGCCATACTCAAGGGCACGCTCGACATGCTCATCCTGCGGGTTGTAGCGCTGGGCCCGATTCACGGCTACGCTATCTCCCAGCGCATCCAGCAGATTTCCAAAGACTACTTCCAGCTCCAGCAGGGCTCGCTCTATCCCGCGCTGCATCGCCTCGAAAACCGCGGCTGGCTGGCCGCCGACTGGCGAGCCACCGAAACGGGCCGGGACGCCAAGTTTTACAAACTCACCGCCAAGGGTCGCAAACAGCTCGAAGCCGAAATGGAAAACTGGGAGCGAATGTCCCAGGCCGTCGCGCTGATTCTTCGCACGGCGCAGTAGGAAGAGCCAATGAGTTGGCTTGGAAGATTTGTCCGCAAACGCAAACTCGAAGCCCAACTCGATTCCGAGCTGCTGTTCCACCTCGAGCAGCGGACTTCGGAACTGATCGCCGCCGGCATCGCGCCAGCCGAGGCGCGTCGCCGCGCCATGCTCGAATTCGGTGGCGTCGAAGGCGTCAAGGAAGAATGCCGCGAGGCCCGTGGCACCCATTTCCTCGAAAGCGTGCTTCAAGATATTCGCTACGCCTTCCGCACCCTCCGCAAATCACCGGCCTTTACCATCGTTGCAATGATCACCCTCGCCCTCGGCATCGGCGCCAACACCGCGATTTTTTCCGTCGTAGATGCCGTATTGCTGAGGCCGCTTCCTTACAAAGACCCGACGCACCTCGTCTGGACCACACTTCAAAACCCTGAAGCGGATATGCACAGGTCCGCTGTACCCCACCCAACCTATTTCGCCTGGCGCGACCAGAATCACGTGTTTTCCGGAATTGCCGCCACGCATTTTACGAGGGACTTTACGCTCACAGGAGCGGGCACTCCGGAAAGGATTCCGGGCACGAGCGTGTCTGCGAATTTTTTCTCCGTGCTTGGCGTGGAACTGGCAAGCGGCCGAAGCTTTACTTCAGAAGAGGATCGTCCGGGAGGCCCGCGCGCGGCCATATTGAGCTACGGACTTTGGCAGTCGCGCTACGCGGGCGATCCGGGAATCCTCGGGCGGCCGATTATGCTCGACGACAAGGACTATTCCATAATCGGAGTCCTTCCCGCGAGTTTCAAATTCCCAACCTCGGGCAGGCAGCCGCAGGTGTTCGTGCCCCTCGCGCCGCCGGCTGATGCGAGTTCGGCAATTTGGTTTCTCGGTGTCATCGCGAGACTGGAGCCGGGCGTGACGCTCGCTCAGGCGGAAGCCGACCTTTCATTGATTGACAGCCGTACATTGCCGCTGCTTCCGAAATTTATTGGCCGCTACTCGCAAGAAGTTCATCTGAGCGTCGTTTCCCTACATGATCATTTGACAGGCAGCGACCGTGCTCCTCTCTGGACGCTCATGGCCGCGGTCTCATTCATTTTGCTGATTGCCTGCGCGAACATCGCGAACCTGCAACTCTCGCGCGGCTCTGTCCGCGCTCGCGAATTCGCCATGCGCTCCGCCCTCGGTGCTACACGCTCCCGCCTCGCGCGGCAACTCCTGACGGAAAGCATGCTTCTGTCTGCCATGGGTGGGTTCCTCGGCCTGCTCGGCGCATCCTGGGGCGTCGTGCTTCTGCGTTCTTTCGTGCCCAGCGGCTTGCTGAATATCCAGAATGTGCGCATCGACGCCGTCGCACTCGCGTTTACGATCGCTCTCTCTGCCTTGACCGGAGCCATCTCCGGCTTCGCGCCGTTGTTGACTCTTTTCAGCCCAAACCTCAACGACCCTATCCAAGCCGGCCGCGCACAAGCCACGGGCTCACGGAACAACGCATTCCTGCGAAATCTGCTGGCCGTCGCGGAAGTTGCGGCCGCTGCGGTCCTGCTGATCGCTGCGGGTCTGCTGTTACAAAGCTTTCTCCGTCTGACAAACGTGAGCTCCGGATTCGATCCCCACAATCTCCTGACCGCTCGAATTTCCCTTCCACTCGACAAGTACTCCGCGGAACCAGAGCAGGCGACGTTTTCCACGCAGCTTCTCGACCGCATCAGCGCTCTTCCCGGAGTTCACGCCGCCAGCTTGTCCACTAGCCTTCCAAACATGCTGTCCATGGAAATGCGTGTTGGAATCGAGGGCCGCCCAGCCCCCGCGTTGAGCGATCCGGCGGCGTCCGTTCCGCTCGACTCGGTGAGCGACGGCTATTTTCGCACCCTCGGAATTCCAATCCTGTCGGGCCGCGGATTCGACGCCGGTGACGGGCCGAACACGGGGAATGTCGCGGTTGTGAACCAGGAGTTCGCTCGACGCTTTTTCCCGCATGGCGCAAATCCCATCGGCGAGCACATCCTTGTCGCGGTTGGCACCTCCGACCAGACGGCGGCCTCCATCGTCGGCGTGTCTGCCGCCATTCGGCGTGTCGGGCGCGGCGACAAACCACTGCCGCAAGTCTTCCTGCCCTTCACCCAATCGCCGAGCACGGACATAACGGTCTTGCTCCGCACTACGTCCGACCCGCGCACGCTTGTGCCCGCGCTTCGCTCGCAGGTGCAGGCCATCGATAAGGAACTGCCGCTCTCCGAAGTTGCCACGATGGACGATTTGCTCGCCAGGGAAACTGCTGACCAGCGTTTCGAGACGGCGGCCGTCGGCCTGTTCGCAGCCTTGGCGTTGGTGCTTGCGGGCGTCGGAATCTACGGCGTGATCTCCTATATGGTCAGTCGGCGCGCCAGAGAGATCGGGATCCGCATGGCCCTGGGCGCGCAGCGAGCCGATGTGCTGCGCATGGTGATTCGTAGCGGGATGTTTATGGCGGGAGCAGGCGTCGTCGTAGGAATTGGGGGCGCATTGGCGTTGACGCGACTCTTGCGCAGCCTGCTTTTTCAGATTACGCCGACGGATCCGGCAACCTACTCAGCCTCCGCCGCCATACTCGTCACCGTTGCGCTGCTGGGCTGCTACATTCCCGCCCGCCACGCCATGCGCATCGACCCCAACGTCGCCCTGCGTCAGGAATAGGAGAAAACAATGAATTGGCTCAGGCGCCTCCTCCGCAAACGCAACCTGGAAGCCCAACTCGATTCCGAATTGCGCTTCCACATCGAGCAGAAAACCGCGGAACTGATCGCAGCCGGCGTTGAGGCGGGCGAGGCTCGCCGCCGTGCCAGGATCGAATTCGGCGGCGTCGAGGGCGTCAAGGAAGAATGCCGCGAAGCTCGTGGTACGCAGTTCGTCGAATCCCTCCTGCAAGATATCCGCTACGCGTTGCGCATGCTGAGCAAATCTCCCGGCTTCACCACAGTTGCCATCCTCACCCTCGCACTGGGCATCGGGGCCAACACCGCTCTTTTCTCCGTCGTAAACGGCGTCCTGCTGAATCCATTACCCTATCCAGACCCCGGCCGTCTGGTGACTGTCGACGCCAGCAAGCCCCATTTCCCGCGCGGCTCCATCTCTTATCCCAATTTCCTCGACTGGCACCGCCTCAACCAGTGCTTCTCCTATTTCGCCGTTTCGCGCACAACGGGCTTCCTGCTCACGGGCGCCGGAGCTCCCGAAGAACTCGATGCTGCGGCAGTCACCTCCGACCTCTTCCCCATGCTGGGCATCCAGCCCGTCATCGGTCGCTGGTTCACTCCTGCTGAAGACCAAATTGGCGTGTCACACGTTGTTGCAATCAGCAAGGACCTGTGGCAGCGTAGATTCAGCGCCTCGCCCAATGTCATCGGCCAGGAAATCTCTCTCGACGGCCAGGGCTACACCATTGTCGGCGTCTTTCCGGGGCATCTCGATCTACCCATGCGCTATTTCAGCTCCGTTGATGTCTACATTCCTCTCGGTGAATTCGCAAATCCCGCAGTTAAGTATCGCCTCGCCGGCCTTGGCATTCACGGCATGGCGCGGCTCAAGCCTGGCGTCACGCTCCAGCAAGCCCGCGACGACATGCAGCGCGTCACTGCCCAGCTCGCCAAAGTCTATCCGGAAGCCGATAAGGACATGGGCGCCGCACTCAATCCCCTGAAGGACAGCATCGTAGGTAAAGTTCGCGGCTTTCTTCTTCTCTTGATGGGAGCGGTGGGATTCGTGTTGCTGATTGCCTGCGTCAACGTGGCCAACATCCTGCTTGCCCGCGGCAACGCGCGCGGCCGGGAGATCGCCGTGCGCAGCGCTCTCGGCGCCGGCACCGGGCGCCTGGTTCGCCAGATGCTTACGGAAAGTGTCCTGCTAGCAATCCTTGGCGGCGCACTCGGGCTTGCTGTCGCCGCCATCGGTACGCGTGCCGCTCTGGCCGCTCTTCCGGCCACTCTGCCGCGCGCCGGCGAGGTGGGCATCGACGCCCGCGTGCTCTGGTTCACCGTAATCATCTCGCTGGGCGCGGGAATTCTCTTCGGCTTGCTTCCCGCGATCCGTGCCGCGCACCCCGGCGCCTACGAAACCCTGAAGGACGGTGCTCGCGGGTCGCGCGGCGGTTCGCACCACCGTACGCAGGGCCTGCTCGTCACCGTCCAAATGGCATTAGCTTTGGTGCTTCTCGCCGGAGCCGGCTTGATGATTCGCAGCCTCGCTCAGCTTTGGAATGTCAATCCTGGCTTCGATCCGAATCACATTCTCACCTTCAACCTCGCGCTTCCGCCGCAAATGAACCACGCCCCTGCCGCGGCCATCCGCACCGCCCTTCGCAATTTCGATTCCGCCATCTCCGCTGTCCCCGGCGTCGAAGCGGAATCGCTCAGTTGGGGTGCATTCCCCATGTACAGCGAAGACGACCAGAACTTCTGGGTCGCAGGCCAGCCCAAGCCCACGAGCGAAAGCCAGATGTACGGCATGCTCGATTACATCGTTGGCCCCGATTACCTCAAGGCCATGCGCATCCCCCTCCTGGCAGGACGTTTTTTCACTGCCAGCGACAACGAACGCTCCAAGCCCGTCGTGGTCGTCGACGAGGTCTTGGCTCGAAAATATTTCCCCAAAGGAAACGCCGTTGGCCAATCCATCTGCCAGGGAGACCAGACCCACACCTTCTGCTTTGAAATCATCGGCGTCGCTGGCCATGTGAAGCAGTGGGGACTCGACACCGATTCCAAAAATTCCCTCCGCGCGCAAGTCTACTT
>JAGWOX010000105.1 GCA_028877145.1 Acidobacteriota bacterium | reverse complement strand
ACCAGGGTACTTCCACCTTCTGCCCAGTGGCGCGCACGCAATAACTTATTTGGCCGTTGAATCGACACTTTCTTAGTAATTCGCGACTCTCATCGTGGAGGTTCTCGAGACGGTAATCGGGCTCGGAATCCACGGGTATTTGAATAAAGAATCGAAAGTCGCCTTAGCGGTTACGGCAACCATGACAACCCAATTCTGGCCCGCGGGACATATGCCCGCGGTAGCACTTGCTCCTGTTGTGCAAACTTCCGAAGTCAGGGTTCCCTGGTTATCACAAGCGCATGAGTTGGTCCATGTCACTATGAGATTTTGGGCGCTTTGTCCCCCGTTATTCTGAAAATCATTCTGGGCAGCCACAGTGATACCACCGTTCATACTGCCGTTCGCGGTCAGCGGAGTCGTAGGCGGCGGCGGCGCGGCTTGCCCGGTGCTCTGCGCGCCGTAGAGGGCACCAGCATGCGCCGCGTTCCCGACGAGAATACTCAGGTATGCGTATCGGCCCAACTCAATGGAGCCGAGCACCATCGCCAGTAGCAATGGCGTGAGCAAAGCCATTTCAAGCAGGCTCTGGCCAGACTGCGAATCGAGTTTTCCCCCTGCGCGCCCGATGGATCCGTGATTCTTTTGCACAATCTTGCCAAACATTGCCAGCATGGCTCCCTACCTCACTCCACCAGGATAGCTGTGTGCAAAATCCCCTGACCACCGGGCATTCCGCCTGGTCCCGTCAGGTTGACGTAAGGGTTGCCGCTCATCGCGAACGAATAGGAGACGACCGTGGCGACACTGTAGCCGCTGCTGGCTGTCCCGGTGCTGTTTCCAAAGAAGGTCACCTGATCGTCGGGGAAATAGAGAGCACCTTCGTAATTGCTTCCGCTGTTGCCTCCCAGAGCCGGACCCGCATCACTTGAAACCGCCTGTGTTTGATTAGGGCCGCCCGTGTTGACGTCACAGGGTTGGTAGGTGCTGCAATCCGACGGAGCTTGAAACATCAAGAGTCCTTGATAGGTTCCGCTGCTTGGCGCAATCAGGGTGAGCGTGGGCGTGCCGGTGATATTGACCGTCGAATTGTTGATAAAATAGAATGTCAAGCCGCCACCGTTGGCCGTTCCCGTCCCAGTGGAGATATTCGCATTCCCCGTTTCGTTGAAACAGGCCGCGCCTGAAGAAGAACAGAGGCCAGAACCATCAACGACGTACACGCCCGGTTCAAAAACCACGTTGGGCGTCGAGCCTGCCCCCGTGATCGTGATGGAACTATATATTCCCGGAACAATTGTGTAGGTGCTGGTGGTGCTGTCATACGTGCAGCCGGTACCGCACGTTGAACCGCCATTAATTGTGATCGCTGGATCTGAGACTGTACAGTTATAGCCCAGCGGGCATTCCGTGCATGTATATGTGCCATCGGTGCAGGGTGAGTTGGTCTTATAGGTCGTCAGTGGATCGAACGCGGCACCAGCCCCGGTCGCCGGGCAGTTAGCCGTCGATCCCGAGCATGTCACTGTTCCTCCCGGACCGCTCGAATTCCAACCCCCAGAGACGCCAAATGACTGGGCATTTACGATCAGCTTATTCCCCTTCGTGTTGAAGTCACCGTTATCTTCGATTCCGCAGTTCGGAGCATTCAACGTTGCGCTGCCATTGATATTGACACCTTCGATGCTGGCCTGTGGAGGGCCGAGGGTGATCAGGCAGCCGCCGGAGACGTCGCCCCCCTTGTCAGTTGCAACCGCGCGGGCGGTAACTGTTTTCGTCGAGACGCCCATAACTTTCATGAAGAAAGTCGGCTGACCTTCCGACACGTAGGACTCGACATAGTTCGAATCACCGGTATGCGGCCCATCGATCGGCGGATTGCAGACCGTCACCTGGACAGCATAGAGAGCCAAATTCGTGGGTGGCGCTCCGCATGTGGCACTGGAGCCATCGGTAAAGCCATTCTGTGCCGATGCGACTCGTGCCGCGGTTGTAACGCCGGAAGAGCCGGCACCGTCGTAGGGCAGGTTCGCTGCTCCCGCGACCGCTGCGGCATCGGCCGCTGTTTGCTGCAGACGCTTGTCGTAGCGCAGCACGCCCATATCGATTGCCAGGCCCATCACACCCAGCAGGGCCACCAGCGCCACGGCCGTAAGCACCAGCGCCTGGCCTGATTCGGTCTTGCGCGTCATCGGAACCTCCATCGGTTCGCTCCGGTTTCGGGACTTGCGTCTCTGAATCTCGACATGACTCCGAATGCCATGGCCGATTGCGTGGCTGTCAGGGAAAGAGTCAATCCCCTAGGCGAGTTTGCGCGGAAGAAACAAGCCATTTCGTCCACCGCGACCGGCACCGATTCCTTACCCCCAAAAACCGGTTTACGCCGCCACGCTTCGGTAAGGAAATTCTACTCAGGTTCCGCCAGATGTCCATAGGGAAGTTGTTGTGGGACACAAACTTCCGGAGCCTTTCGGTATCTTTTGAGCCATTGACAGATGAGGAAATATTCGGATAATGGTAAGACCGGTAGGAGTACCCGAAGGCTGGGTTTTACCCACGCAGTTGCGCCAAGAAGCGGCCAGAGGCTTATTCGGGAAAATCGGCCGGTTCGCGCTTCGTAATGGGCTGGCGCATGCAGCTATTGACATCGCAGCTAATAGTTAGTGTGGGACAAGAGCCGAACGAGTGGGCGTAAAACCGCTTGCGAAGTGACTGCAAGACGTTCTTTTTCCCGCGAGATCGATGGCTGAGGACAGCTACTGCGTGCGGATCAGGCGGATGGGAACCGGTGCTCCTCCTGCATCGGTGAGTGAAGAAGTGGAATTATCGGAACCGTTTCCTCCACTTCCGCTGGCACAACCCATCACTTTCAAGACGACGACATTGATGAGATCACTCGTGCCGCTGTGCGTTGCGTACTGGATGAAGATCTGCATAAAACCGACGATCGTAGCCGTGTCGCCGCCCGCATTGAGCGTTTGGCCGCCATAGACGGGGACCAGAACCTCCGAGGGGCTGGGGCCGAAGTAGGTCTGGCCAACGAGCGAGGGGTTGGGATTGTTCGCGCCACCGGTCACCCGAAAGGGCGGGCCAACCGAAGTGTCGATCGTATCCTGTCCGTTGTTGGGACCGTCGGCGCTGGCGTTGATCCGCGCGTCGACGCCCTGGTCGGTCGGGCCGACAACGTTGCCATTATCCGTGGTGATCGTATCGCCGCAAGCGAGCTGCGAGGGCGCGCATTCCGAGATGTATTGGCGCAGAAGAGACGCGCTCTGGCCGTTGCCGTTGCCGCTCAAGCCGGAAATTTGCGAGCCGAGCGAATCGTTGTAGGCGACCAGATACCACTGGCTGGGCGCGGCGTAGCTGTGCAGTTGCCACGGCTCGCCGACAACGCCGCTTGGATAGACGCCGGGATTTTCCGGCTCGCCGGTCGATTGATTGATGAAATATCCGGCGGTGCCGCCTGCGCAACTGGAATTGACGGGGGGGCTCGTATGCACCGGATCGCAATTCGGCACGAGGAAGGGCGCGACGCAACCGAAACTGACCGGAACGTTCGAGCCGCTCGGATCGAAGGCTTCGGCGGTTGCCGTCGCCGAAACACTGCCGAGAGCGACGCCGAACAGGCGGGAGAAGAGCATGGGGATGGCATTCCCACGAGCGGTGCTTCGCTGGACGGTGACGGAAATCTGCGGCTCCATGGGAGTCGGATAGTTGAAAGTGACGTCGCCATCCTCAATCTTCGCCACCTGTCCCATCACCGAATCCTGCGAGCCTACGGTTTCCGCCTGCTCGCGCGCGAGGGTCTCCTGCGAACCGCCGGCGATGCAGCCGCCATTCATCGACGTGCAGCCGGAATCGACGAACGCCGAGGCGCCGGCGAGGGCGGCCGCGTCGGCGGCGCGCTGCGCCTCGCTTCGGCCCACGTACAAGATGCCGAGATCGATGGCGAGCGATGCGGCCGCCAGCATCGCCACGAGTGCGAGCGCGACGAGCACGAGCGATACGCCGCGCTCCTCCCGTTGCCTGCTTCCCTGCTTTGGCCTTGCCACTTTTCCCCCTCTCAATCCACCAGATTGGCCATGGTGACCGCCGTCGAAAGCTTCGCCCCATTCGAATAGCCGGGCAGGAACGACAAGAGTCGCCAGGTGATGGGATAGACGAGCGTCACTTGCGTGGCGGGCAGCAAGCCGCCCGTTGCGGAAATTGTGTAGCTGCGATTGATCACCAGCCGCGCGCCCGTCGAACAGGTGTAAGTCCATTCGAGCGAACCGCTCGACGTGGGCGAGGACGGCTGGACGCAGGAAAGACTGGCCCCGGCATCGTCCATGTATTGCACCACCGCGTTCGCGGCGGCCACGATCGAGCATGGCGTACTGCTCGTGCAGCTCTGGTCGGTGAGCGGGGAGGAAACCACGATGCGCGCTCCCTCGCGCGCGGCGTTGGTCATCTTCTGCCGCAGTGCGAACGCGGCGCCAAAATCGAAGATGCCGACGAGCAGCACGAGGAGCAACGGAAGAACCAACGCGAACTCGAGCAGCTCCACGCCTCGCTCGCGGCGCTTTGCTCTTCCCTTCCCCCGGCTCTCAGGCTTGTCCGATCGAACCGCGGCACACTCGGCATCTGCCGGGGAAAACGGAAGCGCACAGCCTGAAGGCTGTGCCACTGAAAACCGCTGGGCCTCTCGGACCGCAGTTGGGGTTCTCATGGGCAGGTGGTTCCTTTCGGCTGGTTTTCCCGGCGCATCTGGACATGGGCGGGGATGTTGATGGTGGTGAGATTCATCGTGGTGAAGGGCAAAGCCAACCGGTAGGGATATTGGAAACTGATTGTCACGCCGCATTGCTGTTCGGTGTCGCCGGTATCGAGCCAGCCGACCGTTTCGGAATAGTTCAGCACGGCTGTCGGGTTCAGGTTCGCGGACTGGAGAGCGGGCGAGACGGCGTCGGCGAAAACCGTGCTGTTCGACTGGGTCACTCCGCTCGACGGATCGAGATACGTGTTTCCGCACGTGGCGCAATCGGGCAACACGGCCATCCGCGCGCCCTCCCGCGCCGCCCGCGTGATGGATTGATAGACGTTGTAGCCGCGCGCAAATGTGACGATGCCGAGCAACAGCATCATCAGCATCGTCACAACGAAGGCGAATTCCAGCATTTCGGTGCCTCGCTCGCCCTCACGGCATCGCCTGCTTCGCTTCTTCAATGCGTTCCCCACGACTCCTCATATTCGTCCAGGCGCCCGCTTCGGATGCGACCGAGCGGACACACGGCGACCGTCTGTATCATTTCGGAACAGCTCGGGAAGTTTCAGCCGCCCTTCGGATCGGGTGGCCGGTGCGGCGCACTTTCTGCACCGCTCGGTTTCCGGCGTGGTTCCGCAGCTTCTACATCACGTTTAAAGGCGAGAGGGAAAAGCGTCAATCGAACCAAAGTACTACGGAGGAACGGTGCGAGACGAGAGAGGCGCATAGCGACGGCGCAGTTTCGGAATCCTCGCGCGAGAGGAGGCTCCCGCGGCGGCGCGCGAAGATCGAGAAGCTCGAGTGGAGCGGACTATTGGTCGGCTTTGCGAACCGTAGTGGAGGTGGAAGGCGCGGGCGGCGTCGGGAACAGGATGGCTTGCACGCGCGGATCCTTGAGCACGGACTTGAAAGCGGGATCCTTGGCGGCATCGACGTACTTCTTGTAACCCTCGTCGCGTGACATTTTCAGATAGTGCGCGCAGCTTTGGGCATTGCCGAGGATGGCGAATGTTTTGGCGAGCGTGTAATAGAAAAGGCCGGGCGGCTGATTTCCTTCCTGCTCGACCACGGCGCCCGCGGAACTTCGATTGGCAAAGATGTTCGGGTCGACCAGGATCGCCTGGCGGAAGGAAAGGATCGCGTCCTCGATTTTCTTGCGGGCCAGATAGGCGTAGCCCATGTTGCTGAAGGCGGCGGCGATCGTGGGGTCGATCTTGACGGCCTTCTTGAAGTGCTTGATGGCGCCCTTGTACTTGTGGCGGCCGAAGTCGATGGTGCCGAGATTGTTTTCCGCGTTGGCGAAGTGCTTGTTGTTCTTTACGGCCAATTTGTAATAGTGCTCAGCCTGCTTCAGGTCTCCGAGTTCCTGGTAGTTGATACCAATCTTGTTGAGCAGGCCGGCATCCTTCGGTTTCTGGCGAAGCAGGTCCTTGTAGGCGTCGATGGCCTGCGGATACATCTTGCGCACCATCAGAAGGTCGGCGCGCATTTCTTCTTTCTGCTCGGGCGTCATCGGCGGCGGCTGCGGGTTGGCCGGAGACGTGGAGGAAACTTCGGAAGCCTGCTTTTCCTGCGCGGCAATCGCGGAGCCGGAAGCCGGCGCAGGTTGCTGCTTGTTCTGCTGCTGCGTTATCGGCCCTCGATGTATCGCAAAAGAAGGAATGGCGAACAGACAAATGGCGAGAAGAAAAAATCCCCATCCGATCACCGTGCGGAATTTCATCGGTGACGGCCCCCTATGGCTCGGAAGGCGTGTGCTTCGACGCCTTCTTGCTACCTCCAAAGATACCAAAGAATTTCTGAAAAAACCCTTTTTTCTCCGCTTTCTCGGGCTGTGCCGGTTGCGCGGCCTGTTTTGGCCCCGACGGCTGGAGCTGGGCCGGAACGGCGGGCATGGTCACGCGGCCGGGCGCATTCTTGGGAGGAGCGGGGTTCTTGTCGCCGCCGAAGAGGTGGGCCATCCAGGAGACTGGGGGCGGCAGATGGGCCATGGCGCCGCCGTGCAACGGGCAGTATTCGGTCGGCTGGGTTCCCGTGATGAAATAATCCTGCTGCGGATTGGGGCACTTGGCCGTGGCCAGTTCTTCCGACTCAGGATCGATCTGAGCCGCGATCACACCGGACGGGGGATCGAACGGCTGGGGATTGTCGTAGCCGGGGACCTGCAGCGCAGTTTTCATGAATTCGGCCCAGATCGGGCCCGCCGATTCCGCGCCGGCGAGGTTCAGTTGGCGGTTGTCATCGAAGCCCACCCAGACGATGCAGATGAGTTTCGACGTGTAGCCGGCGAACCAGCCGTCGTGTGAGGTACCCGTTTTGGCGGCGGCGGGCGCCTCAAAACCCATCTGGCGCGCGACGACGCCGGTGCCATGGTCGAGGACGCTCTCCATCAGCGTGGTGACCAGGAAAGCGACGCGGGGATCGAGGACCGCGGAAACCTGGGGCCGGTTCTGCGCGACCACCGTGCCATCCTTTTTCACCACGCTACGGATAAACATCGGCTCGGCGCGGACGCCGCTATTTTCGAGCGCGGTATAGCCGGCGGCGACCTCGAGCGGGGTCATGTCGTAGGCGCCGAGAGCCATGGCCGGTGTGGCCTGGATCTGGTCGTCGAGCTTCATCTGTTTGGCGACCTGAAGGACCCAGTCGTAGCCAACCATGCGGGCGAATTTGACCGTGGCGACGTTGAGGGAATGGGTCAGCGCATCCTTGGCCGTGACGACGCCGAAGAAGCGCTGCTCGTAGTTGTCGGGCGTGTAGTCGGTTCCGTCGAAATCGAACGTGGTGGGCTCGTCGACGACGGTGGTCACAGGAGTCACGACCGGCTGGCGGCCGTCGAGACCGTTGAGGAACGCGGCGGCATAAACGAACGGCTTGAAAGAGGAGCCGGGCTGCCGGCGCGCCAGCACGTGGTCGTACTGGCTTTCAGCGTAGTCGCGTCCGCCGACGAGAGCGCGCACCTTGCCGGTTTGCGGGTCGAGTGCCACCAGCGCGACCTGCGGATGCGGGACCACCTTGCCTTGTTTTTTCCAGCGGGCGAAACGATTGGCCAGGCGCTGATCCACCAGCTTCATGCCGTCCTCGACGGCCTGACCCGCCACCCGCTGCAGGTCCGGGTCGAGCGTGGTATAGACGCGGAAGCCCTGCGTCGTCAGATCGGTTTCCGAGAAATGATTGAGCAGCTGGCTGCGCACCAGATCCACGAAATAGGGCGCGCTGCTGGAGGATATCGCCGCCGGCCGCACGTCCAATTGTTCCTGTTTGGCGGCCGCCTCCTGCGCCGGGGTGATGAAGCCGTCCTCGGTCATCGCGTTGAGGACGCGGTCGCGCGAGTCGATGGCGCGGTCGGGATGCTGGTCGCTGGTGGCGTAGTGGTTCGGAGCGCGGATGATGCCGGCGAGGAAGGCGTCCTGCGCCAGATCCAGGTCGCGGATGTCCTTTCCGAAATAGGACTGGGCGGCTTCGCCGAAGCCGTGGATGGCGAAGCTGCCGCGATTGCCGAGGTACACCTGATTCGCGTAGAGATCGAAAATCTGTTCCTTGGTGAAATGGTGCTCGAGCTCGAGCGCCATCAAGGCTTCCTCGAATTTGCGGCGGAACGTGCGCGCCTGCGTGAAGAAGAAGCTGCGCGCCACCTGCATCGTGATGGTGCTGGCGCCCTGCGCCTTGCGACCGAGGCGCAGATCGACCAGCGCGGCGGCGATGATGCGGCGGATGTCGAAGCCCGGCTCTTCGAAGAAGCGCTTGTCCTCGGCCGCCCTCACCGCATGGATCAGGGTCGGCGGCAATTCGTCGTAATGCACCACGCGGCGCTTCACTCGCGAGCTGCCGAACAGCGTGGTGATCACGACCGGCACGATCTGCGCGGCGGTCACCGTTTGTCCCGTGTCGAGCTGACGGATCACGGCGATCTTTCCGCGGGAGAAATCGACGCGGAGCGCGTCGGCGCCCTCGAAATAGGAACTCTTGGAGGGATGAATTTCGATGAAGGAATTCGCGCCCTGAAACCAGCCCGGCGAGAAGTCGTCAGCCTGCTGCGTGTACCCGGCGCGCTCGAGGTAAGCGACGAGTTGCTGCGGCGCGAGCGGCTGGCCGACCTCGATCTGCCCCGGGGCGCTCAGGACCTCGGCGGCCTGCCCAAACACCTGGCCGCTCAAGCGCATGTCCATCATCCGCTCGAAGCTGAACCAGTAGTAGAGGAAGACGCCCGTCCCGACCAGGAACACGACCGCGAAGGTCCCGGCGATCGTAAGGCCCGTCCAGGAAGTCCAGAACTGGCGACTGCGCCAGAAATTGCGATCGAAACGGAGATGGATCCGCACGCGGCCCCTGCCTGTCTCCTTCTTAGTATTGGGATGCGATTTCCCCGGTCGGCGCATAGGTTGGCTCGGCTATTGTACTTCCCTCGGGGTGATTCCGTCAGATGGAGTTCGCAAGGTTTTCTCAGAAGCTACGGCTAATAGTGCCGCCCTTGGGGGAGCCTGGTTGGCGGTCCGAGCAGGAGAGGAAGATGACAGTTGGAGCCCGGCGCTATACGCCTTCAGCGATTTTCGCGCAACTCCCGCCGGGGAATCCGGGGATCCTCGGACGAAGAATGCTGGGCGTGCATCGCGGATTGTGGGTGCGGCCAGCATCGAGCGGTGCGAGACAGGTTGGGCAATACGCCTCCTTCTCGCACCGCTCGTCGTAGCGTGCCGGCGAAGCGCCGGGGATTGGCGCAGCCGCTCTCCGAAAGCGGCCGCGCGGGGCAGAGGGTGAGCGCGCCGGCGCCAGCTTGGTCCGTCTCCGCTCGTTACTGCGAGCTGGGCTTGGTGAGTGTCGGAGCCACGTAGACTCCCACTTCGACGCGCCGGCTCTGCTTGCGGTCGTCGCGAGTTTTCCCGGCATTCACGAGGTCGCGTTCACCGAGCCCGATCATGTGGATGCGGAAGATGGGAATGTTGTGGTCGGCGACGAGGTAGCGAATGACGCTTTCGGCGCGCAGGCGGCTGAGCTGATCGTTGTAATTCGCCGTTCCGGATTGGTCCGTGTAGCCCTGGACCGTGATCAGGTAGCGCTGCATGCCCTGGACGTCATTGGCGACTTTATCGAGTTGCGCCTTGGCGTCGTCAGTGAGGTTGTGCCGGTTGAAACTAAACAGCACAACAGCCTGGTCGGTTTTCTTGTACTGGTCGATGTTGCCGGCAAAGTTGGTCAGATCGTTGATTTGGGTGGTGTGTTGCTGCCCGAGATTCAACGCATCTGTCGAGCGCTTGTCGGCGGCATCAGCAGTCTCTTTGGTGGTGGCGATCGCCTGGCTGTTCTGATCGACCTTCTGATTGGTCTGGTCCACCTTTTGATTGGTTTGGGAGATCTTGTCGTTGGTCGTCTTCTCTACTTGATCCAGCTTCGTGCTGACCGGTTCGACTGTCGAGCGGACGTAGCCTTTGGTGGCGCAACCCGCCGTGAACAGGGGACCGAGAATCAGCACGCTAGCCAGTAGGAATTTCTTCGTAGCCACTTTCGCGCCTCCTTAGGTTCATCTCTAGTTCTAGAAGGCGACGACATGCCTGGGGTTGCCTCGCGATTTTGCTCTCGCGGCCGGAGAAACCCCGAAATCCGCGTTTCGCCCCGATTTTTGACTGGCGAATCGAGAAATCATCACCTCGGAAGTTCGGCCCGTGATGCGAGATCCGCGAATCCACCCAGGGGATGTACGTCTTACTGGCAGTGTACCAGCGGCGGGGGCCCCAACAAACAAGATTTACGCCAGGGGCGGGCTCGGCCCTGGGGCCCGGGTTGGGGCTTTTCTTCAAGAAGCGGCGAAGGGTGGGGATGGTTTTGGCGAAAATCACCGGGCGCAAAAACGCCGCGTGTGTAGCCGGGTGCTCTTCCGAGCGAAGACGAAAAACGCCGGGGAGACGACGCCAGCGCTAAGGGGGACACTCAGGGCTTTCGGGTGATGCCGTCATTGGGCGCTACAAAGAAATGCCGCGGCCAGGAGTGGCTGCGCCACTCCTGGCAAAGCCGCCCTTGGTGAACGGATTAGTAGGCGCGGGCGAAGAGGGTCTGGTCCTTGGCGGGCTTGCCGCACAGAACGCAGGCGCCTTGTCCGCCGGGTTGTTCTAGCGGGATGCAGCGCATCGTGGCTTTCGTTTCTTCCTTGATGCGCGCTTCGCAATCGCCTCCGCCGCACCACCACGCCAGCGCGAAGCCGGTTTCGACGGCGTCCTTGAACTCGTCGTAATTCGCGACCGTGCGGGTGCGCGCTTCGCGAAATGCCAGCGCGCGATCGTAGAGCGCCTTCTGGATGCTCTCGAGCGTCTGGCTGACGGTTTCGGCGATGCCTTCCATTTTCGCCGGGCTCTTGCCTTCCCTGCCCGGCTTCTCTCGGCGCGCCAGCACCACCGAGCCCGACGCGACGTCGCGCGGGCCGATCTCGATGCGGAGGGGAACGCCGCGCATTTCCCAGTCGTTAAATTTGAAGCCGGGGCTGATGCCGTCGCGCTCGTCGAGCTTCGTACGAATGCCGGCGCGCGCGAGTTCGTCGCGCACCTTCTTGCCGGCTTCGATCGTCAACTCCTTTTCCACTTCCGTTTTGAAAATCGGAACGATGACCGCCTGCAGCGGCGCAAGGCGCGGGGGCAGAATCAGGCCCTGATCGTCGCCGTGGACCATGATGATGGCGCCGATGAAGCGCGTCGAAAGGCCCCACGACGTGGTCCAGCAGTGCTGGAGCTGGCCTTCCTTGTCGAGGTAGCGGATCTCGAACGCCTTGGCGAAATTCTGGCCGAGGTTGTGGCTGGTGGCGGCTTGCAGCGCCTTGCCGTCGCCCATCATCGCCTCGATCGAGAACGTCTGATCGGCGCCGGCGAAACGCTCGGCTTCCGATTTGCGGCCTGGAATCACGGGAACCGCGGCTTCGTTCACGGCGAAGTCGGTATAGACGTCGAGCATGCGCCGCGTCTCTTCGTCGGCTTCCTGTGCCGTGGCGTGGGCGGTGTGGCCCTCCTGCCAATAGAATTCGAGGGTGCGGAGGAAGAGCTTGGTGCGCAATTCCCAGCGCACCACGTTGTTCCACAAATTGATCAGAATCGGTAGGTCGCGATACGACTGCACCCAGCGCGCGTAGGCGTGGCCGATGATCGTTTCGGAAGTCGGGCGCAGAACGAGGGGTTCCTCGAGTTCCTCGCCGCCGCCGATCGTCACGACGGCAAGCTCGGGTGCGAATCCTTCGACGTGCTTGCTTTCCTTCTCGATGAAGCTGCGCGGGATGAGCATCGGGAACGCCGCGTTCACGTGGCCGGTGGCCTTGAAGCGGCGGTCGAGGGCCTGCTGGATGTTTTCCCAGATGCCCCAGCCGTAGGGGCGCACGATCATGCAGCCACGCACGGGAGCGTAGTCGGCCAGCTCGGCGCGGAGCACGATCTGGTTGTACCACTCGGCGAAATCTTCCTGCCGCGAGGGCAGCTTGCGTTCGGTCTGTTTATCGGCCATAGGTCCAGTCTGTGAAGAAATCATGAAAACAGCCAGCGTAGCCAACGCCCTGTGGACTTGTCAACGATCCGGCTGGCGGTGGGAAAGTTTCAGGGGGTTGAAGTTAGAGCTCGCATAGAGAACTGGGCGGAGTGGGAGGGAGGCCCAGCGATTGCGTTCTGAGGCTGAACCGTGGACGGGGCAAGACTTGCTTCACCGTAAGACTTGTGGCGCCAGATCGAACCAGCCAGGCCCATGCCTCATTTGCAGGGAGGGCGCTGGATTAGTCATCGCCTTCCTTTCCAAGACTCCCCCTTTGCGAAGAGCAAAGGGGGGCGGCACCCGAAAAATCAAGTCGGCGGGTGGCCCAGCCTTTCGGGTGTAGTCTCTTGCATAGCGGCCTCGCATCCAGCCTCGCCCGCGCCGCAGATGATAGCACCCCTGCCAGCTACCGCTGGAGGGCTTCTCCGCCTTGGTGCTGGCACTTGAATTTGCGGGTGCCGCATCCTTCGCGGGGTGGGCGAAGGGTGCGCGGCCTTGTTGCCTTGGAGTGGCTATCGCTACTACCAGTTTCGTGAGACAGGCCTGTGCAACCCCGACATTGAATCCCAGTGAAGGAGGACGAAAGCGCGGAGTAAACACGCACCCTTCGGACGGCGCGAAGAGTGCGGCACCCGAAAAATCAAGTCTTGAAGCCACTCCGAAGGTGTGCCACCCGCCGGTGCAGTCGCTCTTCGAGAAGAACGAGGACCTGGCCCGGAAAGTCCTCGAAGAAGAAGCTACCATCAACGAAATGCAGATCGAAATCGACGACCGGGTGCTGCGGCTTCTCGCTCTCCGGCAGCCGATGGCGGTCGATCTCCGCTTCATTCTGTCGATCTCCCGCATTAATAATGACCTCGAACGCATCGGCGACCAGGCGGTGAACATCGCCCAGTCGGCTCTGCGCGTCCTGCGCCATCCGCAGGTGAAACCCTACGTCGATCTGCCGCGCATGAGCGCGCTGGCCGAGGGCATGGTTCGCGACAGCCTGAACGCGCTGGTGCAGCGCGACGCCGAACTCGCGCGCTCGGTGCTGGTTCGCGACGACGAGGTCGACCGGCTTCGCGACCAGATTTTCCGCGAACTGCTCACCTACATGATGGAGAATTCCGCCGTCATTTTCCCCGCTTTTGAGTTGATTTTGGTCGCCAAGAACCTCGAACGAATCGGCGATCACGCCACGAACATCGCCGAGGACGTCATCTACATGGTCGCCGGCCGCGACGT
>JAGWOX010000104.1 GCA_028877145.1 Acidobacteriota bacterium | reverse complement strand
CACGAAGATGTTTGCCGACGCCGACCATTTCATGCTCGATGCCTCGCTGCTGCCGCATGAATACACGCACTCCTGGAACGGCAAATTCATGCGTCCGGCGGAGCTGTGGCAGCCCAATTTCGAAAGTCCCGAACATACGCAGATGGTGTGGGTGTATGAGGGCCTCACCACCTACCTCGGCGACATGTTGACGGCACGAAGCGGGTTGTGGTCGCCGGAAACGTGGCGTCAGGCGGTCGCCTACCGGGCGGCCGTAATGGCACACCGAACCGGTCGCGACTGGCGACCGCTCGTCGACACCACCGCTGCCGCGCAGTTGCTCTATGGCTCGCCGAGCGCATGGTCGAACTGGCGCCGGCAAACCGATTTCTATCGTGAAGGCCAACTGCTATGGCTCGCCGTCGACATGAAAATCCGGACGTTAAGCCACGATCGGCGTTCGATTGACGATTTTGCCCGGCAATTTTTCGGCGTCGACAACAGCAGTTTCACGACCCATGCCTACACTTTCAACGACGTCGTCGCCGCCCTCAATGCGGTCCAGCCGTATGACTGGGCGAGCTTCCTGCACAATTGGCTGTACGGCGTGGGCCAACAGGTTCCGCTGCTGTCCGGCATCAACGCCAGCGGTTGGCGGTTGGTCTATTCCGACGAGCCTTCGCGGTACCAGAAGGCGCTCGAGAACGTCGGCGAGGGTGAACTCAGCAGAACAGGTATCAACGCAATGTTCTCGGTAGGTTTGTTCCTCGATCGGCAAGGCAAGGTCGAGGACGTGCTATGGAACGGACCTGCTTTCAAGGCCGGGCTCGCACCGGGAATGGAGCTTGTGTCCATCGACGGCCACCCGTACAGCACCGGCGTGTTGCGAAGCGAAATCGCCCAGGCGCAGAAGAGCAAGAAGCCGTTGCAGATAATCGCGAAGGGCGACGGCGTCACCGCGCACTACATGGTCTATTACGACGGTGGACTGAAGTACCCGCATCTTGTCCGAGTGCCGGGCACGACCGATTACCTGCAGCAAATCCTCGCACCAAAGCCGGTGGGTAATGGCTCGTAAAGCTTCCTGGGTCTCGCGGTGTGATTAGCAAGCGGGCCTGGGCGGCTGTAGACGGCTGTAAACCCGAGCAAAGGAGGCGGCGCCGTGTTTCCTCAACTAGCCCAATTCCAGGACCTGGCGTTGTTGATCCTGCGCGTGATGGTGGCGGTGGTTTTCCTCGACAGCGGCTGGAAGCACTTGCGGGACCCGGAGGCGAGAAGCAAGAGCATCGGGATGAGCAAGGGATTCACCGTGCTGGTGGGCGCAGCAGAGATATTGGGTGGTCTGGGCGTTTTGTTCGGCGTGCTGACGCAGCTGGCGGCGATTGGATTGATCCTTGTGATGCTCGGCGCGATTCAGAAGAAGATGTTTGTCTGGCACACGGGCTTTTGGGGCAAGCAGGGGCAGGGCTGGCATTACGACTTGATGTTCGTGTTGATGAACCTGGTAATTCTCACAAGCAACGGCGGGGCCTACGTTCTGCTGAAAGGAAGCGGATGGTGAACCGCGCCCGCGAGGTGGCCCGCCAGCGTGGTTGGAACCGGCACTTCTCTCACCGCGGAGGCGCGGAGGACGCAGAGAAAGGCTGACGGGACGCTTATTGCGGTTGCGGGGTTTGCTTTTTGGGCGGGGGCGGGAGTTTGTCGACGTACTTCTGGATTTCGTGGAACTGGCGGGAATCTTCCTTGTAGCCGGATTCGGGGCCACCGAGTTTATCGACTTCTTCCATCACTCGCTCGACGCGATGCTCGGGATTGGGGTGGTCGCTGAAAAATTCTATGGGCTGGGATTTGCTTTTCGCCTGGATCATCTCGAAGAAGCGGGCGAGCGCGCGGGGATCGTAGCCGGAATCGTAAAGGATTTGGGTGCCGAGGACATCGGCCTGGGATTCGTCTTCCCGAGAATACTTCAGGAAGACGGAATTCATGACGAAGCCGGTGGTCATCTGAACGATGGCGGAGCCGAGCCCGGAATTGTTGCCGAGCCAGCCGCTGAGCAGGGCGGCGGGGATCTCGGCTATGTAGGCTTTGGAGGCCTGGCTGGTACCGTGGCGCAAAGCGACGTGAGCCGTTTCGTGGGCCATGACGCCGGCCAGTTCCGATTCGGTGGAGGCGGCCTCGATCACGCCCCGGTTGATGTAGATGTAGCCGCCGGGCAGGGCGAAGGCGTTGATGGCCGCGCTGTTTACACAGCGATACTCGTAGGGGTACTTGAAGCCGGGGGCGTGGGGGACCAGGGTGCGGCCGATCTCGTTCAGGTAATTATCGACGCGGGGATCGTTGAGCAGCGTCATTTGCTTGGGGACTTCGGCGGCCAGGCGCTTGCCGATCTGGATATCCTGTTCGGGAGAAAAGAGGTCCCAGCCGGGCTGGAGGCGGGTGCGGTCGGCGGAGACGGCCGGAGCGAGGCCGATCGCCAGCGTGGCCACCAGCGCCAGAGCGACGGCGAGCAACACTTTTGCCCGGCTGTTACCCGTCATCATCAAGTCTTCTCCCCGTTCGAGCCGCGGTGCCCGAGTTATCCTCGGAGGACCAGGTAGAGCACTTGCGGCCGTATGAAGAAATTTTAGCAGATGCGGAAGGGCCTGAGGATCGGGCCTTCGGCGGATTTTTGGCCACACGGGGTCAGGCGCACACTACTCCCGCGTTTAGGGACCGAAGGACCCGCGGGCCGCGGCGCGGGCTCAGGTTTCGTCGTGCGACTGGGGCGTGGGCGTATGGATGCCGACGGGGGTGGTTTTCGCCAATGCCACGGCCGGCATTTCCACGGGACGGCCGTGGCCGGCGGTATCGATTTCCTCCGTTGCTGGAGCCGGGACGGACGGGATAGGGACCAGCGCGCCCTCACCCTCCTTCCAGAAATCCAGATGGTCAGTGGAGGCGGGCGAAGACATGTCGACGCGAACGATGTCACCGGTACCAATCTGGCCGGTAGCGACGAGGTTCGCCAGCGGGTAAACGAGGTGGCGCTCGATGGCGCGCTTCAGGTGACGTGCACCATAGCGGACATCGGTGCCTTCGCGCAGGAGGTAATGGCGAGCTTCGCCGGTGACGCGGAACACGAATGGGCGGCTGCCGCCGCCGGCGCCAGCGCCGAGAACGCGCTCCTGCAGCCGGCGCAACTCGATATCGAGCACTTTTTCGAGCTGCTCGGGCTGAAGCGTACGGAAGACGACGATCTTGTCGAGCCGGTTCAGGAATTCGGGCGAGAACTTGCGCCGGGCGGCCTCTCGAGCCGTGTGATCGACCTTGTTGTCGAGCTCGTTCGCTTCCCGGTTGTCGGGCTGGAAAAAGCCCAAGCCGCCGGCGCTCAACTCGGTGATTTCGACCCCGCCGAGGTTCGAAGTCATGAAGATCATGGCCTGGGAGAGATCGACGCGGCGGTTATCGCCGAGAGTGAGCGTGGCTTTATCGAGGATGCCCAGCAGGAGCTGCCAGAGGGCGTCGGAAGCCTTCTCGATCTCGTCAAAGAGGACGAGCGAGAGCTTGAGGTCGTCGCGATGCCATTGGGCGAGCGATTCCTGCGTGATGAGCGGGTGCGTTTCGCGGTGGCCCAGATAGCCCGGAGGGGAGCCGATCAGTTTCGCGATCTCGTGCGAATGCTGGAATTCGGCGCAATCCACCTTCAGCACCGCGCGGGGATCGCCGAAGAGCACCTCGGCGGCGGCCTCGACGATTCGCGTCTTGCCCGAACCGGTCGGCCCGAGGAAAAGCAGATTGCCCAACGGGCGGCCCGGCACGTTCATTCCGGCGCGAAACACCTGATACAGGTCGACGACAGCCTGGACACCTTCCTCCTGGCCGACGATCGAGCGCCGCAGAGCGAGAGAGAACTCGGCGGCCTCGGCGCTGCGCCGGGTAGGATCCAGTCTTTCCACCATGGTTACCACGGTGCCTCCTTCGTGCTAGGGCCTTCTTGAGCCCGGGGCCAAAGAAGCGTGGTCGAACTGGCGAAGTTTGATCTCGAGCGTGGATCGCAAGAGTTTGAGCAAGGCGACGAGTTCAGCCGCCGCCTCCGGCCCGGCGCCCCAACCCAGCCAGCGGGGCGTCAAGTCGGCTAGTTCCAGGTTCAGTTTGCGCAAGTGTTCAACCAACCGCTTCAAGTAATTGGAATCGGTCACCAAAAGGTCAACGCGGGTATCGAGCCGCTTGCGCAACTCGTTCCAGTTGAGGTCGAGCAGGGGGTAGTCGCGCCGCACTTTACGAATAACGTCGTCCGTAAGGCGCGGGCGGTCGCCGAGGCAGGCCAGATGCAGTTGCTTTACCTTGCCGCGGCGGCGGACGTTGTGGACCAGGTAGAACGCGTTCCCTCGTCGGCGAAGAAAAGCCACGACGGACTCCATAAAGACGGCGTAGTGTAGGGCACATCCACTACTCGGGTCAAGAAAAAGTGTGCAAGTGTCGTGGAGGGTGAATCCAAATGGTTACGCTGCGGTCTCGCTCGCGACGCCCCGACTGCCCTTGCGGGACGTCCCCCCTTGAGCATCTTCAAACTTGGCCCGTGGCTTCTCCGGCCATTCCACCTAATTAGATGAGGTGAGGGGAGGATTTGGTTACACGGCAGTTCGTGCGCCGAGTGCGGGCGGCGCAAAATTCGATTTCGGGTGGCCCCGGCCGGTCAGGACGGCTATGATGAGCGTTCAAGAGGAGTTTCAGCGGTTCGAAGTCAGGCTCTGCGATACGTCCCCGACCCGGCCGGGGAACCGCCCCGAACGGGGGTGGGCGAGGATTCCGTGGGGCGCCAGGCGCGCTGGAAGCGGGATCGCCGGACTTGCAGAACGCATTTCTATTGGGGGCATTACTGGAAGGTGCGGGAGCATTCGTGACTGAAGCCATCATACAAGCTGTGAATCTGGTGAAGAGCTACGGCGCAGTAAAGGCAGTCCGCGGCGTGAATTTCGAGGTGGGAGAAGGAGAAGTCTTCGGTCTATTGGGACCGAACGGGGCCGGAAAGACCTCCACGGTGGAGATTCTGGAGGGGCTGCGGCGGCCGGACAGCGGGAAGGCGACGGTGTGCGGGCTGGACCCGGAGCGCGATAGCGCGGAGTTGAAGCAGCGGGTTGGCGCGGTGCTGCAGCTCACTTCCCTACCCGAGAAGATACGGGTGGAGGAGGCGCTTGACCTGTTCACGGGCTTCTACCGGAAGCGGAACGATCCGGAGACGCTGCTCAAGCGTTTTCAACTCACCGAAAAACGGCGAGCCTTCTATCACCAGCTCAGCGGCGGGCAGAAGCAGCGGTTGGCGCTGGCGCTGGCACTGGTAAACGACCCGCAGGTGTTGTTCCTGGACGAGCCCACGTCGGGGCTCGATCCGCAGGTACGGCGGGAGATCTATTCCATCATCGACGAGCTGCGACAGGAGAAGAAGACAATTTTATTGACCACACACTACATCGAGGAGGCCGAAAGGCTCTGCGACCGGGTGGCGATCATCGACCAGGGGCAGGTGATCGCGCTCGGGACGCCGCGCGAGCTAAAGAGCCGCTCGGCGGGCACCACACGGATCGAAGTGCGCCTGGCGCGGCCGGAAACGGATGGCACTTTGGGGCAACTGGACGCGGTGGCGGATTTGCACGAATTTGACGGCACGTACGTGCTCCATTCCACCCGGGTTCCGGCAACCATCGTCTCCCTGGTGAAGCATCTTGAAGCCCAGGGGAACGAGCTGCAGGGGCTGGAAATCGCGACGCCGTCGCTCGAGGACGTTTTCATCGAGCTGACGGGCCGGCGGCTGAGGGAGTAGCGGCAATGACGGCAACCATGGCACTCACCGGCGTCCGTATGCGGCTGGCGCTGCGCAATCGAGCTTTCATCTTTTTCACCGTCGTCATGCCGATCGCGTTTCTTTTCGGCTTCTTCCTGATTTTCGGACGCGGTGGGCCGCTTGCGATCACGTACCTGCTGGCGGTGGTGCTGGCGCTTTCGGTGATGGGCAGCTTCTGGGGACTCAGCATGCAGCTGGTTTCGTTTCGCGAGCAGGGGATATTGCGGCGATTCCGGCTGACGCCGATCGGGGCAGGCCCGCTGCTGGCGTCGAGTATCTTTTCGAATTACATGCTGACGCTGCCGACGATCGTTATCGAGTTTTTGGCGGCTTGGTGGCTATTCGGGATGAAACAGTTCGGCGACCCATTGAGCATCATTCTGCTGCTGACGATCGGCTCGGCGGCGTTTTCGGCGCTGGGGCTGATCGTGGCGAGCGTCACGAACTCAATGCAGGAAACGCAGGCCATCAACAACGTGCTCTGGTCCGTCTTCTTTTTCCTGTCCGGGGCGACGATTCCCTTGCCCGTGTTTCCGCTCTGGATTCAGCACGCGGCGTTCTATTTGCCGGCAACGTATCTGGTGAGCGGGCTGGAGCGGGCGATGGTGTTGGGCGCGGGAGTGATGGGCGTGGCGTCGGATCTCGGGGCGCTTGCGGCGTCGGTGATTGTGGCTTTCGAGGTGTCGCGGCGGCTGTTCCGGTGGGAGCCGGAGGAGAAAGTGCCGTCGCGGGCGAAGGTCTGGGTGCTCGTGGCCGTCATACCGTTCCTGCTCCTTGGAGCGATCGAGAGCCGTTCGAAGACGCAGGTGACCCAGATACAGCAGATCTTCCACGCGATCGCGCCGGAAGGGCTTTCGTTCACGGGCAAGTGAAGCTGCAACGGACTTCGATGGACGACGATTTCGCGCTCAATGGGTCCCTCGAAAAAGTGGACGGCAAGTTCCTGCTCCGAATTCCTTTGGATGCCGGGGGCGATGAATTCATCGAATGCTCAAGGGGAATCTCCGAGGTGCAGGGCGAATGCCTCGTCGTCAAGATCCCGGAATGGCTGGCAGGCGTGCTGAGAGTCGAGGAGGGGGATCTGGTGCGGGTGAGCAAGGTGAATGGCAAATTCTACATTGAGCCGGTCGATCCGCGGCCGATGCAATGACTCTCACACGCGATGGAGTGCCGATGGGGCGTGACTTTTTCGCACGGCTGCGTGCGAGAAGCCCTGTGCTATAATTTTTCCGCGAGCCGGGACACGGCGCGCGAAGCCCGGGGACAACACAGCGTGCACTCCGGAAGCGCCCTCAATACGCTCCAATTTGGCCCTTTTCTTAAAGTTCATTTCCAGCCATTCTGTGGTTCGGTAGGGAAATTTTCTCAAGTGGAGTGACGCCATGGCGGTGAAGAAAACGGAAAAAATCTGGCACAACGGGAAGATGGTGGCATGGGATGACGCGCAAATCCACGTGATGTCGCACGTGGTGAGCTACGGCTCGGCGGTGTTCGAGGGCATTCGCTGTTACAAGACGCCACAAGGGCCGGCAATTTTCCGTTTGCGCGAACACATGCAGCGCCTGCTGCGCTCGGCCTACATCTACCGGATGGAGATTCCGTTTTCGCTCGAAGACCTGTCGAATGCCGCGGTGGAACTCGTGCGCGCCAATCATATGGATTCCTGCTACATCCGGCCCGTCATACTCCGCGGCTACGGCGAGATGGGCGTGAACCCGTACGGGTGCCCGATCGAGACGTATATGGCGTGCTGGGAGTGGGGACGGTATCTGGGCGAGGAGGCTCTGCGGGAGGGCGTTGACGTTTGCGTGAGCTCCTGGCGGCGGCCGGCTCCGGACACGTTGCCCCAGATGTCGAAGGCGGCGGCCAACTACATGAACTCGCAGCTGATCCGGATGGAGGCGATGGCGAACGGCTACACGGAAGGCATCGCACTGGACGCGCAGGGATTTGTGGCGGAGGGGTCGGGCGAGAACCTGTTCGTCGTCTACGACGGCCGGGTGTGGACCGCTCCGATCGCCAATTCCGTGCTTCCGGGCATCACACGCTCCACAGTTCTCACCTTTTGCCAGGATTTTGAGATTCCTGTTGTCGAGCAATCGATTCCGCGCGAAATGCTTTACGTCGCTGACGAACTTTTCTTTGTCGGTACGGCGGTCGAAGTCACGCCGATCAAGTCGGTGGATAAGGTGAAAATCGGCATCGGGCGGCGCGGGCCGATTACCGAGCGCATCCAGAAGGAATTTTTCGCCACGACGAGCGGCGAGAAGGCGGATACGCGCGGGTGGCTGACGCCGGTGAATGTGGCTGTGACTGCTGGGCGGTAGGCAGGACGGGAACAACTTCGGGGCGGCAAAGGCTTCACTTCCAAGAAGCGCACAGGCAGGAATGCCTGTGCCGCGCACTGGCACGTCGAGTAGGATTCCGATTTTGTGTGATAGGGGGAAGGTGCGCCTGCTTCATCGGTGGCGCATGGCGGAATTGCGTTTGGGCAGAGGCGCACAGGCAGGAATGCCTGTGCTACCTCGCATCACACGGGCGCGCGGGCAGGAGTGCCCGCGCCACTCAAGTCTCCCTCGAGGGAGCGAGCCTTCGCCTAACGGACCGCCGGTGGTTGTCATTATCTAGACCGTGGGAGCGAGGGGCCGAAGAGGAAGGTTTTGAATCATCAATTTTTGACGCGCCCGGTCGCGATTGACTACAATCCCCGCGCCGGAAATCTGACCCTGCCCGTGCGACGCGCCGCTCAACAACTCGCCATTGAATTTGCGGGGACGTTTCTCGTCGTGTTTTTTGCCGCGGGCGCGCTGGCGGTCGATCCGTGGCTGAAAACGGCTGGCGAGCCGGTGCTGGGGACGCTTGGCGCGGCGCTGGCCTACGGGTTGGCGGTCGCGGCGATGACGGAGATTGCGGGGCCCGTCTCCGGCGGCCATCTGAACCCGGCGATTTCGCTGGGCGCGTGGGCGACGAGAAGAATGGGGACGTGGCGTCTGTTGGGTTACGCGCTTGTGCAATTGGCGGGGGCGGTTGCCGCGGCGCACGCACTCACCGCCCTGATGCCAGACGCGGCATGGCAGGCGGCCGGCCTGGGCACGCCGGCACTGGCCTCGAGCCTCACGCGGGCGCAGGGGATGACGGTGGAGGCGATATTGACCTTTGCCGTATCGCTGGCTTTCTTCCGCACGACCTCCGTCTCAGGGCGCGCTTCGGGATGGACCGTTGGGATGGCGGTTGCGGCGGCGGCGCTGGTGGCGTTGCCGATCACCGGCGCGGCGCTGAACCCGGCTCGGGCGTTTGGACCTGCGTTAGTGTCGAGGGAGTGGGCCAATCACGGGGTCTGGTGGGTTGGACCGCTGGCGGGCGGCGTGCTGGGCGCATGGCTGAGCAGGGCTCTGGAATCGGAAGACGGGGCCTCCTAGTCAGAATTTCTCGCGGCAGCGTGAGCTTGCCTTTGGCACAACGCCATATCTGCCTGAAGGACGCACCGGCAGGAGCTCCTATGCCAGCGTGTTATGGCAGGAAGCCGACCTTGCTCATCAGGGCGGCGAAACGGTGGTCGTTTCTGAGTGAATCCAAGCGGGGATCTACCTTGAGAAAGATCATGCAGACGGATCGCTGCTCGTAGCCTTTTTCCAGCCAATGAAAGGCTTCGTCGACTTGTCCCAGACCAACATAGGTTGTGGCGATCTCGTAAGGGCAAATGAACTTTTTCTCCGTCAATTCCACCAACTCACGGGCCAACCGTTCGGCGTCAGGGCGATCGCCTGAAATCGCGAAGACGCGCCCTGCCTCGGCGCGCACGAGCGGCGAATCGCTGGCGCGGTCGGCCTTGCGGGCCTCGGCGAGAGCCTGCGCCTTCTCGCCTTTTTCGCCATAGGCCATCGCCATGGTTACATCGCACTGCGGACAATCCGGCTGGAACCGGAGGGTGCGGCGCTCTTGCTCGATAGCCTGGTCGTAACGGCGCGCCATGAAGAAATAGAGGCCACGATCTATGTTGGCCTGGACGGAGAGTGGATCGAGTTCGGTGGCGCGGCTGCTCTCGGCGAACGAATCGTCGAAGCGCCCGAACGACAAAAGGAAATTTGCGTAATAGTCGTGCGCCAGCGCCAGGCCCGGATTCAGTTCGATCGCACGCTTGAATTCCCGTTCGGCGGCCGCCCAATCCCAATCGTAAATGAATTTTGCCCAGCCCAGCGCGGCGTGCGCGTCGGCGAGAGAATCGTCCAGAGAGAGCGCTTTCGCTGCTTCCGCCTCGGCCACGGGCATCACTTCCCGGGGGGCTCGGTAAAAATCCGCGAGCGCCTCCTCGGCATTGGCGAGACCGGCGTGGGCGGACGCGGAACTGGGATCGCGGGCGAGAGTCGCCTGGAAATAGTCCATCGCGGTGCGAATGTCCTTTTCCGACGTTGCGGCGTACAGATAACGCTCTCCGCGAAGGTAATTCTGATAGGCCTCGGGATCGACCGGCCTTTCGCGCGTGAGACGCGCGCTCTCCTGGGGCGTGACTTCGACGCGAATCTGGTCGGCGATGGCGCGGGCGACCTCGTCCTGAAGCGAGAGGACATTGCGCAGATCGCGCTCGTAACTCTGCGCCCACAAGTGACGGTCTAGACGCGCGTCGACCAAATCCGCGCTGATGCGCACCATTCCTTGCGATTGGAGCACCGAGCCTTCGACCACGGCATCGACTCCCAGTTCCCTGGCGATTTCCGGCACCGTCTTCCGCGTGTTCTCGTACTGCATGACCGAAGTCCGCGAGGTCACGCGCAACGCGCCAATCTGGCCGAGATTGGTGATCAGCTCGTCGGTCATGCCTTCAGCGAAATAGTCCTGCGACCGATCCCCGGAGAGATTCTGGAGAGGCAAGACGGCAAGGGAATGAATGCTGGCCGGCGTACCGGGATCGAGAGAACGCGAACGCCAGCCGAAGGGATTGAGCACAAGTACGGCCGCGGCGCTTGCCGCCAGCACGGCGAACAGTATGGCCACGTGGAAAGCGGGTTTGCCAAACACGCTGGAGCGCGAGTCAGGCGCACTCGACGCAACCGGGGGCGCCGGGCCGACGAGGCGGCGCAGGTCCACAGCAACTTCTTTCGCCGATTGATAGCGGTGTTCCGGCTCCTTTTCAAGGCACTTGAGAATGATTCGCTCGAGCTCGGCGGGTACGCGGGGGTTGAGCGAGCGCGGAGCGGCGGGAGGCTCGCGCTGAATCTTATTCAGCAGGTGGAGGATGCTGTCCTCCGTGAACGCGCGTTGGCCGGTAGCCATTTCGTAAAGCGTGGCACCGAGCGAGAAGATATCGCTTCGTCCATCGATCTGCTCGCCGCGCATCTGTTCGGGCGCCATATAGGGAAGCGTGCCGACGACTTCGGGGCCGCCGCCAATACTTTCGGTCGAGAGGGCTCCTGACGGCCGCAGCAGAAGGGCCAGGCCGAAATCGAGCACTTTGACGAGGCCCTTGGGCGTCACCATCAAGTTGGCGGGCTTCAGATCCCGGTGAACCACCTGATGCTCGTGAGCCTCCTCGAGCGCATCCGCGACCTGCGCGGCCAGGGATGCTATTTCTTTTACCGGGAGCGGCCCGGAGCGCAGGCGCTCGGCAAGCGAGACACCGGGCACCAATTCCATCGCCATGAAGTCCACACCGGCTTCGCGGTCGAGATCGTAAACAACGGCGATGTTCGGATGGTTCAAACCTGAGAGCGCATGGGCTTCCTTGCGGAACCGCTTGCGCGCGCTCTCATCCGTCAATGCATGCGAGGGAAGGACCTTGATAGCGACTTCGCGATCCAGACGGTTGTCGTAGGCACGATAGACTTCACCCATGCCTCCCGCACCGACCTTGCCGCGAATCACGTAATGGCCAAGCGTTTGGCCGATCATGGCGGTTCGACTTGCCCGTCCAGCGTGTCTCCGGCTCACGAGCCGAAGGCAGGCAGTCATCTGGCCGGAATGATTTGAGAAACGTTACGGCAGGTGTGTTCGCCTGTCAAGACAGGGCTGAGGAGCCGTGTCCGGAAGGAAAACCGATTCTCCCGGGCGCGGCGGTTATTTCTCCAGGCTGCTGATGGTCGGGTTGGTCCGGCCGGGAGTCATATCGGCAACGATCGCCTTGGACGGCGAAACCAGATAGACCACTGCGCCGCCGTTTCCGAGAGGGGCGCGGCCGTCGGACGAGATCGCGAACGTGTCCGAAAAACTTGCCAAGGGTACGAGGCCGCGAGCGGAACTGACGCTGCCAACCGTGCCGTCGAGTTTCCCGGGGATGATGCTGCTCACCACGCCCCATTCCAAGGACGAAGCGCTCGTTGGCGCGGAGACGGTGCCCAGCACGTAGTCGCCTGAAAGCGATGCATTGTTGAACACGCCCGGCACGCGCGGTTCGAGAGCGCCAAGCGAAGCAGAGTGCCCGGCTCCGACCAGCAGCGCCTGATTCTGCGCAATGAGATAGGAAGCGAACGACTCACCGAGCGCGGGAAGCTCCATTTTGACGCGGCCATCCGGCGTGACGCTGTAGGTGCCGGAGCCCGCGAGCGTCTGGACTTTGCCCGCGTCGTTTTGGTCGACGCGGAATTCGAGCCCGCCGGATCCGTCGAACGTCACAAGCCCGGCTGCCACGCGAGACGAGTTTGCCTTGCTGCCGGCGCCGGCAAAATCGATCACGCTGGTGCCGGTGAGCGAGGCAACCGAGAAACCAGAAGGATCGGATGGCGACTGCAAGAAGGCTTTGCCGCTGCTGAGCGGCTGGACGAGACGATCGGCGGTGCTGACCAGGAAGACCATCTTCGGAGAAACGACATAGAAGGCCCAGTTCAAGACGCCGTCGGGCGTCTCAACAGCGATCGTGCCGCGGCCCGCGGAAGAGAGCGTGTAATTGCCCGCGACGGGCAATTCGGGAGCGACAACGCCGGCGTCGTTGGTATCCAGAACACCAGAACTGATTTTGCCGTTGCCTTCGGCGCGGAAGAGGCCGGCGAGGCCGAGACGACCACCTGCGGCGTCGGCGCCTGAGGCACTGAAGACGTAATTTCCCAAGACAGAGGCGGGCGATAAGCCAGACAGCATCTGCTTTTGAAACGTCCCGGCTCCGCGCTCGCCGGAATCGCCGGATTCGACGAACTGCGCTGCGTCTCCGGCGGAATTCAGAGCGAACTGGAACGTGCCCAGCGGAGTTCCCTGCGGCGCACTGGTGAGAGTCAGGGTGCCGCCGTTGTCGGCTCCGACGGAATAGGTGCCGGTGAGGGACTGGGCGGTGGTCACTCCGGAAGCGGTGTTGATGTCGGCGGTGCCGCTGGTGATGTTACCGGCGCCATCGGCGGTGAAAGTGCCGGCGGCGGCAACGGCGCCGCCCGAATCATAGCCATTCAAGAGGAAAGCGTAACTGCCGTTGAGTTTCACTTGCGTGGCGGAAGTGCTGACGGTGATGGTGGCAGAAGCTGCGCTTTTGATGGCGACCGCGGATGTGGCGGTCAAGGTGACCGTCACCGAGCTCGGAACAGTGCTGGGCGCGAAATAGGTGGTGGCAGCGCCACTCGCGGTGCTCGTGGGGGATACTCCACCGCAGGCAGGCGAGCAGGACTGCCCGCTCTGCGTCAGGGTCCAGGTGACGCCGGCGTTCGTGGGATCGTTGGTGACCGTGGCGGTGAATGTGGCGCGGGTATTGATGGGGACCGTGGCCGTCGTGGGTGAAACGGAAACGGCGACGGGCGGGTAGAGGTTCAGAGTGGCCGAGGCCGAGGCTGTGTTGTCGGCGACAGAAGTGGCGACCGCGAGAACCGTCACGGGACTCTGGATGGTGGCTGGAGCGGTGTAGGTGGTCGAGACGCCGCCTCCGGTCCCGGTGGGAGAAATCGTCCCACAGGTTGGCGAACACGACTGGCCGTTTTCGGTCAGTGTCCAGTT
>JAGWOX010000103.1 GCA_028877145.1 Acidobacteriota bacterium | reverse complement strand
TTGCCGGCCAGGGTCAAGCGATCTGGCTCGACGCTGATTTCCAAGTCCTTGGCGTCGAAGCCGGGGACTTCCGCTTTCAGTGTCAGTAGGTCGTCGGATTCGCGAATCTCGACGTTCACCGGCTGCAACAACTCCCGCTCCGCGCGGAACCAGTCTTCCATATCCCGGCCAAACTGCCTGCCGTTGGCCTCGAAAATTTCATAAGCGCGACGTGCGATCGAATCGAACGACTCCCTCATGTCCTGGAAAATTTCATCCATGTTCTTGAGTCTCAGTGGTCCCAACTCTCTCTTGCGAAGCTCGGTCCCTTGTTCTCTCATGATCTTTCTCCTCAACTACCCCTGTTCTGCCGGGACCCGTCCAGCTTCCAAAATTTGGCAGATGTTCCGATATCCCCGCACACAATTTCCCGGCTTCTATTTGATTCGCAGAAGAGCAAGTTTCGTGCCATGAGGCAGACTTCCACTTCACGCGCAAGGGCCTTGAATTCTGTCAGATAGGTTGAGGGCAGCCGTGATTCGCTCGCGCTCGTTTTGGGCAATTCACCCTCCTGAGCGCGAAATTGCTCAACTTCGCGGTTGGCCTCAATACTTGCCTTCGCCGATCTCGACGGGAAACTCTTCCCACTCCGTTTCTACAGACTTCCCCGGAGCAAGCAGCCGAACTCTTTCGCGCACGGCGAGAATCCCGAAAGCCGCCCCGATCAGTATCATGGGGTCAACCACGTGCCGATAGCGCATGTCGGCAGCGGTCAGGTAGTACACCACGGGATAGATCGCCAGGATCGACCCCAGAAGACCCGCCCCTTCCAGCCTTCGTCGAATTGCCTGCGTCAAACCGATCGCCAGGAGCATCGTGAGTGGCGCAACGAGCAGGATGTTGTAGCCGTCGTAGGGATTTTCGGACACGTAGACCGGCTCGAAATTCCAGTAGCCGGTCCAGGTGAAGACGAAACGCCGGAAACACAGCAACAGATATTCGGCCGGATGCGCTTCAATGAAGCCGAGAGCCTGCTCGCGCTTGTAGGCCATGTAGCGCATCTCGCCCAGCGTGTCGTATTGGTTGAGTTCGGCGGCGCTGCCGGAGGGGTGGTTTTGGCCGGCCCAGCGCAGGGACGTGTCGCCGTTGTTATCGACCCAAACCTCGAGCCAGAAATTGTCGCGCAGGGGCACCCACTGGTGGAAGGTGCGGTAATTGCGGATTTCCCAAGGCGCGAGAACGGCCAGCACCACGGCCAACATCGCCAGCGCTGGGGCGCGCCAGGCGAATCCGTCGCGGCGCTTTCGCCACAGCGCCCAACCGGCGGCCAATGGGAGCACGGTGAGCACGGAGGGATTCACCAGCGCGGTCGCGCCCCACAGCAGTCCGTAGCCGGTCCACGCCCACAGGCTGCGCCGCCGGTCCATGTCGAGCGTCAACCACACCAGCGTCGTCAACAGCAGCGCGGTTAAACAATTTTCCCAGACGAAATCGGAAGCAAGGAATACGCCATAGGGGAACAGGGCCCAAATCCACACCGACCACTGCGCCGCCGCATTGCCGAACCAGCGCCGTGCAATGAGGAAAATGGGGATACAGGTGAGCGCGGCAAAGAGCGCCTGCAAGGCCAGAATCACAAGCGCCGAAGCGGTTGTATAGACGCCGAAGAGCTTGAAGACGCCGGCGAGCAGATAGGGATAGCCAGGCGTCATCCAAGCGGTAGGGCCGGTCTGGAAAAAGAGCGGATTGCCGTAGCCGTGGCCGGTGGCGATGGAAGCGGCGATGCGTCCGGTCTCATAGCCGAAGGGCCAGTGATTCCGCTCCGGGTTCATGATGCCCGTGTAGCAGAAGGAGGCGACGGCCAGGCGAATGGCGAGCGCCGCCAGAATGGCCCACAACAGCGGCCGGCTCAGACGCCGGACGCTCCCGGTGTTGTCTTGAATCTGTATTCCTTCTGCCGAATCGCTGAACGCCGTCAAGAAAGGACTCCCGCAAAGGACGTTTCGTGAACCGTGTAATGCCTGTCAGCGCGAACGGGCCTTGCTTCGTGCACTTCAACGAAGCAAGGGTAGAAGTGCGATGCACTTCCATCCTTCCAGGAGCAGCAACTTTTCCAGAAGGGAAGCAAGGTGCCTGGAATTTTCAATGCGCGTGTAACGGCGATCGCCCGCCGCGTCGACCGTTCTCTATGTCTTCGAACCCTGCGGCGCGGCAAAGGTTGCGCGAGGGCTTCCGAAACCATCGAAGCCGGCAACGGCGGCCTCCGGCGCGAGCGAGTCCCGATTGGCGCCAAGGTCTCGCGGTTTCCCGGTAACCCGTCCCTTCCGGCGCAATCGATGGAGTTGGTCTTTCGTGTGGCCGACTCGGCGAGTTGTTTGAGGAATGGCCGCCGGTGTTCGGGCCGCTTTTCGGCCGCATGCTAGAATTCGCGCATGACCGATCGGAAAATCGCTCCGGGTGGCGCGTTGCGCGGAGAGACGGCACTGCCGGGAGACAAATCGATTTCCCACCGTTACGCGCTGCTCGCGGCGCTCGCCGGCGGAAAAAGCGAAATTGAAAATTACGCTTCCGCGGCCGATTGTGCCAGCACGCTTTCCTGTCTCGATGCCTTAGGCGTCAACCTCCATCTCGACGGCGCCCGCGTCACGATTCGCGGGGCCGGCCTTCACGGTTTCAGGCCGCCAGCCACGCCGCTCGATGCCGGCAATTCGGGCACCACGCTCCGCTTGCTTGCCGGGATATTCGCCGGGCAGCCATTCGAATCCGTAATCACCGGAGACGATTCCTTGCGACGGCGCCCGATGCGCCGGATCATCGATCCGCTCACGCGCATGGGCGCGACGATTGCTTCCGAGGAGGGAGGATTTCCGCCGCTGCGGATTCGCGGCGGCCGGCTGGAAGCCATCCGTTACGAAATGCCGATTCCGAGCGCGCAGGTGAAATCCTGCGTGCTGCTCGCGGGTCTCCACGCCGGCGGTTCCACGTCGGTCGTCGAGCCGGTGGCAACGCGCGACCACACCGAACTGGCCCTGGCCGAATTCGGCGCCCACATCGCGGCGACCGCCGGCATGGCCACGATATCGGGCGGCTCGGAGCTTTCGGCTCGTTCGCTCCAGGTTCCCGGGGACCTGTCATCGGCCGTGTTTCTGATGGGCGCCGCGCTGTTGCTCCCCGGCTCCGAGCTGCGGCTCACCGGCGTCGGACTCAATCCCACGCGCACCGCCGTTCTCGATTTCCTCGTGGCCATGGGTGCGCCCATCTGCATTTCCGGCCGGCGAACGCTCGCGGGCGAGCCGCGCGGAGAGATCGAAGTGCGCTACGGGCCGCTCTCGGGCGGGGTGGTGAGCGGTGCGATGTCCGCTCGCATGATCGACGAACTGCCAATGCTTGCCGCTCTCGGTCCTTTCACCGAGCGCGGCATCACCATCCTCGACGCGCGCGAGCTTCGCGTGAAGGAAACCGACCGCATCGCCGCCCTGGTCGAAAATCTGCGACGCATGGGAGCGAAAGCGGAATCCCTTTCCGACGGCATCACCGTCGCCGGCCGCGAAGCCGGGCCGCTGCGGGCCGCCGAAATCGATCCTCATGGCGATCACCGCATCGCCATGGCCATGGCCGTTGCCGCGCTCGCCGCCGAGGGCGAAACGACGATCCACGAAGCCGAATGCGCCGCCGTTTCTTTTCCGGCCTTCTTCGACACGCTTGATCGATTGCGCGCGTAGACGGAAGTGCGGGTGTCGACCGCCCTCGCCCCAGAAAAAAGCAAAATCCACAGCACAACATCGGCGCCTGGGGTACCCGCCGATGCCGGCGCATGCCGGGGATGGACCCTCTAATTTCACTTGCCTTATGCAAGTAATGCGGATATCTTGCCCGGAGTGCGTGGGAGGTCCAAGACAACACACCGCTCGGGTTGCCCGGTGAGTATTTCGCTCGAGCTGTTCGGGGATCGCTGGTCCCTGCTGATCATTCGCGACTTGATGGTGCGCGCCTATCGGACGTTCAAGGAGTTCCAGCAATCGGGCGAGGGGATTGCGACGAACATTTTGGCGGACCGGTTGCGGAAACTCGAAACGGCCGGGATCATCACGGCCGAGGCCGAGGGCCAGGACCGACGGCGCGTGGGCTACCGGTTGACGGAGAAGGGAATCGATCTGGCGCCGGTGCTTCTGGAATTGCTGATTTGGGGCGCGCGGCATGAACAAACAGGCGCGCCGTGCGAGTTGATCGAGGGGATGGCGAAGAACCGTGAAGCCGTGCTTGCCGAAGTCCGGCGCCGATGGCGGGATCGGGACCCGGAACCGTTTCTGCCAGAGTTTGGCGGAGGCGACGGGCAATCGTGAATCGGCAAGAATTCAGTGGGGGAAGTGACGCCGCGAGGTCAAGAGGAGCATGGCCATGCGCTTCATGGTGCTTGTGAAAGCCAACAAATACAGCGAAGCCGGCGTCATGCCCGGCGGCGAAATCCTGGACGCCATGACCAAATACAACGAGGAACTCGCAAAGGCGGGCGTGATGCTTGCGGCCGAAGGATTGCACCCGAGCGCGAAAGGCGTGCGCGTCAAGTTTTCGGGAGAAGAGAAAACGGTAATCCCGGGGCCCTTCCCCGAAACCGACCAACTGATTGCCGGTTTCTGGCTGTGGCAAGCGGAGTCGATGGAAGAAGCGACCGAGTGGCTCAAGCGCGCTCCTTTAGGCGGTGGCGTCGAGATCGAGCTTCGGCCGATTTTCGAGATGGAGGAATTCGGCGCGATGATGACTCCCGAATTGAGAGAGAGGGAGGAGCGGCTGCGGGAGGAAGTCGCGCGAGCAAAGGGCGGGTCCGGATAGGCGGGATAAAGTTGGCGTGAGCGGGGAATATTTTTCGGCAGAGTTGTCGATTTTGAGCTTTTCGGCCGTCGTAATAACAGGCGCGGCAATGGCGCCGACGGTGGTTTGAATGAAAGGAGAACGGGGATGAGCGGCGTACGCGTACTCGTGGGGACACGCAAGGGAGCTTTCATCCTGTCGTCGGATGGCAAACGGCAGAAGTGGGACGTGAGCGGGCCGCACTTTGCCGGCTGGGAGATCTACCACATGAAGGGGTCGCCGGCTGACCCGAACCGGATTTATGCGTCGCAGACGAGCGGATGGTTCGGCCAGGTGCTGCAGCGCTCCGACGATGGCGGCAAGACGTGGAGCATGCCGGGAGGCGAGGAGTTGCCCAAGCCCGGCGAATTTCCTGCGGGCTTGAGCAACAAGTTCGTGTATGACACTTCGGCGGAAACGGGCAAGCCCCTTACCACCCATCAGTGGTACGACGGCACGCAGCACCCGTGGGAATTCAAGCGCGTATGGCATCTCGAACCGTCGCTCACCGATCCCGACACCGTCTACGCCGGCATCGAGGACGCCGCCTTGTTCCGCACCACCGACGGGGCCAAGAACTGGCAAGAACTCCCCGGACTGCGCGGCCACGGCACCGGCCCGAAATGGCAGCCGGGCGCGGGTGGATTGTGCCTGCACACGATCCTGCTTTCGCCGAGCGATCCCGGCCGGATTTACATCGCGATTTCCGCCGCCGGCGCATTTCGCACCGACGACGGCGGAAATACGTGGAAGCCGATCAATCAGGGACTGCGATCGAGCTACATCCCCGACCCGACCGCCGAGATCGGCCACTGCGTGCACCACGTCACGTTGCATCCGTCGCGCCCGAACGTGCTCTTCATGCAAAAACATTGGGACGTGATGCGCAGCGATAATGCCGGCGATTTGTGGCACGAGGTGAGCGGAAATCTGCCCACCGATTTCGGTTTCGTGATCGACGTTCACGCGCACGAGCCGGAAACCGTCTACGTCGTTCCGATCAAAAGCGATTCCGAGCACTATCCGCCGGAAGGAAAGCTGCGCGTGTATCGCAGCCGGACCGGCGGGAACGAGTGGGAGCCGCTCACCAAGGGCCTGCCGCAAAGCAACTGCTACGTGGACGTGCTGCGCGACGCGATGGCCGTTGACAAGCTCGACTCCTGCGGCATCTACTTCGGCACCACCGGCGGCCAGGTCTATGCGTCCGCCGACGCGGGCGACAATTGGATGCCGATCGTGCACGATCTTCCCGGCGTGCTTTCAGTCGAAGCGCAGACGCTGCCGTGATGGGCCAGCGCTGAGCGCACAGGGATGTTGGCGCGGGGGTAGCCACGGTCAGGGCTTTCCTGACCGTGGGCTTTTCGCTTGCAGTCACCACGCCGGAGGCTTGTTACCCTGAGTGAAAATACGCCCCAGTTCACCCGGGCGAGAATCGCTGTTTCGACATGGACACTCACATGATTCGGGTAGTGCTGCCGCACCATCTGCGAACGCTCGCAAAGGTCACCGGTGATGTGCAGCTGGAGATCGAGGGCGAGGTGACGCAGCGTTCGGTCCTCGACGCCCTCGAGGCGCGCTATCCGATGCTCATGGGAACGATCCGCGACCACGCCACCGGCCAACGCCGTCCTTTCCTGCGCTTCTTCGCCTGCGAGCAGGATTGGTCGCACGAATCGCCGGACGCCCCTCTGCCCGAGTCCGTCGCGTCCGGCAAAGAGCCCCTTTTCATCATCGGCGCCATCGCCGGCGGCTAGAACGCCAGCCCGCGGTTTCCGTGGCGCGGGCACTCCTGCCCGCGCTCTTTTCCAGCCCGCCAAAACCCCTCTTGACAGTCCATCCGAGCTAATACTATTTTGGTCTAGGCATAGACTCATAAGGGCGGAACAAACCATGACGAAACGAACCGAAGGGCCGCGGGACCTGTTTCCCGGCGCGCTCGAGATGATGGTGCTCCGGACGCTGAAATGGCAGCCGCTGCACGGCTACGCGCTGGCGCAGCATATCAAGCGGCAGTCGAACGATCTGCTCAAGGTCGAAGAGGGCTCGCTCTATCCCGCGCTCCAGCGCCTGCTGAAGGAGGGACTGGTGACGGCGGAATGGGGCACTTCCGCGACGAACCGCCGCGTGCGGATTTACCGGCTGACGGGGAAAGGCGCAAAGCATCTGGAGCGAGAAGTCTCCAAATTCGAGCGCATGCTCGAGGGAATCACGCGGGTGCTGGCGCCGGCGAAATCATAAAGCAGGCAAGCGCAACCATCTCGCTGCACGATTCGTGGCGCGGCCCGCGCTGGCCGCGCACGAGAAGGTGGATTCATGAACTGGCTACCGCGATTCTTTTCACGCCGCCGCATCTACGGCGAACTGTCCGACGAGATCCGCGTCCATCTCGAAGAAAAGGTCGAAGAACTGGTCGCCGGAGGCATGTTGCGCGAGGAGGCCGAACACGCCGCCCGCCGCGAATTCGGCAACGTACTGCGAACCGAAGAGCGGGGCAGGGAGGTATGGCGCTGGACGGCGATAGAAAATTTCTGGCTGGATGTGCGTTACGCGCTGCGAACACTGCGCCGCACGCCGGCGGTGACGACCGTTGCGCTATTGTCGCTGGCTCTGGGGATCGGAGCGAACACGGCGATCTTCAGCCTGACGGACACGCTGCTGCTGCGGATGCTGCCGGTGCGGGATCCGGGGGAGTTGGTGGAAATCCTGCGACATTCCCCAAGGATGGCGGACGACAATCCCGTGTTCACCAACCCCATGTGGGAGCAGGTGCGGGATCGGCAGAACGCTTTTTCCGGGGTGTTCGCGTGGTTTCCGGACAAATTCGATTTGGCGAATGGCGGTCAGGCGGAATACGTGAGGGGTCTGTACGCAAGTGGCGGATATTTCACCTCGCTGGGCGTCGAGCCATTGGTAGGGCGCGTATTCACCGCGGCGGACGACCAGCGGGGATGCAGTGGCGTGGCGGTGCTCGGTTACGGTTTCTGGCAACAGCATTACGGCGGTCAGACGAGCGCACTCGGCAGCCTCCTTCGCGTGAACGGGCATTCTTTTCCGGTAATTGGCGTGACGCCGCCGGGATTTTTCGGCACGGACGTTGGAGACCGATTCGATGTGGCTCTACCGATCTGCGCCGAAGCAATCATCCATGGGAAGGATTCCTATCTCGATGGACGTTCGACCTGGTGGCTCAGGGTCATGGCGAGACGCAAGCCGGAGATGAGCGACCAGCAGGCGACCGCACGGATGAACGCCATTGCGCCGGGAATTTTCGCGTCGGTCGTTCCTCCGAATTGGCCGGCGCGGCAGCAGCAGATCTTCCGCAAGTACACGTTCGCCGTGCGTCCGGCGGGGACCGGGTTGAACGGATTCACGAACGTGCGTTCGCAATATACGCGTCCGCTGGAAATCCTGCTGGCGATTGCCGGGCTTGTCTTGCTCGTGGCTTGCGCAAACCTGGCGAGCCTGCTGCTGGCGCGGGCGGCGGCGCACCGGAAGGAGTTTGCGGTGCGGTTGTCGCTGGGCGCATCCCGCGGGCGGCTGGTCCGCCAAATGCTGACGGGAAGCCTGCTGCTGGCATTGGGCGGTGCGGCAGCAGGGATAGTGGTGGCCCAGTGGGGCGATTCGTTGCTGGTGCGGCTGGTTTCGACGGCGCAAACCAGAATATTTCTGGAGCTGTCGCCGGACTGGCGGGTTGTGGGATTCACCATCGCGGTGGCGATGCTGACCGGGGTGCTGTTTGGCATCCTGCCGGCGCTGCGGGCGACGCGGATTTCGCTGAGCGCCGCGATGAAAGAAGGCCGGGAGCAGACCGGCGGCGAGCCCTCACGCTTCCGCGCCGGAAAGCTGGTCGCGGCGACGCAGGTAGGGCTGTCGGTTGTGCTGCTGGCGGGAACGGGCTTGTTCGTGGGCACATTTCGGAACCTCGTAAACGTCGATCCCGGGTTCGATCCGCACAATGTGCTGCTGGCGCGGGTGTATTTGCACAATGCGAATGTTGCCGAAGGCGCAAGGGCCGAGGTGTACGGCAGGATGCTGGCGCGGCTCCAGGCGATGCCAGGCGTCGTCTCGGCCAGCGAGTGCTGGTTCACTCCGTTTTCCGGCATGGAGTGGAATGAGGACATCACGGTGGAAGGCTACAAGGCCCCGCAGGGCGAGGAGCCGCTCGTGTGGTTCAACTGGATCACGCCGGGATATTTTTCGACGATGCGAACGCCGCTGCTGGCGGGCCGCGAATTCACGCCCGCAGACACCGCGGGCTCAACCCGAGTGACCATCGTCAACCAGACGATGGCGCGCCGCTTCTTCCCCCATTCCAACCCGGTAGGGAAGTATTTCCGCATTTCAGAAGGCGGCGACCTCACTTCGAGCGCGCCGATGGAAATCGTGGGCGTGGTGAAGGACTCAAAGTACGAATCACTGCGAGAACCCACCTTGCCTTTTGCCTACGTTCCAGTGAGCCAAATGAAAATGGTGCCCGAATCCGGGTCATTCGAGATTCGCGGGGCGGTGCCACCCGCGTCGTTGCTGGGGCCCGTGCGAGCGGCGCTGGGAAACGTGAATGGCGCCGCGGCTTTGGAATTCGTGCCGCTGACGGAGCAGGTGGATGACTCCCTGGGGCAGGAGCGAATGCTGTCTTTACTGAGCACGTTTTTCGGAGGGCTGGCGCTGCTCCTTACGGCAATTGGTGTGTACGGCGTGATGGCCTATCTGGTGACGCAGCGCACCCACGACATTGGCGTTCGGATGGCGCTCGGAGCGCCGCGGGCGGCGATTGGAAAGATGGTCGTGGCTGAGACGCTGAGTCTGGTTTCCCTGGGACTTGTGGCCGGCTTGGCGTGTGCGCTCGCCGCGACACGGCTGGTGGCTCATACGCTGTTCGAACTCACTCCTTATGATCCGTTGACGCTGGCGCTCGCCGCAGGCGCGTTGATCGCCGTCGGCGCATTGGCGGGATACGTGCCCGCACGACGAGCGATGCGCGTGGACCCGATAATGGCGCTGCGGAACGAGTGACAACCTGGTGACTCAACACAGCCGATCTTGGCTGTGCTCGCTGAAGGTGAGGTCATGAACTGGCTGCGGCGTATCTTCGGACGGCGGCGGATTTACGGTGAACTCTCGGAGGAGATTCGCGCGCACCTGGATGAAAAGGTCGAGGAACTGGTGGCGGGCGGCATGCCGCGCGAGGAAGCCGCGCACGCGGCGCGGCGGGGATTCGGGAATGTGATGCTGACCGAGCAGCGCGGGCGCGAAGTGTGGCGTTGGCCGCGCCTCGAGGATTTTCTTGTCGATCTCCGCTACGCGCTGCGGATGTTGCGCAAATCGCCGGGATTCGCGTCCGTCGCCGTTCTCACGCTGGCGCTGGGCATTGGCGCGAATGCGGCGATCTTCAGCGTGGTGAACGGCGTCCTGCTGCGGCCGCTGCCATTCCCGCAACCGAACCGTTTGGTCACGGTGACAGACTTATACCCGAAAGGCGCTTTGGAGTTCATGCGGGCCAGTTTCCGATCGCTGGATGTGGCCGGTTACCGAGCGAGCGTGGGGTTGAACCTTACGGGCGTGGGCCAGCCTGTGCGCCTGTATGGCGACAAGGTCTCCGCGAACTTTTTCGCCGTGCTGGGAGTGCAGGCCGAGTTGGGAAGGACCTTCGTGCCAGGCGAGGACCAGCTGCGAAAGGACGGTGTGGTCATCCTCAGCCATGCATTATGGGAGCAGCGCTTCGGGGGCGATCCTAAAGTCGTCGGGCGCGTGGTGAACCTCGAGGGGCGACAACGGGAGATCGTCGGTGTCATGCCGGCGGGTTTTCAGTTCGGATCCTCGAAGCCACTGTTCTGGGCGCCGCTGGAGATGGACCCGCGAGCGATCGGGGATTACTGGGGCGGCGGATTTATGCCCGTCATTGGGAGTCTGCGGCCGGGGGCAACGCTGGGCCAGGCGCGCGCGGAGCTATGGTCTTATCTTCCCCGAATGAGAAAAATGTTCCCCTGGCAAATGCCGGACGCGGTCTGGGCGTCCTCCACGGTGGCCCCTCTTCAGGCAAGTCTGGTCGGCGGCGTAAGGACAAAATTACTGATCCTGCTCGGAGCGGTCGGCCTCGTCCTGTTGATGGCGTGCGCGAATGTGGCGAACCTGCTTCTCGAGCGGACGGTGACGCGGCAGAAGGAAATCGCGCTGCGAGCGGCCTTGGGCGCGGGGGGCTGGCGGATTTGCCGACAGGTGATGACCGAAAGCCTGCTGCTCGGCGTCCTGGGCGGAACCGCTGGAGTTCTGGCCGCGAGCGGTGGCCTTCCCTTACTCAAGGCGATTCTGCTCCCCGACATGCCGCGCTTGGGAGAGGTTTCGGTGGACTGGCGCGTCGTGGCATTCGCCACCGGCCTGGCAATTCTCACCGGGCTCCTCTTCGGTGTGGCGCCGGCCATGCACGTGGCGCGCGTGGATATGAACGAGTGGTTGAAGACGGGAGGGCGGCATTCGGCACCAGTGCGAAGCCAGCGTCTGCGCGCCGGCCTGGCTGTAACGGAAGTGGCGATGGCCGTTGTGCTGGTCACGGCTGCGGGTTTACTGGCGAGGAGCTTGTGGGAGCTCTCGCGTGTCAATCCCGGCTTTCGGACGGAATCCATCGTGACGGCGCGAATCACGCCGAGCGAGACGTTCTGCGCGAATTGGGCACGGTGCCGGAACTTTTACGACGAACTGGTGAAGAACGTTCGCGGGCTGCCGGGTGTGGACGATGCCGCGACAGTCAACGTGCTGCCGCTGACCGGGCGGTGGCAGGCGTTCGCCGCAAGCCTCGAAGATCATCCTCAGGATCCAAGACAGCCTTCGCCCGTGCTTTTCGAGAGCATCGTGTCGCTGGATTTCTTCGGAGTGATGGGGATCCCGGTGCTCGAAGGACGCGGGTTCATTGCCGCGGACCTTTCGCCCGGCGCGCCGGCCGTGGCCTTGATCACAGAATCGACCGCGCGGAAATTTTGGCCGAATCAAGACGCCGTCGGGAAGCACTTCAAGCGGGAATGGCTGTCGAAGTGGTCGACGGTCGTCGGCGTGGTGGGCGATGTGAATGAAGACAGTCTCGCGTCGAAGCTGCCCGACTATGTGGATGGAGCGGTTTACGAGCCGTACGGCGGCAACGCACAGGTCGGAATTCCTCAGTCTGCCGAGATGACACTGGTGGTACGGGCGAATGGCGGCGAGGCGGCGCTGGCTCGGGAGTTGAGGGGGATTGTCTCCAGTCTCAATCCTGATGTTCCGTTGACGGACGTGCGCCGGCTTGGCGTGGTGGTTTCGGAGTCGGAGGCAGCGTCCCGCTCGACGACGTCGCTCTTCGTCATTTTCGCCGCTTTGGCATTGGCGCTTGGGGCGATCGGCATCTATGGCGTGATTTCGTACTCTGTGGCGCAGAGGACATCGGAGATCGGGATGCGGATCGCGCTGGGCGCGCAGCGGCGTGATGTGCTCAGGCTGGTAGCGGGGCAAGCCGTGGGGATTGCGTTACGAGGCGTGATCATCGGGCTCGCCGGAGCGCTTGCGGCCACGCGACTGATTTCGAGTCTGCTGTTCGGAGTGAGCGCCACCGATCCGCTTGTGTACGGCGCGGTCGCCGTTCTGCTGACGGGGGTGGCGCTGTTGGCGTGCTATGTTCCGGCGCGCCGGGCCATGCGGGTGGATCCGATGACGGCGCTGCGGAGCGAGTGAGCGAGCGGAAGCCGGCGGCGGAAGGACGACGCAGAGGGACGAGGAGGGGCCATGAATTGGATGTGGCGGATCTTCGGACGTCGGCGAATGCACGAGGAGTTGTCAGCGGAGATTCGCGAGCACCTGGATGAGAAAGTGGAGGAATTGGCGGCGAGTGGGGTGCCGCGCGAGGAAGCTGAACACGCCGCCCGTCGCGAATTCGGCAACATCCTCCTCACCGAACAGCGCGGGCGGGAAGTGTGGCGCTGGACGGCGGCGGAGGATTTTCTGCTGGATGTCCGTTACGCCTTGCGAGGTCTGCGCCATTCTCCGGGTTTCGCCATCGTGGCCATCCTCACACTGGCGCTGGGCATCGGAGCAAGCACCGCGATTTTCAGCTACGTGGACGCCTGGTTCATTCAGCCGCTGCCGTATCCGCAGGCCGACCGCCTGGTGACGCTCCAGGAACACGAGAAAAAGCATGGATGGACGAGCAATGGCTTTAGCTCGATGGCGGATTTCCTCGATTTCGAAAAGCAGGCCACCTCGTTCGATCAAACCGTGGCCTACGCAGGCTGGAATTTCAATCTGACACGCGATGGTCCGCCCGCCTTCGTCGAAGGCGGCCGAGTCAGTTGGGACTATTTCCAGGCGCTGGGCGTCAGGCCAATGCTCGGCAGCACATTTACCCGGGACGAGGCCCAGCCCGGCGCTGGCCACGTTGTCGTTTTGGGAGAGGGATTGTGGCGAGGCCGGTACGCGGGCGATCCGAATATCATCGGCCGAAGCGTCACGATCGACGGTGAATCGTACACGGTAGTCGGGGTGATGCCTGGCACGTTCCTGTTCCCCTTGATGGGGATCGCCAATCTGTGGACGCCCCTGGCGCTGACCGATGCGGAGCGCGCCGACAGGAGCCATTCCTGGTTTTTCGCTTTCGGGCGACTGAAGCCCGGAGTGAGCCTGGGACAAGCCGGTGCGGAGACCACTGCGATCTTCGCGCGCCTCGAGAAGCAATACCCGCAGACAGACACGAACCAGACGGTGCTCGTCAAACCCCTGGTCGATGCGATTCTCACGACTGAAGGCGGGCCCCAGGTGCTGATCTGCTTCTGGATCGTGGGGCTCATCCTGCTGATTGCGTGCGCGAACGTGGCAAACCTGATGCTGGCGCGGGCGACGCGCCGCGCCAAGGAGTTCGCTCTTCGCAGC
>JAGWOX010000340.1 GCA_028877145.1 Acidobacteriota bacterium | reverse complement strand
CTGGTTGGCTCATGAACCTCTTATACCGATAAACCAAACCGAACGCACGAAAAAGTCACAGCCTCTCAGGATAACAAGTATGGAATCGGGCGTTGACGCGGCGGCCGCCCTTTGCCATCATCCCTAGGAAAAACCAGAAGACGGGAGACCGGCGATTTCCGTACGCGTCACGATATTGGCGTCGGGCAGCACGGGCAATGTAACCCTGGTGGAAAGCAGCCGGACGCGGCTGCTGGTGGACGCCGGACTCTCCCGCCGCGAGACGTTTCGCCGGCTGAAAGCGCTTGATATCCCTACCGAGCCGCTCGACGGCATCCTGATTTCCCACGAGCACACCGATCATTCCGGCGGGATGCCGGCGCTGGCGAAGCACTCGCGCTGCTCGGTGTTTCTGACCGAGCCGACCCACCGCGAGATTTGCCGCATCCTGCCCGATGGAACAGGAAAGAACGTCGAGCGGGTGGAGCATATCGAGGCGGGATGCCAGCTGACGATTGGCGACATCGAAGTCGATCCGTTTTCGATCCCGCACGACGCCGCCGATCCGGTGGGGTACGCGTTTCGCGTGGAAGGCGTGAAGATCGCGCTGGTGACCGACCTTGGGTACCTGCCGGAGCTCGTGAAATTCCATCTGCGCGGGGCCGATTGCCTGATCCTTGAATCGAATCACGACCTGGAGATGCTGAAGGTGGGCCCATATCCGTGGTCGGTGAAGCAGCGGGTGATGAGCCGGATCGGGCATCTTTCGAATCACGTGGTGAGCGAATTCCTCGCCGATCCCGAATCGTTCGACGGGCGGCCGCGCCAGTTGATTCTGGCGCACCTTTCCGAGAACAACAACACGCCGGAGCTGGCGCGGATTTCCGCGGAAGAAGCGCTGGGGCGCCGGCCGAGCGAAGCGCCGTTTCGCGGTGAGTTGTTCGTTGCCTCGCAGAGTGTCCCGCTCGGTCCGTTCGTTTTCTAGTTTCCCTCGCGCGTTTTTGCCGGATTCCCGAAATTTCTTTTCCCGGAGGAGTTTCAATGGGGACGAACGAATCATCACTGTATTTCCTGCGCCATTCGCTTGCCACGCTCGCCTATCGCGCGGGGAAGACGCTGCGCGGAGTGCCGGAGGGATTCGCCGAATTCCGAGCGGGCACTGGCACACGGACGCCGGGGGAAATTCTGGCGCACATGGGCGACCTGTTCGATTGGGCGCTGACGCTGGCCGATGGCAAACACATTTGGCACAATTCGGCGCCGCTCGCGTGGGAGCGAGAGGTGGAGCGGTTCTTCGCCGGGCTGGCGGCTTTCGATCGGAGGCTTGCATCGGGCCAGCCTTTGGGCTTTTCGGCGGAAAAACTGTTTCAGGGGCCGGTGGCCGACGCGCTGACGCATACCGGGCAGATCGCGATGATGCGGCGCATGGTGGGCGCGCCGGTGCGCGCGGAAAACTATTTTCGAGCGAAGATCGAGATGGGATCGGTGGGAGCGAAACAGGAGGCGCCGGTGGTGGAATTCGACTGAAAGGCAGCGGCGCTAAGACGAAGCCGCGCCCGGCGAGTCATAAGCAGGAATCGGGTATCATGGGCAGCTGACCTCGTCGGCTACGAAACGAATTTCAAGGGAGCGAACGAAACGTGATTCCACGGTACACGCGGCCGGAAATGGGCCGGATCTGGAGCGACGACAACCGGTTTGCGAAATGGCTGGATGTGGAACTGGCGGCGGCCGACGCGCTGGCCGAGGCCGGAATCGTGCCGGCCGACGCGGCGCGGGCGCTGCGCGAACGGGCGCATGCCGACGCCGGACGGATTCTGGAACTCGAAGCGAAGGTGAAGCACGACGTGATCGCCTTCACGATGGCGGTGGGCGGGACGGTGGGCGATCCGGCGGTGGCGCGCTGGCTGCATTACGGGTTGACTTCGAACGACGTGGTCGATACGGCGCAGGCGCTGATCGTTCGCGACGCTTCGCGGCAGATCGAGGAGGGGCTGGACCGGCTGAGCGAAGTGCTCGAGCGGCGGGCGTGGGAATTCAAGGACATGCCGGAGATCGGGCGCACGCACGGCGTGCACGCCGAGCCGATCACCTTCGGGCTGAAACTGGCCAACTGGTACGACACGAACCGGCGGTGCAGCGAGCGGTTCCGGCAGGCGGCGCGCGAGATGGAAGTGGGCAAGATCGCCGGCGCGGTGGGCAACGCGGCGCACCTGGGGCCGGAGATCGAGGGGAAAATCTGCGAGCGGCTGGGGCTCAAGCCCGCGCCGATCTCCTCGCAGGTGATCGAGCGCGACCGGCACGCGAATTACCTGGCGGCGCTGGCGGTGATTGCGGCGGAACTCGAGCGGTTCGCGCTGGAAATCCGGCATTTGCAGCGGACGGAGGTGCGGGAGGCGGAAGAGCCGTTCGGCGGCGAGCAGCGGGGCAGCTCGGCGATGCCGCACAAGCGGACTCCGGTGAGTTGCGAGCAGGTCTGCGGGTTGGCGCGCGTGGT
>JAGWOX010000102.1 GCA_028877145.1 Acidobacteriota bacterium | reverse complement strand
CGCCGAGCAGGTCCCTCCGATCGCCCTACGGGCTCCCTCCGGGACCTGCTCGGCCCCAAACCCAGACCCGGAAGGGCACAAGCAGGTGTAAAGGATGTCCTGGCAACCGGTGTAAAGGATGTCTTGGCAACGAACACTTCAGGGCGGCATCCTGTCCAAGTGCTTGCGAAGTCTGCCGGGCTGAAGCCCGGCGCTACACGGACCTCCGAAGATGCCACGCGCCAGCCTCACGGCAAATACGGCAGAGGGCCCTTGTTCTTGACGAAACTTTCGAGGGCGGCTTCGACGGTGGGGCGGTCGAAGAGTTCGCAGAAAAGCTCGATTTCCTGGCGCAGTTCGGCGTAGGGGATGGGCTTGACGAAGCGCTTGGCGGCGCGCGCGGTTTCGCGGTCGAATTTGCAGACCTGCTGCGCGACGAGGCGCGCTACTCGCGGCGCCTGGCCTTCGGCGACCACCTGACTCACCAGGCCGACTTCGAGGGCTTTTGCGGCGTTGATACTTCGGCCGGTGAAGAGCAGGTCGCGCACGACGGCGTTACCCAAATCGCGTTTCAGGCGCGGAATGCCGCCGAAGCCCGGGATGAGGCCCAATCGCAGTTCGGGAAAGCAGAAACGCGAGCTGCGGTCGGCGACGATGAGGTCCGCGACCAGCGCCAGCTCGAAACCCCCGCCGAAACAGATGCCGTGAACGGCGGCAATGGTGATGGGCGGCGCGGCGTCGATTGTGTTCAGGGCCCGGTGGATGCGTTCGAGAAAATCTCGGACGCCGGCTCGGCGGGCCTCGCCTTGAACTCCCCGCATGCCGTAGTACAGCTCGCGCAAATCGGCGCCAGCGCAGAAGCCGGCTTCCATTTCGCTGGAGAAAACCACGGCGGCGACTTGGTCGCCGAGCGCGTTGAGCGCTTCCACAAGGCGCTCGAGATCGGCCAGCGTTGCGAGGCCGATTTCGTTGCACGGCTTCCGGTGCAGCGTGACGTCGAGAACGGCGTCAGCGAGTTTCCAGGAAAGCGTTTCGCCTTCGAATGTATGCATGCCGGGGAAATGCTACCTGACCACGGGGCTATCGCCAAGGGAGGAATGGACGGACGCAGAAAGGCGAAGGCGCACTGGCAGGAATGCGTTTGCGGGCGGGGGTCATTGAGGCTGGGAGATGGGGCGTAAGAGGGCGACCCAGCGGGTCGCCCCTACGACGGGCTGGTAGGGATACCGGGTCTGGCGTGGACGGCTGCTCGGCGGTTGAAGGGCCGCAGCCAAGAGTGGCTGCGCTACGGGGCTGCCGACGGCCAGGGCGGCGCGGATTTGAAATTTGCGGTGTAGGGGCGACCCGGTGGGTCGCCTTTTCACGGCAACGCGGCAGTTCCCTGCTGCGTGAGAACGGCTAGCTCGGGGATTTCGGGGCGCTGGCGGTGCTCGGGGATCGGCACATGCTCGGGCACGCGGTAGAGGGAGGATCGGCGGTTGCTGAAGTCGAGATAGAGGCGATTTCGAAGCAGGCGCTCGGGGAAATGCGCGAGGCGCAGCAAGGGGTATTTCATTTTGGGGCCGACCAGCTTTCGGCCGAGCGTGTAGTAGTAAATGGGAATGCCGGCGTTGAAGAGCCATTGCACGCGGCGCGAGGTGCGGAAGAAATCCAGATTCATGCGCCAGCAGGTGAAGAAGAACTCCCATTGAAGATCGGTGAGGCGGGCGATCTTGGCGCTTTCCCTGGCTTCGAGGCGCGTGTCCTCGAGTGGAACAAAGAGCGTGGGGACGGCGCACCACTTCGCGTCTTTGAGAGCGAAGAGCAGTTCGAGCGATTGGCGCGTATCGTCGTCGGTTTCTCCGGGAAGCCCCAATATCCAGGTACAGAACGGGAACCAGTTGTGGCGGTTGAGCGTGTCCATGCCTTTCAAGACGACGTCAGGCCATTGCTCGGGGCGGAACGGATACGCCTTGCCCTTCATGAATTGCTTGAAGAGGCGCACCGAGCCGGTTTCAACGCCGACGAACAGGTTCTGATAGCGCTTTTCGGGGTGCGTGGACGCGGCATGGCGATGCACGCTGCGGCCAACGGCGAGCGGCGTCAGGTCCTCGATCAGGGAGGGATCGACCACGGCCGGAGACATCGTGCCGTGCGTCAGGCCGATGTAATTCACGCCGGGAACAGCGGCGACCGATTCGAACAGGCGCTTCAGAGCCGGGCGGTTCGGCTGGAACTGTTGGCCCGCTTCGTAGAGAAACAGGTCCTCCGTGACGAGCAGAATCGAATCGGCGCCGCCGGCGACCTGCGCACGAACGTTCGCGACGATTTGCTCGAGAGGGATGCTCTTTCCGGCGCGCAAGGCCACCGAGCAGAACTGGCAGCCGCGGCCGCAGCCGCGGGTGATCTCGACAGCGCCGTAGGTGGAGCGGCGGCGCAGGTGCGGAATGCTCTTCATCGCGGGGCTTGCGCCCTCGATCGAGCGCGGGAGCGGCTCGCCGCGCATGGCCGCTTCGAAGAGCGGGACGACGATCTCTTCGGCTTCTCCATGAACGAGGCAGTCGACGCTCCATTCGTCCTGCAGTTCCTTTTTTTCGATTTGCCAGGCGCCGGGGCCACCGACGATCAGTTTCAGGTGGGGCTTGTGCGCGCGGAGCACGGGATGCGTGATCAGGCGGCGGAATTCGGCGGCGTTGATAGGCTCGACGTCGGGGCCGTAGAACTGGGCGTAGACGTCGGTGGCGAAGGTGATGCCGAGAGGATTATGCGCGTGGAGGCCGACGACGCGGGTGTCCGTTCCGACGAATAGATGCAACTGGTCGGGATAACAGACCGCTATGTCTTCGGGAGAGAATTTTTCGGCGAGGAGCGATTCGACGACACGCAGGCCCTGCGGCACGTATTTCGCCTGGCCATCGGGCTCGGTTTCGACCGAGGTCGACCAGGTGGTCTTGAGCAGGTGGGCGTAGCGCATCGGCAGCGTGGCCAGCAACATCTGGCGCCACGTGCTGCGCATATATTCGGTGGATTCGGACGTACTGGCAGCCAGTACGATTTTTCGCCCTCTCGCTTCCATTCCCTCTCCCCGCAATGGCCCCAGCAGCGTCGTGCAGGGTGAATCGCGGAAAACGATTATCTACCGGTGAAGCGCGGGCGTCCAAGGCTCAACCAGTTCTTCATGAGCACGTGTGACACAGGACCGGGTTTTGCGATCCGTTTTTGGGCTTTTGCTTTGTTCCCTCGCGACGTCGCGGCGGCGGGTGGCTGGCGAGGGGAAAATGGCGGGCTGAAGCCCGCCGCTACACAACCTTTCTCCGGTTTTCTTCCACTGGTTTGGCGTAGAGGCGATCGATTTCTTCGCGCAGGGCGGACTGGATGGCTTCGCGGCGGAGCTTGCCGTTGGCGGTGATCAGGGCGCTTTCGATGGTGAAGGGCTCGGGGTGGATGTGGTAGGCGCGGATGCGCTCGAAGTGGGGGAGGCGGGCGTTGATGGCTTCGATGGCGGCATCCACGTCCGCGGATTTCACGTCGCCGGTGATGATGGCGGCTAGCGATGGGCGATCGTTGCCGACGACCATCGCTTGCTGCGCGCCGGGGATGGCGCCCAGAAGCATTTCCTCGATCCGCTCGGGCGGAACGTTGTGGCCGGAGCTGAGGATCAGGAGATTTTTCACGCGGCCGATGATGCGCCAGTTGCCGCGGGCATCCACTTCGCCCTGGTCGCCGGTGTGGAACCAGCCGTCGCGCAGCACGCGCGCGGTTTCGTCGGGACGGTTCCAATAGCCGGGGAAAATGTTCGGGCCGCGGACGAGGATTTCCTTGTCGTCGCCGAGTTTCATTTCGATGCCGGGAATCGCGGGGCCGACGCGGCCTGCCACGACGCGGGCGGGATCGTCTAGCGTGCATATGGCGGTGGTTTCCGTGAGTCCGTAGACCTGCAGGACGGGAATGCCGAGCATCGCGAAAAAGAGCTGCGTATCGACGGCGAGCGGAGCGGAGCCGCAGATTAGAGCTTTGAGACGTGGGCCTAGATGCTTGCGTATCGCCGCGAAAACCGTGTAATTCGCCAGGCCAAGGCGCAGGTCGTCGAGCGGTTCCGGCTTGCCGACCTGGCGGCGGAAATAGGCGTCGCGGCCGGCATGGAACAGGCGGCGGGCGATGCCGCCGCGCTCTCCGATCTGTTGTTCGATTTTCGCGCGCATGCGTTCGAGGAGGATGGGGACGTTGAGGAAATAATCGGGCTCGACGTCGCTCATCTCTTCCGAGAGGCGCTGGAGATCGGTGGAATAGGTGAGCACGGCGTCGCGGCCAAGGACGGTGAGCATCAGGATCCACGAGCCGGCGAAGCAGCAGGGCAAATAGTGGAAGACGCTTTCCGGCTGCTCGGCCATTGCGCCGGTGGTGGCGGTTGTGCCCTTGTTCTTGCTCGCTTGCTGCATCAGTTCGTCGAGGCGGCCACGCGTGCAGGGGAGCATGTGGTCGACGTTGGCTACGGTGAGCGGGACGCCTTTCGGTACGCCGGACGTGCCGGAAGTGTAGATCAGCGTGACGGGATCGTTTGCGGCGAGCGGGCGCGGAGGATCGATCTTGCCCGCGGGCATGGCGGGCGCCGGCTCGGCCGCGGGGATGGCTGCCTCGGTGGGCGGCGCGAAGACATCGTCGAAGCGAAGCACTCGCGCGCGGCCCGCATGCGGCTCGATTGCGCGGGAAAGCGTGCGATCGGCGGTGATGATGCGGACGGGATCGGCATCCTTCACGATGAGCGCAAGTTCGGCTATCGCCTGGCGCGGGTAAAGCGGCACGGCGATCGCCCCTTCGGCCATGATGGCGAGATCGATTGCCGTCCAGCGAATGCCGTTCGGCGCGAACAGAGCGACGCGGTCGCCGGGCTTGACGTCGCCACGGCGCAGGGATTCGCGGGCCGATTGGATGAGCCCGAGCAACTCGCGGCCGGTCGCGCGATCGAAATCGTCGGGGCGCGCCTCCTGGACTACGGCGCGGTCGTTCCATTCTTCCAGCCGTTTCCAGATGGTTTCGAGGAAGTTCATGCGGCGTAGGTCTCGAGAAGCTGGAGCAAGTCGGGGCTGAGCGGCGGGAGATACTCTCTCCAGCAGGCCTTGCCGCTGCGAATGGGAAATTCAGGATAGCGGCGCTGGACCTCTTCCTCGAAATAGATGCCCATGCGGGCCATGGTGCGGAGGTTGCGGGCGACGGCGCGGCCGATGCCTTCACGCACGGATTCGGATTCGCGGTGGAGCGATTCCATGGCATCGGCGAGTTTGAATTCGAGTTCCGTGTCGTCGACGTCGAGGAGCAGGTGGTCATGACCGCGCTCGCGCATCAGGTTGCGGATGCGCTCGTCCATGGTGATGCCGGCCGAAGGGACGAGGGCGGGCATCGAGGTGACGATGGCGTGGTAGCGCGAGCTGACCAGCCACGATGCCTGGCGCAGGATGCTGACGAGCTGATAAATGTCGTAATCCTTCGAGCTGAAAACCGGCGCGCCGCCCATGCGCTCGGCCAGGCGCCGGCAGGCGATCGTATCGAGACGCTCCATCGCGACGCAGACGGGGAAAGCGCCGTGGCGCTCGGCGAACATGCGCGCGGTGCGGGCGATGGCGGTGATGTAGCGGTCGAAGGCGGCTTCGACTTCGCGGCCGGAGCGGAAGAAATAGATGCTGCGGTACTGGCTGTCGGCGTAGACGCCCGAAATTTTTGCCGCGAGGAATTTGCCGACCGAGGCTTTCACGGGCCAGAGAAAGGGATTGATCGGGCAAAGGACGAGGACGGGCTTCTTGCCGTCCCAGCCTGCATCGGTGAGCGCCTTGCGGCCGTATTCGGGGCCGTGCGGCTCGAAGGTCCACGCGGTGTCGGTGCCGAGTTCGGTGGGCACGTTCAGCTCAGAGAGCAGGGTGCGCGATTCCTCGTTGCGGGTGATGACGAGCGAGTGCGGGCAGTAGCGCGCGACCATCCATTCGACGATGTGGTCCATCTTGCCGGCTTCGGCGCCGTAGCCGACCGAGAGGCGGTTCCGCGCGGCGGCGAGGCCGAGCGAGCCGACCATCATCGTGGTGAGCGCGTTGGCGAACTTGCTCTTGAACATCGAGCCTTCGCAGGCGAGCACGCCGTGATGGCGCGGCACTTCGCGGAAGAGGAACGGCGGGAAGACGTCGGGGAGCTTCACCTGGCGCGCGTCGCCAAAATAGCCGCGCGTGAAATCGAAATTCTGCGTCATCACGGTCAGCTCGACGTTTTGCCCGCCGAGCACGCGGCGGACCTGGCGCAGCATCTCCTCGACGCGGACGTCGGAGCCGGTGTTGCGCGTGCCGTTGTAGCCGGCGAAGAGCAGGCGCAGCTTTTCGCCCGGCCGCCACGGCTCGCCGGCGCCGAACATCCAGGTCAGTTTTGAGGCCTCCACGAGCCCGCTGACCCAGAGCTCGAGCAGAAGGTCCATCATGTGACGAGCACCCCCGCCTCCCGGGGCCATTCCCGGTAGGGATAGCGGAACTGGTGCTGGCGGCTGAAGCGCAGCAGCCCATAGCAATAGGACGTGAAGGGCGCCGGCCGCCGGCCCATCTCCGCTACAACCCGGCTATTGTCGAACACCGTGTCCCAAGTAAGGTAGGGAAAAAATACTTTCAGGAGCGCGCCGCCGCGGCCCACGGGATTGCGGCCCAGGGCGGCGGCGAGATTCACCAACGCGCCGAAGGGGCCCTCGAGCGAGGGAACGAAAAATGGGGCGCTCGTGCCCGCGGCCTGCGCCAGCGAACGCGTGATGTTGCGATAGGTTTCCGAATCCGTGCCCGAGGAAAGATGGTAGATGTCGTGATCGGTGCGCTCTTTCCGGTGAAGCGTGGCGATGGCGTCGGCGACGTAATCGACGGGGACGATATCGGTCTTGTCTTCGGGGCGGAACGGCAGCACGGGCAGGCCGGCAAGAAACGCGAAGGCGCGCACCATGTCGAACTGCGTGGTTTCCGGGCGGCGGCTGTCGCCGAGAACGATGCTCGGGCGGAAGATGGCGATGGGGACGCCGTCGAGCAACTCGCGCACCATGTGCTCGGAGAATTTTTTCGTGCGGGCGTAGGGATCGTAATCGCGGCGCGCCCAGTCGATCGATGCGTCTTCGGTGACGACTTCGTGGGAGCGTTGGCCAGCGACGGCGACGGTGCTGACGTGGCTGAAGCGGCGCAGGCCATGCAAATCGCGCGCTCGGCGGGCGAGTTGGATGACCTCGAGCGTGCCGCGCAGGTTCACGTTCATGCAGCTTTTTTCCGAGCGGCGATTGAGCGTGGCGGCGACGTGGATCACGGATTCGGCTGTTGTGACGAGGCGGCCGTAATCGGCGTCGTCGAGGCCGAAATGGGGAAAAGTCACGTCGCCGGGGAAAATTTCCACTTGTGAGCGCAGGCGTTCGGAGAACGGCGCGAAATCGGGGAAATGGAGCTGCCAGGCCTGCCAAAGGCGCTCGGCCGCTTTTTGCCGGTCGCCGGCGCGCACGAGCACGCTGATCCGCTCGCCCGCGTCGAGCAGCCGCGCCGCCACGTAGGAGCCGATGTAGCCTGTCGAACCAGTCAGGAAGATGGACACGGGATTACCGTCCGCTCCTCGGGCCCGAGCCTGACGGCCCGGCGGGCATCGGCTGGGCGGCACTTTCGGCCTCACGGGGCCAGCGGAAATCGCGCGGGATGAGATCGAGCGGGCGGCCTTCGATCAGCGGGTAGCTCCAGCGGCGCAGCGCGGGCAGGTGGACGTTGATCCAGTAGTCCCACCAATCGATGCCGAAAGGATCGTAGGCGAAGACGGATTTTTCGTTTTCGGGCAGGGCTTCGGAGAGCTCGCGCACGTTGTCGGCCTCGAAGACGTGGTTGTTGAGGAGGATGAAAGGCTCGAAGAGTGCGATCAGATTTTCCACCCATTCGAGGTCACGCTCGTGGCGGGCCAGCGGGGCGCGGCGAAAGATCGGCGCGGCCATGCGATTGATCCGCTGCACGAACGCCTTTTGCGCGGGGGCGGAAAGGCGCTGGTAGCGTTTCTTCGAAACAGGTATAGCGTCGAGGCGCATCCGCAATTGCGAATCGAAATCGGGCTGTGCGCGAAAATGCTTCCTGTGGCCGAGGCCGGTGAGCTCAATCGACCGGCGCATGTCGCAGGGATTCGAGACGGACGTGGCCAGGTGGTAGACGGGTTTGTGGCGGCGATTGAGAAGAGCCGCGCCGATGAGCGTCATGCCGCCGGTGACCAGATCGATCGGGATCAGGTCCAGGCGCTTGCGCTCGTTGCTCGGGAACTGGCGGAAATAGGTGCCGAGCAGGTAGCTGAGCGAAGCTGAAGTGTTGATGCCCTCGTTCCAGCCACGGAACGGGCGCTCCATCGACGATTCGACGATGGCGGGGCGCACGATGGCGACGGGAAGGCCGGCGGCGTGGCGGACGAGGAGGGATTCGGCGAGGCTCTTCGTGAATGTGTACGTGTTGGGCCAGCCAAGCTCGGCGGCGCGGCGCATGCCCTCGTCAACCATCTGCGTGCGAATCCAGCGCAGGCGGTTCTTACGAATCTGGTTTTCGAGCGCGGGACCGGCGAGTTCCTTCGCGGCTCCGGGCTTGGCGAGCGCTTCGCGGCGCAGGAGTTCGGTGATTTCGGGATCCTCGGCGCGGCGTTCGATTTCGCGGATGCGTTCCTCGAGAGCGCGCCATTCGAGGCCGGCATCGAAGCCGGCGACGCCGACCGGCGTGTAATTCGGCGTGAGCGTTTCCGCAAAGCGGCCGTCGCGGCGCCCGGCCACGTAGCAGGTGGAAAGATGCAGCAGCGCGGCGTGGTCGGAGGCGCGGAGGAATTCGGCCAGGTGCATAACGGCGCGGACGTTGCCCGCGAGGGCGTCGCGCAGATCGGGATTGAAATCGGTGAGGCCGGAGCTGTTCACCACCAGATCGACGGATTGCTGGAGCCGGCGGCGGACGTCTTCCGGCAGGCCGAAGCCGGGCTCGGAAGCGTCACCTTCGATAATTTCGACGTGTTCGGCGAGAAAGCGGGCGAGATTCGCGCCGTGGCGTTCGTAGAGCGGCTCGAAGACGGGCGATTCGGCCACCAGACGTTCGAACCGGCGCAGCGCGCACGACGAGCGGCGGCGGCGGACGAGAAGGGTGATGCGGCCGACGTCCGGAATCTCGCGGAGCAGTTCGGCGAGCCAGACCTTGCCGATGAAGCCGGTGCCACCCGCGAGCAGGATGTGCTTCGCCGCGTACGACCGCCGGACTTCGAGCGGCTCGCGCATCTGATTGCATTCGAAATGCACGAGCGGGCGCCGGAGGCGCGGCACTTCGCGCACTGCGGGCCGCACGGCTTGCCGCAGGATTTCGGGCGTTGCCGAGTAGCCAAGATCGCTCGCGAGGCGGTCGAACGGCACTCGGCCGTCGGGTTTTTCGCCGAGGATGAGCGCCAGACCGCCGCGCGGGCGGATGACGGGATCGAGCAGGCGGCCAGTGGCGTGTCCGTCCCGGAATTCGAGGCGGTTGCCGATGATTTCCCGGACGCCGAGGTGACGCGCCATCGGCGCGAGGACGTGATCGAGCGACTGGCTGACGAGCACGACGCGGGCGCCGGAGGCCAGAGTCTCCTCGAGCAGGCGCAGCGCCTCGGGGCGCAGGCGCGGCTTCAGAACGTACTCGAAAAATTCCTCGCCGAGCAGGTCCAGCCGGTCGCGCGAGATGCCGCGGAGGACGGTGTGCAGGGCGCGGGTGGCGAACACGCGGTGCGCGGCGTAGAAGAGCGGGCGAAACACGGCGGAAACTGCGATCAGGCCGCGCCGCGCCCAGCGCTCGGTGAACGTCTGCGCGTTCCAGGTGAAGAAGCCCAATGCGCGCACCGCGCTCATGTCCAGCAGGCTGCCTTCTACCCGCCAATACACCTCGGCCGTGCTGCTTGCGGGCTCGGTAGTTGGGTCTGGGATCGACACGAAATATTCAGCCAAATTGGCGATATCGGGGAGCTAAATGAAGCTTGATTCTATGCGCCGCCCCCTTGCAAGGCAAGGATTCGTGGCAGCCCGGGGCCGGATGGTTGTAGGGGCACGTTGCACGTGCCCTCCCAGCGCACCGGAGCCAACCGGGGCACGTGCAACCTGCCCCTACCAATCCGGGGACGCACCCTTTGATATCAGATAAGCACGACGCTTTGGCCGGAAATTTCGAAGCGTTTGCGGCAGCGGATGTTACGGCAAGCCACCAGGTCGTCGACGCGGACCATGTAGCTGCGCGCTTTTTCGAACTTTTTGCGGTCCTGCTCGCCTGCGCCCCTGGGCAGACTGGCCTTCTTCGCCCGCACTTTCCAGCGGATCGGATACGAATTTTCCTGGCGGCAGAAAGGGCACACCAGCGGAATCTGCTTGGTCTCGTCGCGCTCGTCGTAGAACTGTCGCTCGTCCACAATTCCTCCTGAAGCCGCGGAAATTGTTCGCCCAAACGGCCAGGGCACGTGCAGCGTGCCCCTACCATCTGTCTCCCGGCCGGGGCGCCGCCTGCGTGCCCCTACTATGCAGTATGTGCCGCCCACTGCGGCGTGTCCCTGATGCGGGCAGCGGGCGGTTCCTTAAAACTCCGTCCCTCAGGCCGTCGCTGGTATTGCCGCCGATCGCGCGGTCAAGTCGTCGATCGTCGGAAATTTGATCCCGGCTTCGGCCCAACGCGGCAGCCACTGTTCCAAGGAGCGCAGGACGTGACTGCGGTCGGCGCGCTCGATGAACGGGTCGCCGTCGTGCATCAGCAAAATTTCACCGCCCCGCGCGCGGGCCATGCGCCGAATCATCTTTCCGGGTGGCTGCGGCTTCCAATCGAACATCGCCCGCGACCAGAGAGCCATGCCGGCCCAGCCGCCCTTGCGCAGCACCGGCGCCAGTTGCGGGCCGCGGAAACCGTAAGGCGGGCGCATCCAGCGGGGGCCGTGGCCGGTGGCATCTTCGATCGCTTCCTGGCAGCGCAAGAGTTCCTCGCGAATGCGCGCGGGCGAGAGCCAGATCAGGTTCGGATGCGTTTCAGTGTGATTGCCGATGGCGTGGCCGCGCGCCAGAACTTCGGCTGCCAGTTGGGGATTCGCGCGGACGTGGCGGCCGATCATGAAAAAAGTGCCGCGCGCTCCGTAGCGCTCGAGCAGATCGAGTAGCGCGGGCGTGATCGCGGGATTCGGGCCGTCGTCAAAGGTGAGCGGCATCGAGACGGGCGAATCGGCGCGACGGAGCACCGGGCCGAAAAGTTCCGACCACGGACTCACCGCAGCCCAGGCTGTGAGACCCGCGCCGCCGGCAATCGTTAGGCCTGTCGCCCATTCGATGATCGAGTCTTCACCGGGCATATGCACGCAACCTGCTTATTCTCTCATGAGCGAGGGTCGCTGTCAGTTGGAGTGGACTGGGCAGGAGTGAATTGGGGTAACTCTTTGTTGTCATTCGACATGCAGGGGGACCCGAGGCCTTTTTGCGAGGGCAGGCGCGCACGTCGTTCGGGGTTGCGGGCGGGGGCGGGTTCGAATTTGCATCCCAAGGCGCGACTTTTGCGGTTGCACCGGCGGATGTGAAGGCGTATGTTCGCAGCACCAAATTCCCCAAAAGTGTCGCTCAGAAAAAGCCGCAAGCGTGTGCGTCCAGAGGCTGCAAAGCGCCTGGCGGTTTCGATTTCATGCGGAGGAGGCTGCGCAAAATGACGAGGCAAAGCCGATACGGAAGGAAAGGGTTCATGCTTCGACTGGTGTTGATCGCTGGCCTGGCGGCGGGGGCCGGCGCTACCGGGATTGTGCGAAAAGGCCAGCCGCCACCGAGGCGAGCTCGAAGCGCGAGCGCGCAAACGCAGGAGGCCGGTGGGGTGGTCCACATGCACTACATCGCGGCCGACCCCCTCAGTTGGGACTATGTCCCGGGAGGCACAAACGGGATGACCGGCAAGCCGCTCAACCCGGTTGGCTATTTTATGGCCCCCGACGGAAAGGTCATCACCAAGCCGGTCCGAACCGCCTACGCCAAGTGTCTCTATCGCGAATATACCGACGACACGTTCCAAGCCCTGAAGCCACGGCCGGCACAATGGCAACATCTCGGCATGATGGGCCCGCTTCTGCGCGGCACGGTGGGCGACACCATTCGCGTCGTCTTCCGCAACAATTGCGGCTTCCCCGCCTCAATGCATCCGCACGGAGTCTTCTACGACAAGAACTCGGAAGGGTCGGTGTACGACGATGGCCAGGGCAGCCCTCATCCCGGCGATGCGGTCGCGCCGGGCGCCACCTACACGTACACTTGGCTCATTCCTCCGCGCGCGGGACCCGGCCCCGGCGACGGCAACTCCGTGATGTGGATGTACCACTCGCATGTGAACGAGTTGCGTGATTTCGATGCGGGCCTCGTTGGTCCGATGATTATCACGGCTCGCGGCCAGGCGAAGGCCGACGGCACGCCCATGGGCGTTGACCGCGAGTTGGTCATGTGGTTCTCCCAGATTCATGAGGAAGACAGCTGGCTTGTGCATCAGAATCTGCCCACCATCGACACCGATCACGCGATTCCGACGCCGCTAACCCCGAGCAGCGCAACGGTCACCTATCCTTATTTCGTAACGTTCTCCATCAACGGCTATTCGTTCAGCAGCATGCCGCGGAGCTACCTCACCATGCGCAAGGGCGAGCACGTCCGCTGGTATCTGATGTCGGGCTTGAACGACTTTGACTTCCACACGCCGCACTGGCACGGAAACACCGTGGTGATCAACGGCATGCGCACCGACGTCACCGCAATGGGTCCGATGCAGATGGTTGTCGCGGACATGGAGCCCGACGACCCCGGGACTTGGCTGTTTCATTGCCACGTCGCCTTCCACAACGAATTGGGCATGAACGTCCAGTACACGGTGCTGCCGTAGCCGCCCCTCGGCGCCGCGGTCCGAGTCGCGAATCGAACCAGGCGAGGGCGCGGCGAATCACATCCCGGCTGTGCGCCGGGTTGGCAAAAAGATGCCATTCGTTGGGTTAGACGAGGAGTTGCGTCGGTACGCCGAGCGTATCGAGCGGGTGCCAGAATTCGAACGATTGCGGTGTCGGGCATTCGCCGCCGCTGTCACCGACGACGACTAACGCCCGCGTCTTGACGTTTTTCACGAACCGGACGGGATCGCTCTTCGCGTACTCCGCCGGATCCTCGTACACCGAAGCGCCGAAATACGGGACCCTCCAATTGTCGATTGAAACCCGTCCCTACAAAGAGATGCGGTTGATGGCGATGGCCAGGCTCGACGCGGTTGCGGGGGCGAAACACGCTCGTTTCGAGCGCTTGATGTGCGGTAGGATGGCTAGTTTGTTGAGGTTCGTGCGGACCGGCAAATCGCGCGGCGAAAGGCGCACAAGCTGAAGCCTGTGCTACGGAGTCGTATCGGGCAGGGTTGCGCCCTGCCTCGAAGCGCTCCGGGTCGTTCGCCCCGATGCCCGCTTGGATACGGGGCGGTCCGTATCGTCAGGATCGGACCGCTTCGCTCAGAGGTTGTGACTTTTTTGGTTTTTCGGAAAACCCTTTATTGAAAGCAGGGGGCTTGTGCGCGCACAAATCGGCGGATGACATGCGTTTTGGATGGGCAGGAGCGGGGAGTTATTCAGGATTGGGCGGATGTGGTATGAGAAAGCAACACCCCCAGGCGCAACGACGGCGCGTGGGGCACCCGGAGGCGAAAAAATCGGTGAAAATCAAGAAAGTCACACTCTCTCAGGATGACAACCTGACTTGGGATCTCGTAATGACGCCAGCGACTGTTCGCATTGTGGGAACGAAGGGGAGGAAAGATTGATGAAATCGGCGATGAGAAAGATTGCGATGGGGTTGGCGATTCTGGGCGCG
>JAGWOX010000101.1 GCA_028877145.1 Acidobacteriota bacterium | reverse complement strand
GTCGGGCACCGGCATGGGTTCCCCGAGGCACCTTCTTGCGAAGAGCTTCGGCTTTCGCCTAGGTCAAGGGTGCCGTGGAGGGTGCTGAGGGTAAGGGGACTGCCTGGATGTTTTAACTGCCCGGCGGGAGATTTGGTTCACCCTTCCAGCCTCCCGTGGCTAGAAGGCGATGCTGCCGGCAGCTACCTAGGAAAAAAGCCCACACCTCCCCTCGTGCGCCATATGGAAGGTCTTCGCGGCAAGAGTAGACTGGAGAGCGCGGCCTATACCGGCAAAATGGCGTGCGTATCGTTGAACTGGTCGATGCCAGCGTACGGCTCGCTCAGGAATAAAATCGCCTTGTTCACGAGAATTGTGCCGTCAGCCTGCTTGGAAATCCAGCAACGGTCCATGGGCCTCGGGGCGGGACCCGCGAAATTGATTCCGTCGATGTCGTACTCGCTACCGTGGCAGGGGCAATGGAAGATGTTCTGGGTCGGTTCCCAGTCGGGCGTGCAGCCGAGGTGCGTGCACTTGGCGTGGATTACGAACAAGCTGCCGGGATCCTTCCGCACCCATACACGATGGCTCTGCAGGAACTGCTGGTTCACGCCCACTTCGAAATCGGATGGATAGCCAATGTTGAATTGCGTATCAGGCTCGAAAAGAGTCCGCGGGAAGAAATAGCGGAGGAACATCAGGAAATTGACGCCGAGGTAGCCCCATACGCAGGCAAGAACCAGGCGCCGCCTGCCTTGATTGATAGCCTCCTTGTTCTGCCCGTCGCCGCTTTTCGCTGCGGGGGGCGCCGGCTGCGCTGTTGCCGTTCGAGAAGTGTCGACTTTGGTTTGTTCGGTCATCTGTTTCCTTCGAAGGGACGGAGGAAAAAATTCATAAGGTAAGAAAACATCCCGAAATCCGCCCCTCCAGTTACTGTGATGAAATGGTGCCGGTAATCGTTGCAAGTGAACCGGCACGCTCGCTGCCGTCGGCCAGGTCGCATCGGAAGCATATACGACGCGCCATCCAGTTCGCGGCCGACGCGATAGAATAGCATAAGATAGCGAACACGCCCTCCGTGAAGCAAAAACTCGCGGAGGCCGAGGAGCGCAGCCGATGCCCGAGCCGCTGCCGCACTGCGAATTTGACCCCCAAAACCTGATTTTGAAACTCGACACAGTCGTAGACGGCCATCCGGACGCCGTCTCTCCTCTGGTTGAAGGCGTGATGAACATCGTCCGTGGAATGCGGTGCGCCGAGGGCAAGGAAATGGAAGTGGAATTGGCGCTGCGCGAGGCACTGGCCAACGCCGTGGTTCACGGCTGCAAGGGCGACCCCGAGAAAAAGATCGAGTGCTGCGTGGCCTGCGACGAATCGCGCGGCTTGCTCATCGTGATCCGCGATCCCGGCGAAGGATTCGATCCGGCGTCGATTCCGAGCCCGGTCATCGGCGAAAACGTATTCGAGTCGCACGGCCGCGGCATCTTCCTCATCAACCAGCTCATGGATGAAGTGCGCTACGAGCGTGGCGGCACCGAAATCCACATGATCAAACGCTGATCCGCGATGAGTCCGTAGGCTGGTGCCCGGGGCGAGAGTCGAACTCGCATGTTGCTTCCGCAACCGAGGATTTTAAGTCCCCTGCGTCTGCCATTCCGCCACCCGGGCCCCGCCGCAACTATAAAAGAAAATGAGATTTAGTGCATCTTTCGTGCCCGATCCGTTTGGGGTGTGCGGATATCTCTGGCCTGACTGGGAGCCGAAAGGAGCAAGACGGTGCGCGGGTCACGAAGCTCGGCGAACGGTCTTTGCGAGACGCGTGTAAGCCCAGATCGCGAGAGTGCCGAAAACGATGACCTGCGCCGAGTGAATCCAGAACCACCGGTCCGGGCCGACCTCCCACATCAACTTCCGCGCCGTGTCGTTTGGCCATACGAGCGTGAAGAATGTCATGTCTCCGATGAAATGGACGGGGATGGCGGGAAGAGTGGACTTCGTGAAGAACGCCGTCGTCCCGAAAGCCAAGCCTGCAAGAAAATAGACCAGCAGTTTGGGCCACAACAACCCGTGGTTGAAATGGCCGAGCGCAAAAAGGAACGATGAAATCAGGACCGCGACGGCCCCGGTGCATTCTTGCTCAAGGGCGACCTGGAAATAGCCGCGGAAGGTGGCTTCCTCCATGAACGGGGAAACGAGCGAGCCCATCAGAACCATCAGACTCGCGGTGAGTGGCGGGTACTTCGACATGTCCGGAAGCACATTTCCCGGCATTCTCACTAACTGGAACATGACGATCCATAATCCGGCAAGTGCAACCACCGAAAGGACACCTGCAGTCAGGGCCCAGAAGAACGTTTTGCGAGGAACGGAATTAGCCCGCAAATATTGGCGGCGCTTCTCAGCTGTGCTGCGCGGCCACCAATCGCCACCGAGGTATCGCCACATGGCCCAGACCACCACCGCCATTACGGGGACGGACCAGGGAATGGCCGGGCTGGTGCGGAGATTGGTGGTAAGAAGCGCCGACCAGACACCACCGGCGAAGATGGCGATGCAGAAGCCCAGAATTCCAATCCCGATCGGTCTCCCAATACGGTTGAGCAAGGAGCGCGTTTTTTCCATGCCCTCGTTCCCTCCTGCGGCGGCTTTGCCGCCCGCTTCGTTACAGAGTCTACGGAGATGGGAAGGCTGCGGCGGTGGGAGATTGGTTGGGAAAACGTTGTGAAGAGGGCCTTCAGTGCGGCGGGTGGAAACCCAGGCGCTTCAGGAAGCTGCCATAGCGGCGATCGGAGCGGAGGCTCGCCAAGAAGGGAGAAACCGGCAAGAACAGCAGATAAGGGTTGCGGCTTTCATAGGCCGACTCCATCAGGTGGAAACAGCGGTCCTTCTTTCCCAGCAAGGCGTAGAGAACCAGCAGGTCTGACTGATTTTTCTGGCCGAGCTCGGCCTCGTGTTCAAGGAGTTTGGCCCAAAGCGAAAAGATGGCGGGCATGCCCCCGCGCTTGTAAGCTCTTTCCACCTGCTTTCGTTTCGACCGGGAGATGTCCATCGCGGCGAGCCCCGCCGTGAACGCTTCGAGAGCTTCCGGATACTTTTTCTGCACGAAGTAGACCCACGACATTCCCAGTTGCACTTCGGGAAAATTGGGAGCGATATCGGAGAGCCGCTGCGCTTCGGCCTCCGCGTCGCCGAAACGCCCGGCCATTGTCAGCGTCTCAATCAGGTCGCGTCGCGCGGACAGCGACAAAGGATCTGCTTCCATCGCTCGCCGAGCCTCCTGAACGGCCATCTCGTGCCGGCTTTGCGATGCCAGGAATCGCGCATACCAGCGGTGTGCAAGAGAATCTCCGGGCGCGTGATCGATGGCCTCACGGAATTCGGCATCAGCGGCCAGGAAATTGTGTTCGTGTACGAAATGGACCACTCCAAGCGCCAGATGGGATTCGGCCAGCTTCGCATCGAGTTCCAGCGCCCTGCGGGCAGCCGCCCCGGCTCGGGGAAGCAACTCCCTGCCTAGCCCCATTCCCAGGCTGACCATCAGAACGTGGGTCATTGCCAGCCCTGAGAACGCTTCGGCGTTCGCCGAACTCGATTGTAACGCCCGTTGGAAATACAACTGGGCCTGCTTGAGGGAATGTGCGCTGGGTTGACCGGCGAGAGCGGCGCGGCCCTTGCGATACCAGTCCTGCAAATCGCTCCCCGTCGTTGCGCCTTCCTCAACCGATGCGAGCCGCTCCGGCTGGACGAGCATCCGGTAACCGCGCTTGGGGAGGGTTTCGATAAACCGTGGCCGGCGTGGATTATCGTCGAGGGATTTGCGCAGCTGGTGGAGAGTTCCCTTCACCGTCTCATCGCTGACATGGCGTCCAGACCATACGGCCTCGACGAGATTCTGCTTTGACACCACGCGACCGACCTGAGAGCAAAGGAACACGAGGAGTTCCATCGCGAGAGGTTCCAGGCGGTGCGTCCCTGCGTGGGAACGAAGTGAGCCGTCCTCGGGAATCACCAGCCATTCGCCAAGGCGGAAGCCAGTCAGCAGCTCGCTTCGTACGAGCATAATCGCGGAGTCACGCCGAAGCTCACTCTACACTACCGGTGCCGGAAGACAACATCCAGGGCAACCTAACATCACAGGAGCGAGGAAGCGGTCACTCGAAACGCAGCGACCGCGCCGGATCGACGCGGGTGGCACGCAAGGCCGGCATGTAGCAGGCAGCGAGCGCGACCAGGAACAAGAGCGCCGCGACGGCGAGGAAGGTGACCGGGTCGTGCGCGCTGACGCCGAAGAGCAGTCGTTCCATGAGGCGCGTGAGAGCGAGAGCCGCGGCGAGGCCGATCCCGACGCCAATGAGTGCCATGCTCGCTCCTTCGCCGAGGATCATGCGTAAAACATCACTCTGCTGCGCACCGAGCGCCAGGCGGATGCCGATCTCGTGCAGGCGCTGGCCCACCAGGTAAGAAATCACTCCGTAGATGCCAATGCAGGAGAGCAGCAAGGCGAGGCCCGCGAAAGCGCCCAGCAGGATCATCGAAAAGCGGCGTGAAGAAAGCGAATCGGCGATGATGCTGTCCATCGTCCGCGTCTCGTACATCACGATCCGGCTGTTATAGCGCTCCATGGCGCCACGAATCGGCGCCGCCGCGGTCTGCGGCGCGTTGGCCGTGCGCACCACGACGCCGGAGCCGCGAGCCAGGAGCGGGATCAATGCGTCGGGAACCTGAGAGATGGGGAAATAAAATTGCGCCTGGACCTTGGCGGTCGAGTCGCTGTCAAGACCCCACTGCTTCACGTGGCCGACGATGCCGACGATTTCGGGTGTGGTTCCGAGCAATTCGAAATGAACGCGCTGTCCAATCGGATTCTGGCCGTGGAAGTAGAGCCGGGCGAACTGCTGGTCGATGACTATGACTTGCGGCGAATGCGCGTTGTCCTGGCTGGTGAGGAAGCGGCCGCGAACGAGCGGAATGTCCATCGCTTTCAGATAGCCTGGCTGAACGGCGTAGAAGAGAGCCGTAGGCATTTCGGAGTCGGTGGCCGGCTTCGGCTGGCCGTCGATCCAGAAGGGCAGTTCGGAATCGCCAGCCATGGGCATGGCGCCGGCCAGCAGGGAAGCCGCTTCGACGCCCGGGACCGATTGCAGGCGGTCGCGAACCTGATCGAGAGACGTACGGATAGCGTCGGGCTTGGTCCCTTGCTCCATCGGAAACGACAGGGCGAACGTGAGTACGTTGTGCGGATCGAAGCCGGGATTGACGGTCCACAGCTTCTCCAGGCTGCGAATCATCAGGCCCGCGCCGATCAGCAGAACCACCGCCATCCCCATTTCCACGGCGACCAGGGAGCGCTGCGCGCGATGACGCGCTCCGCTCGACCCGCGGCCGCCCTCCTTGAGCGTTTCGTGGATATCGGCGCGTGTCGTTTTCAGTGCCGGAACCAGGCCGAAGAGGACGCCCGCGAGGAGCGACGCCGCCAGCGTGAACAACAGCACCCGGGCATCGAGATGAACTTCGCCGGCGCGCGGGAGCGCTTCCGGCAGCACGCGCAGCGCCGCCTGCGTGCCCCAGGCCGCCAGTCCCAGACCTATGGCGCCGCCGGCCAGCGAGAGCAGGATGCTTTCGGTGAGTAGCTGGCGCACTACGCGGCCCTGTCCCGCGCCGAGCGCTGTGCGAATGGCGAATTCGCGCGTGCGGCCCGTGGAACGGGCCAGCAGCAGATTGGCGACGTTGGCGCAGGCTATCAGGAGAACAAATCCAACGGCGGCCAACAGCACGAGCAGGAACGGCCGAATGTCGCCGACGACGTCTTCCTTGAGCGAACTGAGGGTGATCCCTACGTCCTTGTCGGCATTTGGATATTGCTGGGAGAGATGGTGCGCTACGGCGTCCATATCGGCCCGGGCTTGCGCCAGCGTGACGCCCGGTTTCAGACGACCAACAGCGTCCATGCCCATGGCTGCGCGGCGATCCTGGAAGATCGGGTCGCTCCATTGACCGATCGGGACGAAGACCTGCGTATCCCGATGGAAGTTGCCGCTCTGATAGCGGAAGCCCGCGGGAATCACGCCGATGATGGTGTAGTCGGTGTTATTGAGTGTGATCGAGCGTCCGAGCACGCTTGGTGAACCGCCGTATTTGCTGTGCCAGAAGCCGTCGCTGAGAAGCACGACAGGGCGGCCGCCCAGTTCATCTTCTTGCGGGAGGAAGGTGCGACCGATTACGGGTTTCACGCCCAACAGCGGGAAAAAGGACGCCGAAACCATTTCCACAGTCACCCGCTGCGGCATTCCCATGCCGGTCAGGTCGAAATCGTCTTCCCGGAAAGCGGCCATTTCCGAAAAGCTGCGGTTGTCGCGCAGCCAGTCGAGAAAATTGGGATACGAGATGGATTGCTTCTCAAACTGGGCCGACCGCTCATACATCGCCACAAGGCGGTCCGGTTGCGAGAATGGCAGGGGATTGAGCAGGACGCCGTTGACGACCGAGAAGAGAGCGGTATTCGCGCCGATGCCGAGGGCGAGAGTGAGAATGGCCACCGCGGCAAAGCCGGGTGATTTGGCCAGAATGCGCAAGCCGTAACGAATGTCCTGAAGCACGTTTCCCTTCCCTTTCGCGCGGCGCCTCACCTTCCCCCGGAACAAGCGGGGCTTCGGGCCCTCTCCCGCGCAGCCTCAAAGTCTCATACGACACGTCCCCCGAGGAAGTTCACGGTTCTTTCGGCGTCTCGGACTCCGGGGAATCGAAGGTCCGCGGGCCGCCTACTGCGGTTCTACTCGAATACCCTCCCGAATCTCATTCGTGGGATGGAGGATCAGGGGCTTGCCGACGGCGATGCCTCCCAGAACCTCTGCTTCGGACGCGTTGCGATGGCCGATTTGCACTCCGAGCAGATGGGCGCGGCCATTTTCAATGGTGAACACGGCCCAGGAATCGCCGTGGCGGAACAGCGCGCTTACCGGCAATTTGACTGCGTCGTCCTTTTGCCAGACGACGATGTGGGCCTCGACGCGGTAAGCGTCGCCGAGCGGGCCGGGCGGATCGACGAAATCGATGATGACGTTCACGCGCTGCTCTTCGATGCCCAGCGCGGAGATTTTCGTGAAGCCCGATGGCTCGACCAATCGCACACGGGCGCGAATCGGCTTCGCACCACCCCAGCCTTCGAGCAACACCGGATCGCCCGCGTGAACTTTCACTGCTTCGGTGGAAAGAACGTCGGTGACCACCTCGAGCTGGGGTGAATAGCCGAGATCGAGCAGCGGCGTGCCGGATGTGACCACACGCTCGCTCTGCTCGAATAAACGCAGCACCCTGCCGTTGAGCGGTGATTTTACGGGAACGATAACGCTCGAAGCGCCGCCGCGCTCGGCTTCGAGCAGACGCGCCCCGGCGGCCGCTTCCTGGCCCTTGACGGCATCGAGGCGTTGACGGGCGGCGTCAAGGGCTTTGCGGGCTGTCGTTTCTTTGGTTTGCGATTGCTCGAGAGCCTCGCGGGAGATGACTCCTGAGGCGGCGAGTTTCTCCGAACGCGAACGGTCGCGACTCGACTGCTCGTATTCACTTTGGGCACGCTCGGCCTGGGCTTGTGCTTCGCGTGTTGCGGCCTTCGCAGCACCAAGCTGTGCGACCAGTTCGGCTCGCTGGCGAGGTTCGATGGGAGCGGGAACGATCCGGGCCACCACTTGACCGGCTTTGACGCTGTCACCGGCGTCCAGCTCGATTCGGAGCAGCCGTCCTGCGACGGGCGCTGAGATGACGAAATGATCGTGGATCCGCGTCTCGCCCTCTTCCTCCACGGTCACCATCATCGGGCCGCGAGTCACCAGTGCCGATTCCACCTGAATTGGCTTCGGCCGCAGCAGGAAATACCCTCCAGCGGCGGCCAGGAGCAGGATGACCAGCCAGATCCATTTGTGACTTCCGCGCTTCACCTGCAACTCACTCTCCTGTTTTGAGCGTCTCCACCAGATCGAACCGGCCAAGCAGCCGCGCCACGGCGAGCGCTGTGACAAGTGACGCCCCGGCCACGACGCCCGCGGAAATGGCCAGCGTTTGCGACGTGATGACGAGCGGAAGACGGAACAAGTCCGAAGCAATCGCTCGCACAACCATCGCGCATATCGCGGCGCCCAGCACCCAGCCCACCGGGATCGCCGCAAGCGTCAGCAGTCCTTCTTTGCCCAGGAGAATCGTGCGCACCTCCCCGCGCTCGAAGCCCAGCACCCGCAGGCTGGCCAGTTCCCTGGCCCGTTCGGAAAGGGCGATGCGCATTCCGTTGTAGACCATGCCGAAAGCCAGCGTGCAGGCCAACACAACCATCGTCGTCGTCGAGATCGCCATGCTCGCGGCAATGGTGTCCTGAAAACTCTTCAGCGTGGCCTGACGCACGGTGATGCTGCTCACCGCCGGAGTCCGCTTCAGTAGAGCATAAAGACGCGGGGCCTGCCGCGAATCGACCCGCAGGAACGCGCCGGACGTGCTGGCACCCTCGCGCAGCAGGCCGTTGAGCGCGTCGATATTCATCCACGCGGAAAGACCGACCGGTTCATCGACCAGCGCGCTCACCGGAACCTGGCGCACCGGTCGCGCACCCTCGAGCACGTGCATCGTGACCGCTCCTCCCGCCCGCACACCGAGCAAATGCGCCAAATGCGAACTGAGAACGATCCCCCCCGACGGCAAGGGGTGAACGCGGAAATCTTGATCGACGAGCGGCCGAAGCGTTCCCGCTGACGATTCGCCCAACACCACCACGCGCCGCGAGCGATGTTCGTGGACAAGCCGTGTCGCGACGGTGCGGAACGGCTCGACACGCAGCACGCCAGGAAGTGTGGCAAGGTTGTATCGCGCACCCGCCGAACGCGGATTGGCGAAGGTAACGGAGACATCCTCGCGCTCGGCTACCTGAAATTGCAGCCGCATCAAATAGTGGATCGCGTCGAAGAAATAGAAACCAACCACAAGTATCGCCACGGACATCGCGATGCCCAGCGCCGTGAACGCCGCACGCCACGGACGCCGCTCGATGTCCCGCGCGATCATACGGCCCACAAGCGGCACACTACGGTCGATTCCCAATCTCTCAAGCAACCCGGCCTGAAAGCGCGCCGGGGACGGAGGACGCATGGCTTCGGCCGGCTGCAGCTCGACCGCTCTGCGCACCGCCGCGACAGCGCCAAGCGCCGCGGAGGCAAAGCTGATCGCGGCCGCCAGAACGATCAGCCCGGCTCCCACTTCGTAGTAGAGCACCGGGAAGCGATAGAAGAGCGTGTATGCCTCGGTGAGGCGAAAGCCCGCGTAGGCGCCCGCGGCGATTCCCAGCAACAATCCCGCCCCGACAGCCCCAAGCGCCATTTTCAGGTAATGCCAGCCGATGGCGGCGTTCGTATAGCCGAATGCTTTCAGCGTTCCCAGTTGGGCGCGCTGCGTCGTGATCAGTCGGGAAAGAACGGTGTAGAGCAGGAACGCGGCGGCGGCGAGAAAGATCGCGGGAACGATGGTAGCCGTGGCGCGGTTCTGCGCGATTTCGTCGGTAAGGAATCGATAGGAGATCTGGTCGTCGCGGCCGTAGGCACCAAGGCCGCCGTAGCGGTCGAGAAGCTGATCGAGTCGGGCGATCACTTCGGGCTCGCTCGCGTCGGGGGCGAGGGAAAGGGAAACGTCGTTGAAGGCGCCTTGCATGCCGAACGCCGGCCCGAGCATGTCGCGGCTGGCCCAGAGGACGCCGAATCGGCGGTTGTCGGGAAAGATCGAGCCGCCGCCTTTCACTTCGTAGACGTATTCGGGCGAAAGCGCAACGCCTACGATCTCGAGTTTCTCCCAGCGGCCATTGATGACGGCGCCGATGGTGCTGCCGACTTCGAGGTGATTGGCATCGGCAAAAGCCTCGCTCGCAATCACCTCGTTCGTGCGGCCGGACGAAACGTAGCGCCCTCTGCGCAGCGCCAGATCGTTGAGCGTGGGACGCTCGCGCGCCGGGATGGAGACGAGACGGCCGGTCGCCGGTTCGGCGAGGCCGGGCACGTCGAGGGTGACATCCTTCACGACGCGCGTCTCGACACGAGCCACGCCGGGAATGGCGGCAATGCGCGCGGCGAGGGGATCGGGCGCGCGCTCGAGCTGGGCAAAGACGTCGGCGAAGCGATACTGCGCGTAGTAGAGGCGTTGAGAAGAGATGAGCGAGCGGTAAGTGCTGCCGAGAGCGACGAATGCGGTAACGGCGCAGGCGGCCACCGCCGCCACGGCCACCAACTGGCCGCGCGCGTGAAGGAGGTCACGCAGGAGTTTGCGGTCAAGCGTCGAGAGCATGGCCTACCACACCACCTCCTCCGGCGAAGCTTTCCGCTCGTTTCGGCGCACCTCGACGATCTCGCCGCTCCGCAAGCGGATCACTCGATCGGCCATCGCGGCGATGGCGCTGTTGTGCGTAATGACCACCACCATCGCTCCCAACTCGCGGTTCACGCGAGCCAGCGCATCGAGCACCATCTTCCCGGTTTCGTAATCGAGCGCGCCGGTCGGCTCGTCACAGAGCAACATCTCCGGCCGTTTCACGATGGCGCGCGCGATCGCCACTCGTTGCTGTTCGCCCCCCGACATTTGCGATGGGAAATGGTCCAGACGCTCGGAAAGGCCGACCGTCGCGAGCGCCTCCTCGGGCGGCATCGGGTTCTCGGCAAGTTCGGCAACAAGCGCCACGTTTTCGCGAGCGGTGAGGCTGGGAATCAGGTTGTAAAACTGGAAGACGAAGCCGACGTGCTCGCGCCGATAGCGAGTGCGCTCGCGGTCGTCGGCAGCGCTCAGATCGTGGTCGTAGAAAATCACTTCGCCGCTGGTGGGAACATCGAGCGCGCCGAGAATATTGAGCAGCGTCGACTTTCCGCTGCCGGAAGGACCCAACAGGACGACGAATTCGCCCGGGTAGAGATCGAAATCGACGCCGCGCAGGGCGTGCACCTCGACTTCGCCCATCCGGTAGATCTTCGAAACCTGGTGGACATGAAAGACCCGATCCCGCCGCGGATCGTCCGCTTCAGCGTCATTCGCCGTCTTTTTTTGCGCCCGCCCGAACATTTGAGCACACGAACCTCTGTCGGTCTGAACAGCACGCGCGGGGCCATCCGCCGGCCTGTCGGTACGCGTTTATACCGTTGCAAATACAGGCATTAGGGCCCTGCGGAAACGGGGAACATGAGGTTAAAAGGCGTGAAAAAGAGCAAGGATGGGCGAAATCGCACGAGCCCGGCTTGCACGCTGGAAATGGCCTAGCCCGGAGCCGACTGGCGTGCCGCGATCAAGAAGCTCGATTCGCTCCAGCGATGGTGACGATCGCGAGGATGTAGAAAAGGAACATGAGCGCGAGGTACGCCTTCGCCCGCGGGCCTGAGCCGAGAAATTCGCGCCATGCGAAAACGCCCCACAGCGCCGCCACCATCGGCGAGGCCTGACCGATCGCATACGAGATGGCCACGCCCGTGAAATTCGCAGCCACTAGATTGAAAACGGTTCCAATGCCCCAGATGAAGCCGCCGGCGAGTCCGAGAAGATGCACGCGGGGAGCGGCGTGGAAAAATCCACTGGCGGCAACCGGCTCGCCGGCAAGCGGCTTCTTCATCAAGTAAATGTTGAAAACGAAGCAGGAAACCAGCGCCCCAAGAGTGAAGAAAACCGCCGTGCTGTAAGGCCCAAGCGGCCGGCCCGCGGTAAGCGCTCGCGTTACAAAGGGCGCCCACAACCCCATCAGCACGCCGGACACGGCGCAAATCCACAGGCTCTTGCGCGATACGCTCGAGCCAGGTTTCCGGAGCGCCGCATAAGCCTTGCCGTCGAGGATCACGGCAATCACCGCGAGAACAACTCCGATAGCGAGCAGCGCCGGATTGCCTTTCGGCTGAAGCATGTAGCTGAGCACCACGCCGACGACCAGAGCCAGTCCTATGGAAACGGGAAACGCGACGGCGAGCCCAGCCATCTCGATGCCCGCCACGAGCAGCAGGTTCGCCAGATTGAACACCGCGCCGCCGATGAGAGCGGAAACGATATTCGCCCCGCCGGCCACGCGCACATTCGCCAGGAAGCTCGAGGCGTTGTGATGAACGCTGCCCATCGTAAATGCGAGGATCAGCGAAATCAGAAAGATGCCGACGGCGTAGTCCCAGTAGAAAAGCTCGAAGCGGTATGTCCCCACTCCCTTAAATGTGTTTGCCCATGAGCCCCAGCATATCGTGCTGAGAACGATCATGAAAAGTGCAGTGGAAAAGTGTTGCGGCGTGAACATAATGCGCGCTTCCTTTCAGATGCCAGCAATTCCCGCTGCTTATAGGTGGCTAAGGCGGAAGTGTCAAGAGGAAAAGGAGTGGAGGAATGGAAGTCGCGCCTGGCTTCGGGCGGCTGGAGGTGGTCGAAATGAACTCTTGTCTTGCTTCGGACCGGCTGGAAGCCGGCGCTACGAAATGGCGGTACGAAATGGTGCTACGAAATGGCGTGGGTCATTTTGTAGCGCCGCCATCCTTGGCGGCTTCCGGATAGCTGTCGCAGGCAGGGGTAGCCGCTACGAGAGATGATCTCTCTACGCCTACGCAAGGCCAGACTTTCAAGCCCGCCTTTCGGGGATTCTCGCTGACGTAGCGGATGATTTTCCATAGGGACGCTTCGCTTCGAATCAAGTGATCGAAATACTCCCGCTGCCAGAAAGGGCCGTTGCGTCCCAGGATACGATTTGCCGCCTGGGCGGAATAGGATTTCCAGGAATGCAGGATGGACTGCAATCGATGCTCTTCTCGCGGTGAAAATACTACGTGCACGTGATTGGGCATCACGCACCAGGCGAAAAGCTCGTAGCGTTTCCCTTGATAATACCGGATAGCGTCCGCCACCACTCTGGCGATTCTGGAATCGCGCATGTAGCACGCGCCCAATCCTCGGTCCAGATATCGCTCCGTGATGCGAAGGATCGCCTGAAATTTGCGGAGGCGGGCAGGGTCCATGGTGCGATCGTCGCTTGCTGAGCTGGCATGTTGCAAAGCCTCGCGCCGTGCGCGAAGTCGAGCGAGCAATTCCTGGGGGAGCGAGTCGGCCAGGCGAAAGGTTACAAAATAAACCGGGTTCTGGGCTTCCAGATGTGGCAGGTACCCTCGCGAGCGAGCCGAACCGCTGATTTGGCGACGTCCGTCTCCCATTTTGTAGCGCCGGCTTCCAGCCGGCTGGGTTTGGCTCGTCCGTCCTGCGCGGTGATTCTATTCCTGACAGAGTTGTCTACGCAAGGCCGGCTGGAAGCCGGCGCTACGAAATGAAATTCCCCGCGGAGGGAGTGAAGTTGCGGACCATTTCGTTCTCGCCGGCTGCCGGTTATTTGCGACTACGCGATGATGCCGTCTTGGAGAAATGGGCGCCGGGTGTCGGCGCGGTCATCAGGCGGATGAAATCCTGATAGAACCTGGCTTCGTCGAGATTCGTATTGATGGTCACCAGGCGCTCTCCAAGGCCTGGGTTTTGGCCGGGCGACCAGACGAGCGTATCGCCGTAGTTCGCGCCGTGGTCAATCGACACGTCGAGATAGAGCTTTTCGGTAGCTGTAATGACGGCGGGATCGAGCCAGGAAATCACCGCCAGTTCATCCCACATGTACGCGGGCCTGGCGTAGCGGGCGATATATAGGGCCGCGGGCGCTTTTGACCCTCCAATGCGCGCGATCATCTCCCTCGTCATGCGCGTCTTGATGGAGATATCGACCGGCGTGTCGACAATGCTGGGCCAGTCGGCATGCAGTACCGCGTGGGCGGCTTCCGGATCCATCCAAAAATTGAATTCGCGGCGGGGATGATCGCGAAATTCGGGATCGTCCGTCTTCGGAT
>JAGWOX010000100.1 GCA_028877145.1 Acidobacteriota bacterium | reverse complement strand
GACCCCGTAGACTAACGCAAGGGCGCGTTTCATCGTCCCTCCTGAAGTGAATTTCGTTTGCGTTCCCGTGGAATTTGAACAGGTAATTCGCTGAAAACTAATGCCGGAAGGGACCGAAAGTCAAGGGGTCATCGGGCAGAGTGGGGGATCCAGCGTTCCCGGAGCGTTTCGCCAAGCGCGGGTTGTCAGCGAGGCCCAGCACTATCCCCCAGCCAGCCGTTGCGAGGAACTGTCCAGTAGTTGCCGCTCGTGTTCCTTCAGTTGGCCAAGCACATTTGTCAGCTGCTGCGCGAACAATTGAGCTTTCGCGTCTTCTGCCGCCTTCGCCAATTTGCGGCGGGATGGGATAAGTGCGATTCCCAGGACCGATAAAAACGAACGTGCCATCTGGCACCCCCCGGACGCATGTTAGACGGCTTGCGCCCACGTAGGAAGATACAGCCACGCCTGGCGGACGCTTTTCAATTACTCGCCAAATGTGTATTAACTCATGCGGTGAGGCACTTTGGTGCTACAGACGCACCCATGCTCAGGTTGCTTCCACAGCCGGGGCTCGCCCAGTGATTGATGTCCCAACCCTGACCAATGTTCAAGAGGCCTATCGAGAGGGATGTTTCCGCGTTGCGAAATCCCACTCCGCTTCGCCGCGGCTCATGATTGCCGGAATATCTTCCTCAAGCAGCAACCGCTCCTTGACGAGCCGCTCAGCGGCGCGACGATAACGCGCCAGATAATCGTCGCGGCCTTTGTACCGTTCTTCGATCGAGAGGCGAGGATCTCCCGTCCGCCGCCGGTCGGCAGCCGTCAACGGCAACGGAATATACGAGCCGGTAAATGGCACGAGTGCATCAGGCATTCCTATGCTCGGGTCTCGCAGGTTCCAGCCGGTGTAAGTCGCGAGCGGCACCGCGACTTCCGGAATGCGAACGCCGGTGCGATCGATTCCATCGCGATCGACTTGGGGAACGAGCACTTTGTAAGTGCCGAGGACTCGCGGAGGTTCGATGGTGATGATGCCAGCGGGCCAGCGCGGACCGAAGTCCAGCCGATAGGCCTCTACGGGAATGTGGGCGACAGCAACGCCGGGAATCTTTGGGAAAGCGAGCTTATCCAGAGGAACCAGCGTGCCATCGGCGATCTTCGGATACGCGCTCGGCGGCGGCAGCGTTCCATTCCGTATCCATTCGTCCATATCCACAATCAGCGCATGCCAGACCCAGATGCGCGGATTGGGATCAGCCATCTGCTGGCCATGCAGGTCGCCGGTGAAGACGCGCGGGGGAAACGGCGCGGGGAAATGCCCCTGCCCTACTCCGAAGTAAATCCGAACGTTCGGCCCGGGCGCGATGTCGCGCGTGCCGTTGGGAGTCGTATGAATCATCGATGCCGCGCGTCCCCAATATTCAAAAGAGGTATTCCAGAAGAAAATGCGTGGCACCGTGTGGGAGCGCCGCGCGGCGTCCAGAAGTCCGGCAACCTGGCCGGTCTGCGGGTCGCGCTCGGGACGGTCGGTGAACGGAAAAAGGTCTGTTGGGTAAAAAATCGACGAGGTCGGCTCGGAATCCCGCGAGGGCTGCGCGAAGCGGTGATTGAAACTGCCACGGCCGGCGCCCGCCACCATCGAGAAAACGCCGTCGAGCACCATCCGTCCGTGTTCGTCGGCGTTGAAATCCTGCCACAAGAAATGGCGGAGAAAGCGGCCATCCTGCGATATGCCCAGCGCCTCCGCTCGCTTCACGGGCGCGATTGCCTTCGGATCGTATTTCAGATACGAAGCGAAATCGCGTATCGCCGCGAGGCCAAGACCGACGACCACCGGGTCCTTCGCCGCATAAACGATCTCGTAAATTTTCCCGGGAAGGAATCCGCCATCAAGCCGCACAAATCGGTCGCTTGGTTGTACCTTCCCATCCGCTTCGTGCGCAAAATGCCATTGCTTGCGCGGGATCGTTTGGCGCTTGCAAACCGCGCAGTCACGCACGGTCAACACGTTCTCGCTCGAGTTCGGGTCGGAAACGGGATAACCCGTCCCGCCGATGTTCCCCACGATTAGATGCCCAAGCGGCCACTCATCCGCTTTCTGCCACGGAGTCCAGTCGGCCCTGACCAGGCCTCGGATGCTGCTGCCGTCCGGGTTGTGGGCGATGGGAGCATAGAGGCGCATCAAGCCCTGCTCGTCCCGCACATCCCATTGCCAGCCCAGCCACGCGACCGTGAAACCTTTGCGTAGAAGGAAGCCGTCGCCAAATTCGGCGCTGGTTGTGGGGTCGCTCGAACCTTTCGCATTCTGAACCACGGACAGCAGCCCTTTTCCGCCGCGGTTGGGCACCTCGAGCAGGAGCGAGCCGTTGCCTCCGTTCTTTGGCCGCAAAATGTAAAAATCCGCCGAGAATTCCACTTCGCCTTTGGCGTCGCGCGGCGCCAGGCTGAGATCGACGATCTGGCGATTGTGTGGATTCGCGGGATCAACCGCGAAATAAACTTTTCCGCTCAGCTTCTCGTAGCTGCCATAGCTGCCCCACGATTTTCCACCGAGCACGTCGGCACGTTTCGCTACCTTGACATGATCAACGTGCGCCGATGAGGGGATAGCGAAGGACAGCGAGAGGGTGGCGGCGATCAGCCACCGCCGCATTCCGGCACAGCCGCCACGTTTGGAAACCATTGAGTCCTCCCGAGTCGGGATTGCGCCGCTCGACCGAGGAGCGACAAGAGGGTGATAACCACGAGCCTGCGGATTATATCCCGAATCGCCGATTATCTAGTCCCGTGTCACGAACACTTTCGCCCCGAAGGGCGCTCGGCCACAAGAGCCTGTCAAGCACAATGGTCTACGCGCATGCGGCGGACAGGGACGCCGCGCGGGAAGCGCAGCGTGTCGGCATGGAAATCTTTTGATTTTGCTGCGAGAAATTGAGACCCTATGGGCGGCTCACGATTGCTGCCCGCGCCTCGCGCCGCGTGGTTGCAAGCCAACTATCGGAAAATCTCCGATCGCCAGGAAGGAGCCCACTATTTCGAATCGCGCCGCGAGCATGCCTGTTGGCGTCTGGAGCTCGCAGGCAGAACGTGAAGAGGGGGCTACACATGACGGAACGGGAGGGAGGGGGTCCGGCTCCGGACGAGGCAAGCGTTAAAGCGATCCCCTCGATGGCGGAACACCGGAAGTTCGACGCCAAATACGGCAGAGTGCTTACGACATTTTGGAAGTGTACCTCTTGCGGCTCCTACGCCTTGCCGGGGCAGGGCAGAAAGACGTTGGAGGGGGTGCCCTGTCCGAAATGTCAGCGGTCCCAGTGGCATCCCGTGGAGCACCAGCTTTGCCACTGGTGCCCCCGTTACGTGGCGGTTAACGAGATGGCCGGACACCTAGAGGTCGAACATGGCGAGGAATGGGTGAATAGGCAGGTTGCTCAGAGAGAGATGCTGGAAAAAGCGGCGGCTTGGCGCAAGGAACATCTCGGGAAAATGGAGCTTGTCGGTTACAATCCCGCGGACGGTTGGCCAGTCGGGATCGTGGTTTGGATCCTCCTTTTTTTCCTGCTCGAATACCATATGAGCGATGCCGCGGCGCTTGTAACCTCCATTTTCGGCGGGACAACCGCGGGTGTGCTGTGGCCGATTATCACGGCGAGGAAACGAAGGATCAAGTAGGCAAGAGGCGGATCCCTAGGGTCACTCAGATTTCAGGATTTTTATTCCTCCCTGTGCCACGCTGATTGACTGTGCTTGCGGGACCCAATCAATCCGAATTTCGACCGTGTAGCTGCGACCGGCCACATCGTCGAAACTGAGCAGCCCGTGTATTGGCTTATGCATAGCCTTCAAGAGGAAAAAATCAAGATTGAGGATCCCAGCCCTGGCTTCCGTCGCGTCTGACTGACGAACACGAAGCTTCAAGACCTCGGCTTCTTGGGGACCTAGAAAAGCGAGATTTCCCTCTTGGTCGCAAACCAGGGCCTGCGCTTTCATCTGCCCGAGCCGGATATTTTGAATGGGCTTATTCCCCAAGTTTGAGATAACCAAACAGCCCTGACCGTGCGGGCTCCTGTCCCGCTCTAGCTTTATCGCTAGACCTTGCAACAGTGCATTGTTGACCTGTATTTTGAGCAGCCTAGACTGCTCTCTATTAATCCCCAAGCCGACAATCCAAGCCAACGGTCCTCCAAAAACGACTAGTTTCCCGCACCAGTGGCGAAGAAAATTAGCGGCCCACCGAACAACGGATAAAAGCCTTTGCACGGCGCGAGGGTACCAAAGGCCCCTGGGCCGCGCAATCCCCGCTCCGAAATGGGCACGGCGACCTCATCGCGGCTTATTACAGCGTCTCGCGCCGAAAGAATTGGGCGCAACTTGGGCGCAAATTCCGGTCTTCATGCGCCCAAGTTCGGGCGTCTAAGGCTGTAGGTGCAACACAGCCAGCGGGGTTGATGGTGCGGAAGGTGGGATTCGAACCCACACGCCTTACGGCGCCACCCCCTCAAGATGGTGCGTCTGCCAATTCCGCCACTTCCGCACGGGGAGGTGTATCGTTCAGAATTCTAGACTGCCGCACCTTTGCAGGCAAGTCATGTCGCGCAGGCTCGTGGGGGCACTTCGCACGTTCCCTTACCCCCTTGCGCGGCGTCAAACGAAACGACGATGCGCAGATTCAAGACTGCCGTCCTCTCTCTGTGGCTGATCCTGGCCGTGGCGCTGGGCGTTCGCGGGCTATTTGCCTGGAGCCAGGCGCGGCATGCGCCGCCGCGTATGCTGGCGGCCGCCTCCTTCGCGGAGGAGACGGGCAACATTGCGCAGGCGCTGGCGCAGGGGCGCGGGTTCAGCGACCCTTACCGGCAGGGCACCGGCCCGACGGCATGGCTCGCGCCGGTTTATCCCTTGCTGCTTGCTGGAATATTCCGCATCTTCGGCATTTTCACGCCAGCGGCGTTCTGGGCTGCCGCCACGCTGAACATTCTTTGCTCAGCGGGCGTTTGCATTCCGCTTTTCTTCGCCGGCAAACGCATCGGCGGGGTGACGCTTGCCGCCGGGGCGGCCTGGCTCTGGGCGGTGTTTCCGAATGGCGTAATCATTCCGTTTGACTGGATTTGGGACACCTCACTGGCCGCTTTGCTCGCAGCGACGATTCTGTGGGCCACTCTGGCGCTCGACGATTCCGAACGCACGCTCGATTGGATCGGCTACGGGCTGCTGTGGGGCCTGATGCTCTTGACGACGCCGGCGCTCGGCTCGCTCGCGCCGTTTCTGCTTGCTTGGCTCGCCTGGCGGCGCCGGCGGACCGGGCGCGCGTGGATCGGGCGGCCGGCACTGGCCGCGGCGGTTCTGGTGCTGTGCCTGGCGCCGTGGACGGCGCGGAACTATGCGCGATTCCACCGCTTCGTGCCGCTGCGCTCGGACTTCCCTTTCGAGCTCTGGATCGGCAACAACGAGGTGCTGAACCCGCAGGGGCACGACGTGATGGCGCGGATCACCGCCTACGGCCAGATCCGCGAATACGTCGAACTGGGCGAGACCGCGTTTCTTCAGAGGAAATGGCGCGAAGCCACCAGTTTCATCCTTGCCCACAAACAACTCGAGTTGTGGCTGACGAAGCGGCGTTTGATTGCCATGTGGCTCGGGTCATCCGATCCGGTGATCGATTTCCGCGATGCGTCTTCGCCGTTTATCCGGTTCCTCTACATCGTGAACACGCTCGCGGCGCTCGGTGCGCTGGCTGGCATCGTTGCGCTGTATTGGAAGCGAAGTCCTTACGCGTTTCCGGTGAGCGTGTTCCCGGTCGTTTTCCCTTGCGTGTATTACGTGACGCACGCTTCGCTGCGATATCGGAATCCGGTGGATCCGATAGTGATGCTGCTGGGCGCGGCGGTAATCGCGGCCATTTTCACTCGCGGAAGAAATTTCCCCGCTGCCCCGCCGGGCAAACCGCATTAGCGCGCGCTTCACCTCGGCCAATACATCATGATGGCCACGCCGACGAGGCAGACCGCGCCGCCGAGAATGTCGTAGCGGTCGGGGCGAATGGCGTCGACTTTCCAGCCCCAAAGCAGTGAGAGCACGATGAACCAGCCGCCATACGCCGCGTACACCCGGCCAAAATGCGCGTGCTGATAGGTGGGAACGATCCCGTAGAGGAATAGGACGAAGGCGCCCGCCACGCCGATCATCCAGTGCGCGCCGTTCCGCCACCACTGCCAAACAAGGTAGCCCCCGCCGATCTCACAAAGCCCCGCCAGCAGGAAAAGAAGGCTCGACTGAACGATCTGCATGGAGGAATCTCCTTCCCGACGAATTCCGGAAATTTTGTTCGAACCAGCTTTGCACGCCGGACAACGGCATCAAGGTTAGCCCGTTTCTCATTAACGGAGGATACCGGCACAGAGAACTCTTGCAGGAATGAGGGAGATGGCCATTGGGGCGGCGTCGTATCGATTTGACAAACGATCTGCGTGGAGGACTGTCCCGCGGCGCTGGCTCAGGATGTCAGCTGTCACTGCGCAAGAGGAGTGACCACTCAAAGGCATCGGGATGAAACCGCGCCATTGTGTGGATTTTATTTGTAGGGGCGACCCGCTGGGTCGCCCGGCCACACCTGCGAGGCGCCGAGATTACGGGCGCGGAATCGGGAATTGACCCGGCCTACTGCTTCGGCTTGGCCGGGACCGTGGGCGCCGGCGTGGCGGGCGGCAAGGTGACCGGCACGGCTGGTTTCGGCTGCGTGGGCGCGGGAGCGGACTTCGCTGGCTTCGGCGCTGCCGTCTTCGAGAGAACGGAACTGACGCCGGGGACACCGGCTGCAGGCTGGTGAAGGCTGATGACCAGCGAGGTGAGCATGAACATCGCCGCGCACCAGACGGTGGCCTTGGTGAGGAACGTGGCGGCGGAGCGAGGGCCAAAGGCTGTCTGGCTGCCCGCGCCGCCGAACGCGCCGGCCAAATCGGTGGCCGAGCCGCTCTGCATCATGATGATGAACACGAGCACGATGCAGAGCGCCACGTGGAATGTCGTCAAGAAGATCGGAAGAACCCACCCGAACCACAGCAGCAGGAGCCCGATGCCGAACGCGATAGACCATTTCACCCTGGCCGGCATAAGCGAAACCTTTTACCCCTCTCGATAGTTGACCAACTCGGCGAAGGACATCGCTTCGAGGCTCGCTCCGCCAACCAGCGCGCCGTCGATCTCCTCCATCGCCATGAGCCCGCGAATGTTGGCGGGTTTCACGCTGCCGCCGTACAGAATCCTCAACCGGGCGGCAGCCTCGTGGCCGAAGCGCGACGCGGCCAGCGAGCGGAGGAAGCCGTGCGCTTCGGCGGCCAATTGCGGCGTGGCCGTGCGCCCGGTGCCGATCGCCCAGACCGGTTCGTACGCTACTAGGATAGGGGAGAAGGCTTGAGCGGTCAACGCGCCGAACGCTCCATGAAACTGCCGCTCGAGAACCTCTTCCATTTTGCCCTCTTCCCGCTCGCGGAGCGTTTCGCCCACGCAGACGATCGGGCGCAAGCCGGCGTCGAGCGTGGCGCGGGTTTTGCGGGCCACTATGTCGTCGGTTTCGCCAAAATGCTCGCGGCGCTCGGAGTGGCCGACGATCACCGCGCGGCAGCCGCTTTCGACCAGCATTCCCGCGGAGACTTCCCCAGTGAAGGCGCCCTGCGGCTCCCAGTAGAGATCCTGCGCGCCAATCATCACGGCGGAGTCGCGCGCGGCTTCGACGGCCGCGGCGAGCGCGGTGAATGGCGGCGCGACCACGATTTCGCAATGCTTCGCGCCGGCGACGAGCGGAAGGAACGCGGCGAAAAACTCGCGCGTTTCCGCCTGCGTCTTGTGCATCTTCCAGTTTCCGGCGATCACCGGAACGCGCGCCGAGCCGGCGGCCATCTCAGCGGCCCACCTTGTCGGTGAGAGCGATTACGCCGGGCAGCTTGCGTCCGGCGAGGAATTCGAGCGAAGCGCCGCCACCGGTGGAGACGTGGGTGATGCGGTCGGCGAGGCCGGATTTGCGCAGCGCGGCCATCGAATCGCCGCCGCCGACGATGGACGTGACGCCGGTGCTGGTCACCGCTGCGAGAGCGCGCGCGATAGCGATCGTGCCCCAGGAAAACGGCTCGACTTCGAAGACGCCCATCGGCCCGTTCCACACCACCGTGCGGGCGCGGGCGATTTCGTCGCTGAAGAACGCGGCGGTTTTCGGCCCGATGTCGAGTCCCATCCAACCGAGCGGCGTTTTGCCCATGTCGACGACGCGCATCTTCGCGCGCTCGTCGATCGACGGAGCCACCGCGTGGTCGATCGGGAGCAAGAGGCGGAACTTCGCTTTCCTCGCCTCGTCGAGCAGGTGTCCGGCCAGTTCCAGCTTGTCCTCCTCGACGCGCGACGCGCCGATCGGCATACCTTTCGCTTTCAAAAACGTATAGGCCATCGCGCCGCCGATCAGCAGCGAATCGGCGATATGCATCAGGTGTTCAACCACTTCGATCTTGTCGGAGACCTTCGCGCCGCCGAGCACCGCGACGAACGGCCGCACCGGGCGCTCGAGCGCGTCGCCCAGGAATTTCAGCTCCCGCTCCATCAACAGCCCCGAGGCGGCTTGCTCAACGAATTTGGTAATGCCCACCACCGACGCGTGGGCGCGATGCGCCGTGCCGAAGGCGTCGTTCACGTAGAGGCCTTCCGAAAGCGAAGCGAGCTGGCGAGCGAACTCCTCGTCGTTCGCCTCCTCTTCCTTGTGGAAGCGGACGTTTTCGAGCAGCAGCACGTCGCCCGGTTTCATCGCGGCCGCGGCCTGCCCGGCCACCGGACCGATGCAATCCTCGACGAATTGCACCGGCCGGCCCAGCAGGTCGTGGAGCAGCTCGGCCACCGGCCGCAGGCTCTGCTCGGGATCCGGCTTGCCCTTCGGCCGGCCCAAATGCGAGGCGAGGACGAGCTTGGCGTTGCGCTCGAGCCCATAGCGCAGCGTTTCGAGCGTCTGGAGGATGCGCATGTCGTCGCGGATGCGCCCCTGCGAGATCGGGACGTTGAAATCCACGCGCATGAAAACGCGCTTTTCGTGCAGATCGAGATCGCGAATCGATAGTTTTCTCACGGACAGCCCTCGGTGATTCTGTATTCCGGCAAAAACTTCAGGAAGCGAAGCGGGCGGCCCGGCCAGAGCGCGCCGGCCGGGCACAGCGCTCGTTCATCGAGCGCCCGCCATGTAATGGATCAGGTCCCGGCAGCGGCACGCGTAGGCCCACTCGTTGTCGTACCACGCGAGCACCTTGACGCAATTCGTGCCCACGACGCGCGTATAGCCGGCGTCAACGATCGAGGAGCGGTCGTCGCTGCGGAAGTCGATCGAAACCAGTTCCTCTTCCGAGTAGCCGAGAATGCCCTTCATCGGGCCGTCGGCCGCCGCGCGAAACGCTCCGTTCACCGTTTCCACCGTCACGGGTTTCTCGGTCGTCACCACCAGGTCCACCACGCTCACGTTCGGCGTGGGCACGCGCAGCGAGAAGCCGTCGAGCTTGCCCTTCAGCTCCGGAATCACCAGGTGCAGCGCCTTGGCCGCGCCCGTCGAAGTGGGAATCATCGAGAGCGCCGCCGCGCGCGCCCGCCGCAGGTCCTTGTGCGGCAGATCGAGCAGCCGCTGGTCGTTCGTGTAGGAATGAACGGTGGTCATGGCGCCGTAGGCGATGCCGAAACTGTCGTTCAGCACCTTGGCGACCGGGGCGAGGCAATTCGTGGTGCACGAGGCGTTCGAGACGACGTGATGTTGGGCGGGATCGTAGGTCTTCTCGTTCACGCCGAGCACGATGGTATGGTCCGGGTCGCTGCTCGGCGCCGAGATGATCACTTTCTTCACGGGGCCGCTCAGGTGCTTGCGCCCGTCGGCGCCCTTGGTGAATTTCCCGGTCGCCTCGATCACGTACTCGGCGCCGACCGAGGCCCAGTCGATCGCGCCAGGATCCTTTTCCTGGAACACGCGAATGGGACGGCCCTCAACTGTGATGTGGTTTTCGTCGAAACCGATCGGATGCGGCAGGTTGCCGAGCACCGAATCGTATTTGAGCAGATGGGCGAGCGTCTTGGCGTCGGTGATGTCATTGACGGCGACGAATTCGAGTTGCTTGTCGCCAAGCGAGGCGCGCAGAACGTTCCGCCCGATCCGGCCGAAGCCGTTGATTCCCACACGGATGGACATACTCCTCCTCTCGGGAAGCGTGGCCAGAGCGGACAACAACAAAATCAAACTGAAATTTCTAACAAGATGCTATGCAATCGCCCACGGCAAAGTCAATGGCTCGAACGCTCCGGCGGCAGCTTCCCGCGGGCACGATTCCGAACCTGCAACGCACAATGATAGGTAGCTGTAGCGGCGCGGTCACCGCGCCTGGCCTCTGCGCTACGACGTCATGCGCTCGAGGAGGCCACGGTGCTATTAGGCCGCCCGATGGATCTGGAGCCGGCGGGGAGCAACTGCGACGCGACCGATCAAAACGGCCAAGTGATGAACGCGTTTTCCGCCTATCTGGGTTCCTCCCCGGTCTTGGAAATGCCAGAGTTTCGCCTTCCCCGCTATCCTGCCGGAGGCAAGCGTGTACAACTTTCCAGCACTTCCCCCGCGCAGCTTTTCACCAGCGGTCACCAGTCCCTGCCCTCAAAATGTGACGGATGGAAAATCGCACTCTCTTGAAAACACGCCACTTGCCGCCCGCGACTTTCGACATCGTATGACGCTTGGCCGCGCAAGTCGCCCGACCGTTGGCGCACCTCTGGACGGTTTGACGGCTTGATTTTTCGGGTTCTATACAGGGGCCGGCGAACCCTGACTGGGACTAGGGGAAACTCCGCACCTTTACCACCGATTCGCCGATGAAGGTGACGAAGATGGTGGTTCCAGGCGGACGGCCGTAGATCCAGTCTTCCGTCTCGGTGCCGTCGGGCGTGAACTCGCGGACCTTGTGATCGGCGCGGCCGAGCGCGGCGATTACCATATCACGGTCCATGCCCGCGATCGCCGTGTGCGCCTGAATCGCTTTCTGGAACTTCGGGTCGAGTGTCTGCACCCAGTTCATCGCCGCCGACCGCTCGCCGGCGAAATTCAGGAACGGCGCCAGGTAGTGCTTCAGTTCGGCGGGCGTCAGGTTTGGCACCGGGCGTCCGAAATCGACGATCAGGGTCGAGCCGAGCTTGGCGAGGCCGGGCGGCTGGTCCTTGACAACTTGAGAGGTCGGAAAGGGGCCACTCGCCTGGATGTGAATGCGCTGACGCCAGCTCTCGTGGGGGTTGCTGCCGCCATTGATCTCGACCTGGATTTCCTTCGATCCGAATTTGATGTTGGTGATCTGAACGGTATCGCCGGGATTCGCGGCTGGGGCGCTGCGAATCAACGCCGACTCCAGCGCCTGTTGATCGACTGCCTTGCCTGGTGACAGCCGGAATCCCGGCTTGACCGAAGGCAGCGGCTGCACCACCTTCGCGTATTCACCGTCGACGTCACGGACGATGTCGAGCTTGCCCTCGTTTGTCAGGCGGCTGTCGGAGGCAGGCTTTGCCGGGGAAGATTGAACGTTAGAGGCCGTGGAACTCGAAGGGATTGCCGGCGCCGTTTGCCCAGCGCTGGCCGAGCAGATCAAAGGCCCCGTGATTCCAAAAACCAAAACAGCAAGGCCGGTACGCCACATAAATGAGCCACCCGTTTCACCCGTTGCAATCATTCTACTCCGGGGCAAGGTCAAGGTATATGGGGAAGATTGGGAAACTGCAAGGGTCCGGGAAGGGCCGGGTGAATCCCCGGCTTAAGCCTTTCTGGTGGATACGCGCACGCCGTGGCGATCGATATTGCACGGGAGGAGCGTGCCTCCAGCCTGCTGAGCCGCGCGCTCGACACCCTCGCGGGCGTCGGGCTCGATGAGCAGGGCGACGCAACCGCCTCCACCGGCTCCGCAGACCTTGCCCGCCAGCGCGCCTTGGCGACGGGCGGTTTCGATGATGCGATCGATTGTGGGGGTCGAAATCGTGGGCAGATTGCGGCGGCGGAAATTCCATTCCTCACGCATCAGCCGGCCTGCTTCGGCCCAGTTCTCACGTGAGACGGCCTCTCGCATGGCCTGCGCGACGGCCGCGATGGCGGCCAAGTTCCGGCGCACGCGCCGGTCGCCATTGATGTGAGCGACGAAAACTCGCCAGTTGTTAATCGCCGATTGCCGGGGCTTGCCGGTGTAGCAAAGCACGAGCCGTCGCTCGAGCGCGGCGGGATCGGTCGCCAGCCGCTCGCGCCGCTCTCCGCCCGTTTCGAGATGCAAGGCGGCCACGCCACCGAACGCAGCCGGATAATGGTCCTGAGTGCCGGCGGGCGCGCCGATAACGACGGCTTCGACGTCCCGGCTCGTGTGGATCCAGCCGATTCGCCCAATCCGAGCGCCCGTCAGCCGGTCGAGCGCCGCGCACAGCGCTACGGCCATCGCGCTCGATCCGCCCAGACCCGCGCCCGCGGGCGCTTCCGAATTTGTTTCGACGCGCAATCCACCTTTCGGCCGGAAATGGCGGATCAGTTGCGCCGCGAGCGGCAGCCGATGACGGGCGCTGCGTGCCAGCGCATCGAACGACGCGAACCGCTCGCGCCGTCCCGTATCCCGCGAAACCAGCTCGATTCCCTGCCCAGGACGCGTCTCGAGCACGCACGAGGCGTGGCGCGTGACCGCGCAATTCACCGTCACCGCGCCTGGATGGAACAAGTACAGCGGCCAGATATCCAGCGTCCCGCCAGCCAAGTCGATCCGCGTGGGCGCGCGCGCCTCGATTCGCATCTATTGCTTCCTGGGCTCGCGGGCGGAGTGCGTGGAGGCGTTTTCGGCGGGCTTCGGCGGCCGGGCGACAGCGCTGTCGTGGTTTTCGCCGTGCGCAGCGGCGCCGGCTTCCGCGGCCTGCTTCTGAAGCGCCAACTGCGGCTCGAAGCAGCGCCGGCAACGAGCTTCGTACATGCCCGCCGCGCCGACAACGATGAGGTCCCCGGAAGCGACCAGCCTCTGCGTGTGAACGGCCGGATTGCCGCAGCGCACGCAGATGGCGAGCAGCTTGGTAATCTCCTCCGCCACGGCGAGCAGGCGCGGCATCGGCTCGAACGGCCGGCCGAGGAAATCGGTGTCGAGGCCGGCAACGATCACGCGCTTGCCCAGATTGGCGAGCTTCGTCGCCGCCTCGAGCAGCGGCTCGCCCAGAAATTGCGCCTCGTCGATGCCGACAACCTCGGTGCGCGCGTCGAGACGGTCGAGGATATCCGTCGCGCTCGAGACTGGGTCCGAGCCGATGCCGAGGCCGGAATGCGAGACGATCTCCGCCACGGCATAGCGCTGGTCGATGGCCGGCTTGAAGATCTGCACCCGCTGCCGGGCGATCTCCGCGCGGCGAAGTCGGCGGATCAATTCCTCACTCTTGCCCGAAAACATCGGGCCGACGATCACTTCGATCCAGCCCATGTTGCCCTTGACGATGTCCACAGTTCCTCCGTGACTTGTTCGGCGCTCGCGGGCGGCGGAACCGGCTGGTCGCTTGCCCGGCTACTGGCGGCCGTAGATTTCGTCGTTGTAAAACGGGGCGAAGGCGCCGACAACGGCAATGCGGAACGCTTCCTGGCGCGTGATCAGGTTGCGCGAGAGAACGCCCCAAGCGCCCTGTGCGTCCCGAACGCCGCACTCGCCGGCGAATTGGTCGATCGCCTCGCCGAGTTCCACGCCGCGGTCCACCACTTCGGCCGCCAGCGCTTCCGGCAGCAGGATTCCGCCCGACCGTCCCCACGCCGCCCGCCCCGCGCGGTTGGTGACGTAGACCCAATTCTCGAGAAACACACGCCGCGAGCCGTTTTCGGCAATGACGTCAAGGCCGCCCTCGAGTCCCACCAGATACCACCACGGTTCGGCGCGATCGTCGGCAAGCTGTTTGAGAGCCATGGCGCGGGCCTTCGCGCCCGCCATCGTCTCCTCGCGGCTGAGGGGCGTATGCCGAACGCTGCTCGGCACGGA
>JAGWOX010000099.1 GCA_028877145.1 Acidobacteriota bacterium | reverse complement strand
CGCCGACGAGGGACTGGTCGCGGATGAAATTGTTCTTGAATCCGGAGGGGAGATCGAAGCCGTCGTTGAGCGGGGACTGGTTTGTGAGGCGATCGTCGTTGACGAAATAGCGAAGGAAGAGATAGTGGCGTGAGCCGAAGGTGCGGTCCAAGCGCACGAAGCCGTTGTCGGAGTTGTTGACGCGAAGGACATTCAACCCGGCAGGCTCGGCGGGCAGGCCGTAGGTCTGGACTTTCACCTGGTCGATGGCGTTGATATTGGCGAGGACGGCCTTGTTGTAGAAGGGCGATTCGCCATGGCGCTGGCCCTCGTAGTTGGCGAAGATGAACGTCTTGTTCCTCTGGATGGGCCCGCCGATGGAAAAGCCGAACTGGTTCTGGCGAAGGGTATTGAGGCCGGGGGCCTGGAGCAGGCCGGTGGCGTCCATGGCGTTGTTGCGGAAATATTCGTAGGCGGATCCGTGCCAATCGTTGGTGCCGCTCTTGGTGATGATATCGACGATGCCGCCGATGCTGCGGCCGAATTCGACGCTCCAGTCGCTATTGATCACGCGGAATTCGCGCACGGAATCCTGCGGCGGGCTGCCGCGCTGCCAACCGGAGACGGAGGAGATGTCGTCGGAGCCGTCGACGGCAACGAAGTTGTCGTGGACGTTCTGGCCGGCGAATGACAGCTTCAGAACCGGCTCGACGATGACGTCGGTGCTGCCCGAGGTGGTGTCGCCAATCTGGATGGCGGGGGCGAGCAGGGCGAAACTGACGAAGTCGCGGCCGTTCACCGGCAGGTTATTGATCTGCGTATCGGTGATGACGCTGCTGATCTGGGTTTTCGTGGGCGAGAGCACCTGGCTGACGCCACGGACGACGATCTGCTGCGTCACGGCGCCGGGAGACAGGGTGATATCGAGGGTGCCGGGCTGACCGATCTGCAAGGTGATGGTGCGAACTTCGGTGCGGAAAGCCTCTTTTTCGGCGGTCACGCGATACTGTCCCGCGGGCAGGGCGGGAATCAGGTAATCACCGGACGACGAAGTGGTCGACTCCCGCGTGAACCCGGTGGCGACGTTGACGACCGAGACTTTTGCGCCGGGGATGGCAAGCCCGGAGGAATCGAAGACGTGGCCACTGAGGTTGGCAAGAACGACCTGGGAAAGGCCATTCACGGAAAAGCTGATGAGAGAAGCAAGCAAAAGAAACACACTACACGGAACCCCTGTCCGGTGTTTCATTCCCCCTCCTCGGCTACAGGTTGCGGGTTGATACTGCGACCGGGAAGCGAAGTCAAGTGAATTTTGGGCCGCCGGCTTTTCCGTCATGCCTCGCCAGGGGCGCCGGGCGCAACGTTCCCTTGGCGGCCCGTTTTCGCGATATGAGGCTGTATGGAGGCGGCAGACCAAGCCCTCAGCGGCTGAAGCGGCTTTGATAATGCTGCACTTACGGCACGCCCTCACGACCAAGAACGTCTCAAAGAGCGCGGAAGCCGGCCCTTACGAAAACTCAAGTTCCCACAGAGATTCATATGGGTTTTTCGGGGTGCCGAAAATGACGCAGAATAGCGGCGTGTTGGAGGCCGGTTCCAACGGGGCAGGGCTCTCGGAAGGGTGTACGTGCAAGTCGTAGGGATGGGGGACGAGCGCAATGAGAAGCTGGGAACATCGTGGGAAATTATGGCCGGTGGTGTGGGGATGGCTGTGGGTTTTTCTGGTGGCCGTCGCCGCGCCGCAAGCGCGGGCCACTCCTACAATCCAGAAAATCGGACCGCATCTTTACGCTTACATTTCGGATAACGATGGCAGCTCGAATTCCACGTTTCTGGTGCGCGCGGACGGGGTATTGGTGGTGGATACAGGGCTGGATGCGCAGGAGGGGGAGAAGCTGCTGGCGGCGATACGGCGTATTTCCCCGGCGCCAGTGCGCTACATCGTGAATACGCACTACCATCCCGATCACCAAGGGGCGAACGGGGTGGTGGGGCCGAACGCGGTCGTCATTTCTACTGTTTTCACGCGCGAGGCTACACTGCGGCTGATGACGCAAATGGAGAAGCGTGGCTCGCAGGCTGGAGGGCAGAAGTTCGCGTTTCGACCCGCGACGCTGACTTTCGACAAAAAGATCACTGTCCACCTGGATGATGAGCCGGTGGAGATTTACGCGACGGGGCCGGGGCATACGATGGGCGATGCGGTGGTTTACTTCCCGGAGGAGAAGTCCGTCGCGACCGGGGATTTGTTCATGAACCGGTCTTGCCCGGCGATGGACAAGGGGAGCGTGAAGAACTGGATTCATACGCTGGCGTGGATGCTGACGCTGTCGGCCGAGCATTACGTGCCGGGACATTTCGAGCTGGGAACGCGGGCAGATGTCGAGCGGTTCCACGCGTATCTGGCGACGCTGTGGGAGCAAGTGGACGCGGCTTATCGGGCGGGCGTGCCGATTGGCGAGATGGGTTCGCATTTGCGGCTTTCCGACTATTCGGATTTCCGCCAGTTTCCGCGGTATCAGGCGACGTTTGTGGATAATGCGAAGCATGTGTACCGAGAAATCGAGGCTGCGAAGGCAGGCTCAGGTGGGCGGCGCTGAGGGGATGACGGGTGAAGGTCCGTGCCGTACATGGAAACTGGAGCGCTCAGCGGCTAAAGCCGCGTTGACAAATCAGCATCATCGGCACGGCTGAAGCCGTGCGCTTATGAAATGACAGGTCGGGGCGCGCGATTTCGCGCCTGTGGCGGGGTCCTGTGCCGCGGCGGAAAGATGGCGGGCTGAAGCCCGCCGCTACACGGCATTTTCGGGCTGCGTATGCGGAATTGGGGGTTGATGTTTCGCCGATTGCGGGGTGGTTTGGTAGAAATAGGGTGCTGAAGTGGCCGGCAGCCAATTGGCCGGCGCGCGGGGCCGAGGAGGCGAGACCTTTGGCTGATTCCGGCAGGAAAGCACAAAAGCGGATTCCTTCTCACTCTTTATTTCTTTCCAGAAAATTTTCCCGTTGCGTTCCAGTGGCGCTCGCGTGTGTTGTGGGCATCGCGGCCCTCGCGGGGGCAGGATTCGGAGCCAGCGGAGGCAGGCGCACACAGACGCCTGAGGAGGCGAAGGCGGAATTACCGCCGGCGCCGGGCGCGCATGTGGTAACGCTGACGCCGCAGCCGGGGTGGTACACGGAGCCTTCGATTGCGGTGAATCCAGTCGATCCCCGGCAGGTGGTTGCGGCCTATCAGGACAACGCACACGTTTCGTATTCGAACGACGGTGGGCGCGTGTGGCTTCCCGCTTCGGGGACGGCGCCGCCGAATTTCCGGGTTTCGGGCGACGTTTCGGTGACGTACGACAGTCGCGGGCACGCGATTTTGTGCTACATCGCGTTCGACAAGCTGGGAACGACCGATTATTGGGCGCACAACGCGACACGAAACGGGATCTTTATCCGGCGCTCGCTCGACGGGGGAATGACGTGGGAGGAGAAGGACGTCGCGGTGATCGCGCACGAGACGGCGCCGGGGATTCCGTTCGAGGACAAGCCGTACGTGGTGGCCGACAACACGCATAGCCGCAATGCCGGAAATCTTTACATCGGCTGGACGCATTTCACGCTGGAGGATTCAACCATCCTTTTTTCGCGTTCCACCGACGGCGGGAAAACGTGGAGCGCGCCGATGACAATCAGCACGACGCCCGGGCTTCCGCGCGACGATACCGGGGCGCTCGAGGGATTTGACGCGGCGATCGGGCCGGATGGAACGATTTACGCGGTGTGGTCGGACGGGATGCACCTGGAGATGGCGACATCGACCAACGGCGGGCGAAAGTTTGGCAAGGCGCGGGAGATCGTCGCGACGGCGCCGGCGTATTTCAAGCCGCAGAACGTGGTGCGCGGCGACGGATTTCCGCAGATTGCGATCGATCCGCGCGGCGGCAAGCGAGGAGGGCCGCTCTACGTCTGTTGGACTGATTATCGCAACGGCGATATCGACGTTTTCATTTCGCGGTCGAGCGATCACGGGCGCACGTGGAGCGCGCCGATGCGCGTGAATACGGATCCGAAGCATAATGGCGCGGACCAATTCATGCAGTGGGCGGCAACTGATCCGCTGACCGGCGATCTCTACGTGGTGTTCTACGACCGGCGCGGCGATCCGGAGAACGACAAGGCGACGATCACGCTGGCTCGATCGGCCGACGGCGGGCGCACGTTCCGGAATTACACGTGGATGGGCGAGGCGTTCGATCCGGACAACGCGTTTATCGGAGATTATTCGGGACTGGCGGCTTTCAACGGCTGCGTCTATGGAGATTGGGCGGTCCAGACACCGGCTCCGGCGCAAAGGGTTGCGGGGTATCGCACGAGGCGTGAGGCGAGGAGCATCATTCAGGTGGGTGTGGCGCGCTTTCCGGGGAGCGGCGGGAGCGCGCAGGCGTGCGAGTAACATTTCATCGGCTGAAACAGAGGCCTTGTGTTACGCGTCCAAGAGTCTTGCGGCTGGGAATGCTGATCGTGGGCGTTCCCTTTTGCGGCAAGGTTTTTTTGAAACATTCGGGAAATTCCAGGCATGCCGGAATCCGTTGGAGTGATAGGATTCGCAAGGCTGCGGCTTCGCGCTGAGAGCTGATAGATCGTGCGGTGCCGGTAAATTTGGAAAATCTCCAGGCGCAAGCACGGCCCCTGGGGCACCCGACCCGCAGGAATCCGCGGGGATTCGTATTCGCGAATTGATACTTACCTGTCATGGGAGGTCAGTGATGCGCGCGTGGAAATTTGGTCGTCTGTTCGTACTGCTGCTCGTTCTGGGGTGGGTTCTGCCGCCCGGGGCGCACGCGCAGGTGGACAAGTCTGTCTATTCGGGGCTGCAGTGGCGAATGATCGGGCCGTTCCGCGCGGGACGCGGGCTGACGGTGACGGGATTGGCGAACGAGCCGAACGTCTACTATTCCGGCGCGGTGGGTGGGGGCGTGTGGAAGACGGAGGACGGCGGGGGGACGTGGAAACCGATTTTCGAGAGCTCTCCCATCGGCTCGATTGGCGCGATTGCCGTGGCGCCTTCCGATCCCAACGTGATCTACGTCGGCACGGGCGAGGCCGACATGCGGTCGGACATGTCGATCGGCGACGGCATGTTCAAGACGACCGATGGCGGGAAGACGTGGACGCGGATCGGGCTCGACGATTCGCGGCAGATCGCGAAGATTCTGGTGGACCCGAAGAATCCGGATCTGGTGATGGTGGCCGTTCTGGGCCACGCTTACGGGCCGAACGAGCAGCGCGGCGTGTTTCGCTCGACGGACGGCGGAAAGACGTGGACGAAGGTTTTATACAAGGATCAGAACACGGGGGCGATCGACCTTACTTTCGATCCTTCGAATACGAATGTCGTTTACGCGGCGCTATGGCAAACGCGGCGGCCGCCCTGGAGCGTCTATCCGCCGACGGACGGGCCGGGCGGCGGGCTCTATCGCTCGACCGACGAAGGGCAGACGTGGAGCGAGATGAAGACGAGCGGGCTGCCGGCAAAGCCATGGGGACGCGTGGGCATCGCGGTGGCGCCTTCGGGCGGAGGGAAGATTCTTTACGCGCTGATGAGCGGGACGAAGGACGGCGTGTATCGCTCGGACGATGCCGGCGCGACGTGGAAGCTGGTGGGCACCGATCCGCGCACGCTGGGACGGCAGTGGTATTTCGGAGGGATTTTCGTCGATCCGAAGAATGCGAACGTCGTTTACATCGCGAATACGGCGGTGTATCGCTCGGCCGACGGCGGGAAAACGTGGCAGGCGTTCAGGGGAGACCCGACTGGAGACGACTTTCATGATATTTGGATCGCGCCCAACGATCCGAACCGGATGATTCTGGGGAGCGATCAGGGCACGATTATCAGCGTTGACGGCGGCAGGCATTGGAGTTCGTGGGACAACCAGCCGACAGCGCAGATTTACCACGTCGCGACCGACAACAGTTTTCCGTACATCGTCTACGGCGCGCAGCAGGATTCGGGCGGGATGGCGGTCGCGAGCCGCAGCGATTACGGCAAGATCACGTTCCGCGACTGGTTCCCGGGCTGGGGCGGCGAGAGCGGATGGATCCTGCCTGATCCGAACGATCCGAACACGATCTACGCGAGCACGACGGGCGGAGGCATGGTGCGTTTCGACCGGCGCACGCAAGAAGGGCTGGATATCTCGCCATATCCGTTCCGGTCGGAATTGAACACGAACATTTCGGAGGCGAAATATCGTTTTCCGTGGACGCCGGCACTGGCGATCGATCCTTTCGCTTCGAGAACGCTCTATTTTGGCTCGCAGGTGCTTTTCCGGTCGACCGATCGCGGATCGAGCTGGAAGGTGATCAGCCCGGACCTGACTGGCGCAGTGAAGGATCCCTCCGCGGCGATGAAGAGCGGACCGCCGACGGTGGAAAATGCGAAGCAACGCGGCTACGGGGTGATCAATTCGATCGCGCCCTCACCCGTCCAGCATGGTCTGATCTGGGTGGGAAGCGACACGGGGCTGGTTTACATGACGCAGGACGGCGGCGCGACGTGGCAGAACGTGACGCCTCCGGCGGTGAAGGACTGGTCGCGCATCTCGATGGTCGAGCCTTCGCATTTCGACGCGGGCACCGCGTATGTGGCCGTCAACCGGCACCGGCTAGACGACTACACGCCTTATATTTATCGCACGCACGATTTCGGGAAGACGTGGACGCGAATCAACGCGGGGATCGAAACGCCATCGTACGTGCACGCGGTGCGCGAGGATCCGATGCGTCGCGGATTGCTCTTCGCCGGGACGGAGACGGGCGTCTACGTTTCCTTCAACGATGGCGACAACTGGCAATCGCTGCAGTTGAACATGCCGGCGACGCCGGTGCGCGATCTGACGCTCCATCGGAACGACCTGGTGATCGCGACGCACGGGCGGTCGTTCTGGATTCTCGACGACATCATTCCGTTGCGCAACGCGATAGAGGCCACGCAGGCGGACGCGTATCTCTTTCCGCCGCGGACCGCGTTTCGCGTGCGGCCGGGCAACGAGCACGGGACGCCGCTGCCACCGGAATTTCCCGCGGGGACGAATCCGCCGGACGGAGCGATCATTGACTACTACCTGAAAACGGAGCCGCAGGCGCCGGTCAAGCTCGAAATACTGGACGCGCAAGGGCACGTGGTGCGCAGCTATGCGAGCGACGTTCATCCGAAAGCGCCTCCGGCCAGTTCCCTTCCCTTCCAGCCCTTCTGGCTGAAGACGCCGGAAGCGCTGGCGAAGACGGCGGGGATGCATCGGTTCACTTGGGATCTGCAATACGCCTCGGCGGCACCGTCGGGCCGGGCGTCCTTTTTCCGCTTCGGGGGCGGGCCGTTCGCGGTGCCTGGGCAATATCAGGTGCGGCTGACGGTGGACGGGAAATCGTACACGCAGCCGCTCAATTTGCGCATGGATCCGAGGGCGCAGGTTTCGCTTGCGGATTTGCAAAAGCAATTCGATCTGGCGATGAGGATCGAGACGCAGATTCGCAATGCGGGGCAGGCGCTGGCCGAGGCGCAGAGCCTCCAGAAACAATTGCAGGATCGGGGCAAACGGCTGGCCGGCTCGACGAACAGCGGAGCGAAGGCCGCGCTGGCCGCGGTGCAGGCTCTCGAGAGTGAAGTGGGCGCAATTATGGGAGGCCGGGCGGCGAATAGGCCTGCTCCCAGCGCGTCGGCCACTGGCGCTGCGGCTGCCTCGGAGGAAAACCTGAGCGAAATGCGAGGGCGACTACAGCGGATCGAGGGAATCGTCGAAAGCGCGGACGCGGCGCCGACCGCTACGGCCGAATCTCTATTTGCGGAAAACAGCCAGGCGCTCGACCAACTGCTGGAGGAGTGGACTGGGGTGAAGACGACGAAATTGCCGGCAGTGAATCAGCAGCTGACGGGAACGGGGGTGCCGGCCATCATCATCGGCACGACGGCTGGCGGCAAGAGCAACTAGGCCGCGGTTTCGCGGAAACAGGCGGCGGCTTGCCGTGCCCTTGAGGGAGAAGCATGGCGGGTGAATTCCGCCGCCACACTCGTGTTGGTTTCAGGGCGCTTCGGGCAAGCTGGCGGGTTCGGCTACCCGTTTGGCAGCGGTGGCGGATTTTTCGATCGCGGTAATTTCGAGCGACAGCCAAATCGCCAGGCCGAGCAAGATAAAGAACACGAGGCTCACGCCGTGAATCGTGAGTCCGACGCCGAGAAACATCAAGAAGCATAACAGGAGCAGGGAGACACTCTTCGCGACGCTCAAGCGGCCGTCGCTGCGCGCCTGGCGTTCGTAGGCCAGAACGATGAACGCCACGGGGATCAACGGAGTCAACTCGTGCGTGAAGAGATGGTAGCTGGCCAGAAGCGCGGCGATGACTGCCAGAGAGAACTGGAGATCGAAAGCGCGATCTTCCGGAAGCGCTACGCGGGCGAATTTCCAGGCCGCCCAGCCAAGCAAGAATACTGATCCCGCCAATACGATCAGGAACAGCTCGAAAGCGGGGAGCTTGCCGCCGAGGAGCATGACGAGCGCCGCGCGCAGACTCGGCATCATTCTTACGATCACGCCATTGGCCCCGCTGCCGCTCGTGCGGCCCATGACGAAGAGCACGGCCACGTAGTCCCGCAAACCGCTCCAGCCAACAACGGCCAACGATCCCAAGAACCAGATCGCACACGCGGCGAAAAATCCGGAAAGCATTTTGCGACGCGCTCGCAGCAGGAAAATGAACGCGAAGGGGAGGATGATTTCGAAACGGTAGAGACCGGCGCCGAGCGCGAGACCGGCCAGAACATCGTGGCGCTTTTTCAAGGCCAGGAACGTCGCGAGGAAGACCAGGGCGAGGAAAATCGAATCCTGGCCGACCGCCATGGCTTCAGCGACGGGCACAAACCAAACGGCGATCCAGGCCAGATAGCTTTCCGTTCCGAGCCGATAGCCGGTTTGCCAGAGCAAATAGAAGATCACAGCGAGCAGAGCGAGATTCAGGGCGCTCCAGAGCATGAAGGCCTGCGTGAGGGAGAGCGATGCGAAGGGCTCGAAGAGCACTGCTTCGAGCGGGGTGTGAAAGAAGGGCAGGAACTGTCCGTGGGGAGCGAGTTGGCGTTGGATATTTTGCTGCAGGGCCAGATTGTAGAGGTTTTGGCTACCCGATGGTTGCCGGAGGATGGTGGCTGCGGTGTAAAAGCTGATGAAGTCCGGCGTGCGTTGCGGGCTGCCGACTGCTGAACGCAGGAGATAGAAAACGCCGGCGATGGTGATCGCCAAGAGAATGAGAAGCAGCCAGTATTTCGGTTTTCTGAGCAAGGAGCTTTTCACCGGCCAGAACCCGATTGCGGGGAGTTTGCCGCTTGGCACCCAGCGTCAGACGCGAGAGGTTGTGAATGCGGGCTCGTTATTCGGCCTCAGTGCAACGCACGCTCGGATCTCGAAGCTTGCTGCAGCGAGGCTAGCGGGAGATGTGGTGGAACGTCAAGGATGCGCTCCCGCAGAGGTTGCTTCCCGATCACCGCGTAACCCTAGTTGCCAGCGCACAGTGAGTGACATCGAAGGTCGCGGCCGTCTGTCCGATCCCCGGCACAGCGTCACTGGGTGATCCTTTGTGCTGTGGGCATGCGGGAGATTTCCTGGGACAACCAAACCATCATGCCAAGCAAAATGATAGCAACGACGCTGAAAGCGCGGAAGTGGAAGACGGCGCCTCCCACGCCGTAGACGACGGCAAAGATCAAGAGCAGCGCCGCCCCCCGCCGATTTCCCAGGGCGCTCTCGCGTGGCAGCGCCGCTTCGTGGCCCAGCATCAGAAAACCGATTAGGAACAGTGGCGTAAGTTCGTGCACGAACATGTGGTAACTGGCGAGCAGGGCGGCGATGACGGCGAGAGAAAACTCCAAGTCGAACGCCGGCGCCTCCGGCTTCGCGACGCTCTTGAATTCCCAAGCCGCCCAGCCGAGCAGGGCGAGGGTGGCGAGCAGAACGAGGGGAAACATGAAGTGGGCTGGGATTAATCCGGAGAAGAAAGTCGACGCCGCGCCGCGCAGCGTGGGCATTGTCGCCACGGTCACGCCATTCGCCTCATTCCCTGTCGCACGGCCAACTTCCATGAGCAGGTGGGCGTAGTCCAGCAGACCTTGCCAGCCGACCAAGGCCAATGAGGCGAGAAATGCCACAAGTGAGGCCATCGCGAAACCAGCCAGAACTTTCCATCGCCTGCGGAGAAGAAAGACGAAGGCGAAGGGAAGCATGATTTCGAAGCGGAAAAGACCCAGACCGAGAACAAACCCCGCGAGATGGTCCCTTTTCTTCTTCAGTGCGAGAAACGCGAGGATGAAAATGATCGCGAAAAACAGCGTGTCCTGGCCAAGGAGAAGAACTCCCGCTACAAGAGGAGTGCAGACGGCCAGCCACACCAGGAATCCGTTGCCCTGAAGGCGACTGCCGGTTCGCGGAAGAAGGTAGAGAATCAGGGCAAAGACCAAAAGATTAAGGCCGCCCCAGACGATGAAAGCATGAGGGTAGGAGAGTCCGGCAAGCAGGGCGAAGGGCAGGGCGTGGAACGGGGGATGGGCGTAGGGAATCGCCGGGCCTCCGGGGGAGATCCTGCGCTCGATTTCACGTTGCAGTTTGATATCGTACAGGTGGGCGGACTGACCTTGGCGGACGATTTCGCCCGCCACGTAAAAATTCGCGAAGTCGAGCGTTCCGGACCGGTCGGTTGCCAACTGGCCGAGTTGCAGGGCAAGGACGGCGAACGCCGCACCGAGCAGCAGCAGCAATGCCACTCCAGCCCGCGTCTTCTTCCAAGACTGCGTACGACCCAATTTCGAGCCTGCTGCTTGTCTTTGCGACATTGCACCTTTGGCGGCGAACGATAAAATCGGTGGAATCGAATCGCCGAATTTGCCCTGATCCTTCACGATGGCTGAAATTTTAACCACTGCGGAGGTTTGTCTCCAAGAAGGTTAACCGCTCGGCTGGCGAAAGCGTTACAGGAGTAGGACCATCTGCCCTCATTCTTCCGTTATCGGGAAGCGAGGAAGGCAGGGCAGGGGGCTCTCGACCGCAGTTGGTTTCTCTTTCCCCGATTCGTCCCTCGCTACATCGGTGCCCAAGCATTGACGCATTGAAGTGACGATCGTGTAGAATCTGCGCGATCATCGATCCGAGCTGATGCGCGGGGAATGGGGCTAGGTGTCGGAGACGCCTGATAAACCCCGCCGGCGCGGCCCGCGAGCGCAACTGAAGCCGTCGGGAAAGGGAAATCTTTATAGATAAGGCAAATTGGCGACGGATTCCTAATCTGCATGTCAACTCGCTATATAGAATTACGACGGCAACGGACTCATAGAAACTCGCTTGTGCTGTAACAGGGAGATCTGCATGGGCACAAATTCAGCCAGCGCTTCCAAAGCGAATCCGGCCGGTGGACGCCACGCAGCCGCGCCGACAGGCGGCCAGACGTGGCTTGGCCGATTCCTCTCCCTTTTCACTCTCCCTGAAGATCCGGCTTCCAACAGCCTCCGTCCCCTCTTGCTGGTGAGTTTTGTCGCGCTATATATGGAAGTTGTGCTGATACGCTGGATCAGCACGCAGGTGGGAGTCTTCGCATTCTTCCAGAATCTTGCGCTGATCGCCTGCTTTCTTGGCTTCGGGCTTGGATGCTACCGCGCTTCCCAAAAGAAGCGCTCCCTCTTTGACTTGTACGCTCTCGCGCTGCTCATCGCCATCATCGATTTGCCGTATGTCCCTTTGCAGCGACTCCTGGCGGGCCTTTCCAACAACCTGGCGCTTTCTCCCGACGCGGCTTTGTGGGGCTTCACGTTTTCCAAGCTGGGACTCACGAACACGGTGTTGCTCTCCAGTCTCTCCTTGATTGCCGTCGCGGGGTTTCTGATCCTGGTCGTGGCGACGATGATCCCGCTCGGACAGTGGGTAGGCTTCTACCTGGATAACGCCCGCAATCCAGTCACGGCCTATTCTGCAAATCTGCTGGGGAGTCTTGCGGGAATCTGGCTCTTCGCCGCGGCGGCGTTTCTCTGGATCCCGCCATTGTACTGGTTCGCCTTCGCCTTCCTCCTATTTCTTCTCGTCCGCCCTAAATCGGCAAGGGTCACCGCCACGGTCGCGGTGTTCATCATCGCCAGCCTTGCCTTCCTTCGGCTCAGCGACTCCGGCAAGCTCTTGACGATCTGGTCTCCGTACCAGAAACTTCAAGCCCAGAGCGCTGGCGACCTGGGCTACAACGTCCGCGTCAACAACGTCGGCTACATGACCATCGCCAACCTCTCTCCCGCGGTGGCGGCGAAGCATCCCGAGTTGGCGACCTACTACGAAAGCAGCTCCTACGACGCGCCGTTTCGTTTCGTCAAGGGCTGCAGCCGGGTGCTGATCGTCGGCGCCGGCGCCGGCAACGACGCCGCGGCCGCCCTCCGCCACTGCTCCGGCCAGATCGACGCCGTGGAGATCGATCCGGCCATCTACCACCTCGGCAAGCACCTTCACCCACAACACCCATACCTCTCGCCCCGCGTCCATGTGATCCTCACCGATGCGCGCGCCTTCATGCGCAACGCTCAGGGAAAATACGATGTCATTCTGTTCGGCCTTCTCGATTCGCATACCGTCTTATCCGACTTCAGCAACATGCGTATCGACAACTACGTGTACACCGAGGAATCGTTTGACGAGGCGCGCCGCCTGCTCGCGCCGAATGGCGTCCTGATCCTCAAATTTGAAGTGCGCGCCCCATGGACATGGATGGGCCAGCGTTTCTACGAAACACTCACGCGCGTATTCGGCACTCCGCCGATTACTTTCTATGCCCGCCAGTACGGAGCCCTACTGCCTGGCACCGTATTCCTGGAATCGAACGGCCCCGGACTCTGGCAGCGTGCCACCGCGCCAAAACTCGCCGCTCTGATCCGCGACAATCCTCCGCCGTTCTCGATGCAGTCTTCAAACCTTCCCTCCCCGGCGACCGACAATTGGCCTTACGTGTATCATCGCAGCCACACCATTCCACGAACCTATTTCTCGGTATCCATCATCCTTCTCGTGTTGTCGATTTTCCTGGCTCGCACGTCTTTCGAAGCCAGACGGCGCTCCACGTGGCTCTTCTTCTTCCTCGGTGCCGGCTTCATGCTGCTTGAAACGCAATTGGTCAGCCGCCTCGCCCTCTTTTTCGGCTCCACGTGGCTGGTGAACTGTATTGCGCTCTCCGCCATTCTGCTCGTCCTGGTCGCTGCAAATGTGTATGTCGAGCGCTTTCGGCCGCGCCGGCTTGGCGTTTACTTCATAATTCTTCTTCTCTCCCTGATGGCAAACTACCTGTTCCCTTGGGAGTCCTTGCATTTCAGCGCACACGCGGTCGGAATCCTGCTCAGCGCGGCGTACGCCGTTTCCCTCTTTCAGGCGGGAGTGATTTTCACGGAGACCTTCCGCGGTTCTGAAGGCCGCTCCGCCGCCTTCGCCGCCAATATCGTGGGCGCCGTCGCGGGCGGATTGATGCAGAATCTTTCGTTCATCCTCGGAATCAGGGATCTTCTCTTGTTAGCGGCCGGCTTCTATGTGCTTGCCTTTGTGGCCGCGAAGAGCCCGTCCCGAGTCGAGGCCCTAGCTCCGGTCCAAGATTCGACGACCATCGCCTGAAGTATGGGACACCGCGACCGCGTCGGATCGCGCTTCATAGAGGAAGTGAAAGACGAGGATTTAATTCAGTACTACAAGAACCTGCAAGTTTGGCCACTCGATCCCAGCGAGACACAAGCGAGGCTCCTCGAACGCGGCCCGGACCTCAGGGAAGCTTCGCCGTTTCGGGCTCAGCCATTTCCTGCCAAAGCCAGACCAGCATGCCCAGCAGGACGACGAATAGCACGCTGAAATTGCGAAAACTCAAGACTCCGCCGACGATCATCGTCAGGGAAAACAGCAAGAGCAGCGAAGCGCCGGGCCGATCCAGCAACTTCCCACCTCGTAGCGTGGCGCGCTCGTAACCGAGCGCGAGGTAGGCGACG
>JAGWOX010000098.1 GCA_028877145.1 Acidobacteriota bacterium | reverse complement strand
GAGACGCACAAGGCTGCGACGCACGACAGCGGAAACCGATATCCGCGTCTGCCTTGACCTCGATGGGCGCGGGCGGGCAAGCATTTCGACGGGCATCGGCTTTTTCGATCACATGCTCGAGCAGGTGGCGCGGCACGGCGCACTCGATCTGGAAATTTCAGCCAAAGGCGATCTCCACGTCGACCAGCACCACACGGTGGAAGACACGGGCATCGCGCTTGGCGAATGCGTGCGGCGGGCGCTCGGCTCGAAGCGCGGCATCCTGCGCTCCGGCTATTTCATCACGCCGATGGACGAGGCGCTGGCCGTCGCGGCCGTCGATTTCAGCGGCCGGCCATTTTTCGTGGGCCGATGGAAGATCGCGGCGCGGCACGTCGGCGATTTCCAGACCGACCTGCTGACCGATTTCTTCCAGGCATTCGCGCAATCGGCTGGAGCGGCGGTGCATCTGCGGCTCCTCGAAGGAAGATCGTCTCACCATCAGGTGGAAGTGATTTTCAAGGCGTTCGCGCGAGCGCTGCGATTCGCCGTCTCGCGCGACAGGCGGCTGGCCGGCGTGCTGCCGAGCACGAAAGGATTGCTGTGATTCTGACACTGGTGGATTACGGCGCCGGCAATCTGGCGTCGGTGGAACGGGCATTCGCGCGACTCGGCGCGCAAACGCGACGCGCTCGAAGCGGCGAGGAGATCGGCGACGCGGAGGCGATCGTGCTGCCGGGCGTGGGGCATTTCGGCGCGCTGGCGCGGGCGCTCAAGCGGGAAGGCATGGCGGAGGCGCTGGGCGCGGCAGTGGAACGCGGCACGGCGCTCCTGGGGATTTGCCTCGGGCTGCAGGTGCTTTTCGCGCAGAGCGAAGAGGCGCCCGGCGAGGCCGGGCTCGGGTGGCTCGGGGGCGAGGTGCGCGCCTTGCCCGCGGACGTGAAGCTTCCGCACATGGGCTGGAATCAGGTGCGGCGCGTGGGGCCGAGCAGGTTGCTCGAAAGCATTCACGAAGACTCGTGGTTCTATTTCGCTCACAGCTACGCAGCCTTCGAGACCGGCGAGGCGGCCGTGGCCAAGTGCGATTACGGCTCGCCGTTTTCCGCGGTGGTCGAGCGAGGGCGGCTGACGGCGGTGCAGTTCCATCCAGAGAAATCCGGCGAGGCGGGCGCAAAAGTCCTGCGGAATTTCCTGGAGATGGCCCGATGAGCCTGGCCCGGCGAATCATTCCTTGCCTCGATACGGATGGGGAGTGGGTGGTGAAGGGTGTGCAGTTCGGCAACCTGAGGCGGCTGGGCGATCCGGCGGAACTCGCCGCGCGTTACGACCGGGGAGGCGCCGACGAAGTGGTGGTGCTCGACATTGCGGCTTCGCGCGACCGGCGGCCGACGTTTCTCGAAACCATACGCCGTGTGGCGCGCGCGCTGTCGATTCCGCTCACGGCCGGTGGCGGCATTCGCTGCCTCGCGGATGCGCGCGCGGTTGTTGAGGCCGGGGCTGACAAGCTGACCGTCAACACCGCCGCGGTGGAACGGCCCGAGTTGCTGGCGGAACTGGCGGCGGAGTTCGGCTCCCAGGCGGTAGTGCTGGCGATCGACGCGCGGCGCGAGGGGTCCGGCTGGCGAGTGTGGACGCGCGGAGGACACGAAGCGACCGGGCTCGACGCCGTGGCGTGGGCCGCCCAGGGAGCGGAACGCGGCGCGGGAGAAATTCTGCTCACTTCGATCGATCGCGACGGCACGAGAAAGGGTTTCAATCTGGAGTTGACAGCGGCGGTCAGCGGCTCTGTCGGAGTTCCGGTGATCGCTTCGGGCGGCGCGGAGACGCCGGAACATTTTGCCGAAGTGTTCGATCGCGGCCTGGCCGATGCGGCGCTGGCTGCTTCGATCTTTCACGAAAACCGGGTGCCGATCGCCGGGCTCAAACGCTTCCTGGCCGGACGCGGCGTGACAGTGCGAATGGTGGAGGAAGCGACAGGATGCTGATTCCTTGCATCGATCTTCAAGACGGGCGCGTGGTTCAGCTCGAACGCGGCCGGCGGCGGCTCCTGGCGATTGACGACGTGATCGGCACGGCCGAGCGATTCGCTTCCTACCCGCTGATGCACGTGATCGATTTGGACGCGGCGATGCGACGCGGCGGGAACGCGAAGCTGGTGCGGACGATTTGCGAATGGTCGCGCCGCTCGCGCGGCCCGCGGATTCGCGCGGGGGGCGGCATTCGCAGCGTGCGGCGGGCCCGGCAGTTGCTCGATTGCGGAGCGGAACAGGTGATCGTCGGGACGGCGGCGTTTCGTGGAGGGCGGGTGAATCGGGCGTTTCTTTCGCGGCTTCGCGCGGCGACGGGGCGCAAACGCGTGATCCTCGCTCTCGACTGCGAACGCGGAGAGATCGTCGTTCGGGGCTGGCGGCGGAAGCTGGGGCTGCGGCCGGATGACGTAATCGCATCGCTCGAGCCGTTTTGCGCGGGCTTCCTCTGCACGTTCGTCGACGCGGAAGGAACGATGCGCGGAACCGATCTCGACTGGTACCGGCGGCTTCGCTCGCTGACGCGACTGCCGATCACGGCGGCGGGCGGGGTTCGCAGCGTGCGCGAAGTGCGAGCGCTCGAGCGGCTGGGCATGGACGCGGCGGTTGGCTTGGCCGTTTATCGCGGCGTGCTACGATGAACGGCGGTTGACGTGTGACACGCACTGCTCACCGGTACGACGTGGCGTATTCGTTGGCAGCACGGGCGAATGGTCTTCCTGGTTCACTCTACCTCAGCGCATTCGGGGTCCTTCGCTTCGCTCATCAGGATGACAGGCGTTCATTTGCCTTGTGAGAAAGGCGGACTAGGTGGCGGAGGCGCGCAGGGCTTCGAGCACCTCATCTTCCTCTTCCGCGGACCAGTCGTAGAAGCCGGCTACGACTCCGATCAGGAGAATGGCGGGTACCGCGAACCGGCCGCTGTCGGGCAGGTCGCCCAGGGTGGTCGAGCGGATGGATTCAGCGGGGCGAGAGGCATTCTCGACGACGAGAACCGGCGTATCCTCCGACAGTCCGCCAGCGAGCAGTTCGGCGGCGAGATCGAGATAGTTTTCGCCGGGCATGTAGACGGCGATCGTCGATTCAGCCTCGGCGGTCGAGCGCCAATCGTCGAGCGACCATTCCCCGGCGCGGTGAGCCGAAAGGAAAACCAGCTTCGATGCGAAGCGGCGGTCGGTGAGGGGGATTCTGGCGGTTGCGGCAGCGGCGAGCGCCGCGGTGATGCCGGGGATGATTTCAAAGTCGATGCCGGCTTTGCGGAGGGCCTCAATCTCCTCGCCGCCTCGAGCGAAGAGGAGCGGATCTCCGCCCTTGAGCCGAACGACCGCGTGTCCCTGTCGCGCCGCCTCGATCATGCGCCTGTGAATTTCCTCCTGCGTCACGAGCGGGCGGCCGGCGCGCTTGCCGACGCTCACGTCGCGCGCGGTTGAGGGAATGAGCGCAAGGATCTCGTCCGAAACAAGGTCGTCGTACAGGACGATGTCCGCGCCCTGAATCGCGCGAAGTGCTTTCACCGTCAACAGATCAGGATCGCCCGGGCCCGCACCCACCAGATACACCTTGCCGTTCATGTTCACCTCCAAGTGGAATTTTCCCGGCCAGGCGAATCAGCAACCGTTTGCGTTCACCTGGCTCGATGGATTGGGAAAGCAGTTTGCGCCGCGCGTTCCCCAGGCGAGCGACGGCGCGGCCCAGGTCCGGGGCGATCCGCCGCTCCATGTGACGGCGAAGGCGCCGCGCGAAAGCCGGGCTGTGGCCTTCGGTGGAAATCGCGATTGTCAGCGGCCCGCGGCGAATGATCGCGGGGTAGTAAAAATCGCAGCGCTCGGGCTCGTCGACGACGTTGACCAAGATGCGGCGGCGGCGAGCAAGAGCGGCGATGCGGCCGTTCAGATCAGGCGACGGAGTGGCGACCACCGCAAGAAGGACGCCACGCAGATCGGTGGCCGCGAACGGGCGCGCAGCCCAGACGATCCGGCCGGCGCGAGCCCAGGCGCGGACGCGAGCGGTGGCGACGGGAGCGACGACGCGCACGCCGGCTCCGGCGCACAGCAGGCTGCGAATCTTGGCCTCACCCACGCATCCCGCGCCCACCACGAGCGCCGGCCGGCCCTCGAGTTTTAAAAACATCGGAAAGAGCGCCATCGCTTCTCGTTCTCTCGCGAACTCCGTGCTCCGGAAGCCTTTTCCTGCCCGAAAATAAAAAGGCCCGCGACTCTTGGTGCGTCGCGGGCCGCTCTGCCGAAATGTCCTGGAACTTGCCCTATCCGGGACTCCTCGGAACGGCCGGCGACGCACACATGCAGCAACAGCAGCTACAGGCGCAGGTCATCGGACCGGACATGAGCGAGTTCCTTGGCATCTTCTTCGTCTCAGTGGCTCCCGGATAGCACTGCCGGTGTTTTTCCCGACTCGGCGCGGATTTCCTCGCGCGTGCGCAGCAGGCCCTTTTTCACCAGCCATTCCGCATTCAGGATCGACGCGCCGGCGGCGCCACGGATTGTGTTGTGGACGAGCAGCGTGAATCGGAAATCGAGAATCGGGCAGGAGCGAATCCGGCCGACGACAACCGCCATGCCGCCCGCCGCCATGCGGTCGAGGCGAGTTTGGGGACGATCGCGCTCGGAACGGACGATCACCGGCCGCTCGGGCGCGGAGGGCAGCGCGGCGAGCTGCGGCTCGGAAACGTATTCGGCCAAAGCCTGAGCGACATCGGCGGCGTTCGCCTTGGCTCGCAATTTCAAGGAAACGGATTCGAGATGGCCATCCACAACCGGCACGCGATTCACTTGGGCACTGATCGCGAGCCGTGCAGGTTCTATCGCGTCGGCTTGGACGCGGCCGAGAATCTTGCCTGGCTCGATTTCGAGCTTTTCCTCTTCGTTGGCGATGAAGGGGATGACGTTATCGAGCAGATCGATCGAAGGAACGCCGGGATAGCCGGCGCCGGAGGCCGCCTGCATCGTCACTACGGAAACGGCTTCGACGCCGAAGGCGTCGTCGAGCGGCTTGAGCGCGGTGACGAGACCGGCGGTCGAGCAATTGGGATTGGTGACAAGGTAGCCGGTGGAATAACCGCGCCGGCGCTGCTGTTCGGCGATCAACGCGACGTGACCGGGATTCACATCGGCGAGCAGGAGCGGGACGTCGGGATCGGTGCGATGCGGGGCGGCATTGCTGATCACGGGGAATCCGGCGCGGGCGAATTCCTCCTCGATGGGCCCGGCGACGTTCGAATCGAGGGCCGAGAAAACGAAATCGGCGTCGACGGCGCCGGGCCGCGTCTCGCGCACCACGCGGTTGGCGGCGCTTTCCGGCAACGGTGTTTCAAGGAGCCAACCAGCGGCGTCTCGGTAGCTGCGCCCGGCGGATTGACCGGAGCCGGTGAGCGTCGACGTCTCGAACCACGGATGATTTTCGAGCAACTGGAGGAATCGCTGACCCACGGGTCCCGTGGCGCCGAGAATCGCGACTTTGAATCGTCTACTCACTTCCGTCTCCTCTTCCCTCAAAGGATTCCGTCAAAACGATGGATGAGATGCTTCATGCCTGGAACTCTCCGGGCGCATGTCCCGCCGCCGCATCGCGCGCGGCCGCCGGAAGGCCTTCCCGGCCGGCGAGCGAGGCGCGCAATTGTTCGTCTGACCGACGGGCGAAGAATTGCCGCAGGTTTTCACCAGGGGCGCGCCCGGCCAGATAATCGCGCAGCAGACGCTCGATGGCGTCGGGAACCTCGCGGGCGGGGCAGCGATAGCCTATCGGGCGGGAAATCGAAGCGAACTGGCCCACGGAGCCACCAATACAAAAGTAGTACGCGTCCTCGAGCCGGCCATCGATCTTGATTTTCTTTCCTTCTACGCCGATGTCGGCGATCCAGTGCTGGCCGCAACTGTTCGGGCAGCCGGTGACATGCAGCTTCAGTTGCTGGTCGAAGCCAGGGAGGCGTTCTTCGAGCTGCTCGACCAGCCAGCGTGAGAATGCCTTGGTTTCGGTGATGGCGAGCTTGCAAAACTCAGTGCCGGTGCAGGCGATGGCTCCGCGGTGGAAGGATCCGGCAGAAACGGGCAGGCCGGCCAATTCGAGTTCACGCGCGAGTTCACCGGCGCGGTCGCGGCGTACGTTGACGATGACCAGATTTTGCATGACCGTGGTGCGCAGTTCGCCTGAGGCGTAACGATCGGCGAGATCGGCGGCGTGGCGCATCTGCCCGGCGGATAGCCTGCCGCGCAGCACGGAAGCGCCAACCGCGCAGTATCCTTCCTGCTTCTGTGGTTGGATGCCGACATGGTCGCGATAGATGTCGGCCGGGGCCTGCTCCGGTTCAGCGCGATCGAGGCGAAAGCCCAGGCGGCTTTCGAGTTCCTCGAGGAAGCGCGCGGGAGTCCAACCATGATCGAGGAAGAGAAACTTCAATCGAGCCCGCTCGCGCCGTTCACGCAGCATATCGCTATCGCGAAAAAGTTCCGAGACTGCGCGCACGACGGGAAGCGCCTGGTGCCAGGCGACGAAGGCGTCGAGGCGCTCGGCGAGGTGCGGCCGGCTCGAAAGGCCGCCGCCGATCCTGAGCGAGAAGCCAATCTCCTCGCGCCCGCTTCGCCGGCGTGGCAGCGCGGTGAGCGCGACATCATTGATCTCGGGATAAGAGCACCAGACCCGGCAGCCGGTGATCGCGACCTTGAATTTGCGCGGCAGGTTGTAAAAGCCCGGATCCCCTACCAGCATTCGGGTGGCTGCCTGCGCCAGCGGCGAAGCATCGACAATTTCATCGGCATCGACGCCGGCGAGCGGGCAGCCGGTGATATTGCGGGCGTCGTCGCCGCAGGCGGCGAGCGTCGTCAAGCCGGCGCGCAGGAGGCTTTCGAGCAGTTCCGGCAGGGCTTCGATTTCGATCCAATGGAACTGGATGTTTTGCCGGACAGTGATATCGGCTTGCCCGTGGGCGAAGCGACCGGCCAGTTCGGCGACGGTGCGGAGCTGGTGGGAGAAGAGCAGGCCGTTCGGAATGCGGATGCGGACCATGAAACGCGGCACAGCCCGGCCCTCGCGGCCGTTGCCGCCGACGGCGCCGTTGCCATCGCCCTGGGTATAGATGCCCCACCACCGAAAATACGTGCTGAGCCACTCGGGAGGGATGGAATCATAGCCTTCGCGGGCGAACCGGCGAATCTCCGCGAAACATTCCCAGGGATTCTTCGCGCGCTTGAGCCGCTCGGCGCACTGCGCCTTGGTTTCCTTCGCCTCGGTGGTTGTTTGGATCGCGCCCGCCATGTTTCTCCTGGAAATTTGGCCCAAAAACAAAAAACCCGCCGCCAGGTTCTTCTGGCTGCGGGCTCTTGAAACTGCCGGCTGTTTTTTCGTTCAGCTCGGCAAGGTCCCCGCGCCAGACAGCGGACACATGCACTTCATCGTAGTGCACATAATGGTCGCAATCTGGTCGCGGTACGACATAACGCGTACATTGTGCCGGAAAAGGGTGGAGCGTGCAAGCCGGTTTTGCCGAACGGGGCGAGCGGTGCGTCCAAAGGGTAAATTTCGACCCCCAAACGTTCCCCTGAGGAACGGGGACAGTCAAGACGGAAGTTGCGCAGGACGCTCCATGCCGCGTTCAGGCCCCGACGGATGCCGTCCGGCCCCGGCGGCGCGCCATTCGGCGGTGGTTGCTTGCCGCCACGGTTAGGCGCTGTTACACTTCGAATGCTTCCCAGAGGTCCTTCCGATCTGAGTCTCATGAAGAGTGGCCGAGGGAACGGGCCCGAAGACGCCACGGCAACCGGCTTGGAGGCAATCCAAGCGACTGGTGCCAAGTCCCGCCCCGAGTTACGGGGGACCATGAGGCTATACCACCAAAACTGGTAACCGTCTCTTCCCTCACTCGCCGCATCGGACGGCGCGTTTGCCATTCCAATGCCGGAGGCATTTCCCGGCGAGATGGCGGCGTTTCCGTTTCGCGGCCTCGGGGTGTATCGAGCCCGCAGGCGGCCTCGCGGAAGCAAAAGGAGCGAGCCGATGTCCATTCGCGTTCAGATTCCGACGGCGCTCCGCCGGCTGACCGGCGGCGCAGCCACGATCGAGTGTTCGGCGAAGACGCTGTCCGATCTGCTCGACGATCTGGGCCGCCAGCATCCCGAGCTCAATCGCCATCTCCGCGATGACTCCGGGCAGTTGCGGCCGTTCGTGAACGTCTACGTTAACGAGGAAGACATCCGTTTCCTCGGAGGCACTTCCTACCATTTTCAAGAAGGTGACGAAGTGATGCTGGTCCCCTCGATCGCCGGCGGAGGGCCGGCGGCCGATTAGGCGGTCGGCCGTGTCGGGACACGCGCGCCGCCGTTTGCACGTTTTGAAATTCGGCGGCACTTCCGTCGGCACAGCGGAACGCATTGCCTGGGTGGCGCGGCGCTCGGCGGCCTCGGCCCGCCATGAGCGCACGATCGTCGTCGTCTCGGCGATGGCCGGCACGACAAACCTGCTGCTGAAGTCGGCGCAGGCAGCGGCGACCCGCGACCGGAACTGGTGCGAGGCAGTCAAGGAGATTCGCCGCCGCCACACCGAGGCTGCGAGTTCGCTGCTTTCGGTTGGCGAACAACCGGATTTTTCCAAGCACCTCGAGGCAGCGCTGGAAATATTCGAGAGCTTGTGCCAGGGCTTCGAGATGGTGGGGGAAGCGACGCCGCGGGGCCTGGACCGGATCGCATCGATCGGCGAGGTGATCTCGGCGGAACTCTTGGCGGCGACGCTGCGTGGCCGCGGCGTGCAGGCCGTGGCGGTTGACGCGACAAAGCTCATCGTCACCGACAACAGGTTTGGCGACGCGAACGTCCTCCCCGAACCCACGCTTACGAGGCTGCGGCAAAGACTGCTGCCGCTGGTGCGGCGTGGCGTGCTGCCCGTGGTGACCGGCTTCCGTGGCGCGACGCGCGACGGTGTTCCGACGACGCTCGGCCGCGGATCCTCCGATTACACAGCGACGCTCATCGGTTCGATGCTCGCGGCCGACGAGGTCACCATCTGGACCGACGTTGACGGCGTGATGACGGCCGATCCGCGCCTGGTTCCTGGCGCGCGAGTGATTCCACGACTCACATTCGGAGAAGCCATTGAGCTGGCTTTTTTCGGCGCGAAGGTCATTCACTGGAAAGCGATCGTGCCGGTGATGGAGTCGGGCACGCCGCTTCGCGTGCGGAATTCGTTTCGTCCTGCGACGCGAGGCACTCTGATCGTTCCCGGCGGGGCAGGCCGCTCGGCGGTGGCCGCGGTCACGGCGGTTCCTCGCGTGCAATTGGTGACGGTGAGCGCCGACCGTTCGCTGGGGCCGGTGGAACTGGCGACGCGCGTGCTCGGATGGCTCGACAGCACCGGCGTACATCCCTTGCTCCTGCTGCAGTCGTCGGCGGAAAATTCGCTGGCCTTCGCGCTCACGCATGAGGAAGCCCGGACGCTTCCCGGTTTGGCGCAACAGCTTTCCTCGCGACATGGTCGCGACGGGCTCGTGCTCCACTCCTCGGAGGAGGTGGGTCTCGTCACGGCGATCGGGTCGCATATCCGGCATCCGACCGGCGTCGGGGCGAGGATGTTCAGCGCTTTGGCGCGGCGGCGGATATCCGTGCTGGCCGTGGCCACCGGCCCTTCCGGCCAGGGTGTGGCACTGGCCGTGCCGCCGAAATCGCTGGTTGCGGCGGTGCGAGCGATTCATCGTGAATTCCGGCTGTAGCGGGAACCAAGCGTCGAAGAACCATCTTCCCCTGATCCGCATATCCAAGGACGGCCGTAGCGCCGGCCTTAGGGATTGTGCTGTGCGCGTTCGAACCCTTCTGGCTCCTTTTCTTCTGCCCTGCGATTGAGCGAGAATACAGCGGCCTAACCCATACGAGGAGTGATCGATGCCGAGAAAAAACAGCGCGGGCTGGACATTGCTGGCGGCGGTTGGCCTATGGATCCTGGTGGCGGCTGGAGCAGACGCTCGAAGCCAGCCGCGTGCATCCGCGACGGTCAGCCGCGCGCCGAGCCCGCTCGAAGCGCTCCAGTTCCGCAATCTGGGGCCGGCGGTGGCCGGGGGACGCGTGACGGCGGTGGCCGGCGTGCCCGACGATCCAAACGTCTATTACGTTGGCACGGCGGCCGGGGGCATTTTCAAGACAAAGGATGGAGGCGTCTCGTGGAGGCCACTTTTCCAGCATCAGGAAGTATCGTCGGTGGGAGCGCTGGCGCTGGCTCCTTCGAATCCCAATCTGGTGTGGGTGGGCACGGGCGAAGCGAACATCCGCAACGATATCGTCACCGGCCGCGGCGTCTATTTTTCGCCAGATGGCGGCAACACGTGGCGCTTCATGGGCCTCGGCGATGCCGGGCAGATATCCTCGATCGTGGTTTCTCCGCTCGATCCTGACGTTGTGTTCGTGGGCGTGCTGGGCCATGCCTGGGGGCCGAATCCCGAGCGCGGCGTTTTCCGCACGACGAACGGCGGAAAGACCTGGACGAAAGTGTTGTACGTGAACCCGACGACTGGCGTTTCGGACCTGGTGATGGAGCCGGGAAATCCGAAGATCCTCTACGCCGGGATGTGGCAAGTGGAACGGCGGCCGTGGATTCTGGAAAGCGGCGGGCCGGCAAGCGGCATCTACCGGACGACAGACGGCGGAGACACGTGGCAGCAGCTGAGCGCGGGTCTGCCGAAGGCTCCGATCGGCCGCATCGGGCTGGCCGTCGCGCCGAATGACCCCGCGCGTGTTTACGCGCTCATCGAATCGAAAGACGGCGTGTTGTGGGAGTCGCAGAATCGGGGCGGGCGGTGGTCGCTCGTCAGCCGGCTCCGCGAACTCGACGCGCGTCCTTTCTACTTCTCCCATCTGGTCGTCGCGCCCGACAATGAGAACAAGATCTACTTCCTCTCATTTCACATTCTCGAGTCGACCGACGGCGGCCGTACGGCGCGCGTTATCGATCGCGGCGTCCACGCCGATCACCACTCGCTCTGGATCGATCCGCGGAATCCGGATCGCATGATCGAAGGGAACGACGGCGGTGCGTACATTTCGACCGATGGCGCGGAAAGATGGCGTCACCTGGACAATATCCCGATCGAGCAGTTTTACAGCGTTGCGATCGATTCCAACCAAACGCCGTACGGCGTCTGCGGCGGGCTGCAGGACAACGGCGCGTGGTGCGGACCCACGAACGGCCTGAGCCGCACGCCCATCACAGGCGCCGAATGGTTTTCCACGGTTTTCGGCGACGGGCAATATGCCGTTCCCGCCGCCGGCACACCATTCATCTATTCCGATTCGCAGAACGGCGAGATTCTGCGACTGAATCGGGAAACCAACGAAACGGCCCGGCTGCGGCCCTTCCTGCCCAGTACGTTCGATCAGCCGCCCTCCGCCCTGCGGTATCGATTCAACTGGACGGCGCCGATCGTCATTTCCCCACGCGACTCGAAGGACATTTACCTGGGCGCGAACGTACTGTTCCGCTCGACCGACGGCGGCCTTCGCTGGAAGACGATCAGCCACGACCTGACGCGCAACGACAAGACCAAGCAGAAGGTGACGGGCGGACCGGTGATTCTGGATATGAGCGGAGCGGAGACGTACGACACGATCCTCTCCATCGGGATTTCACCGGTCGATCCTAAAGTGATCTGGGTGGGCACCGACGATGGGCTCGTGCAGGTGACGCGCGACGGCGGCCGGCGGTGGAACAACGTTACGAAGAACATTCCGAATCTGCCGGCGTGGGGCCGCATCTCGCAGATCGGAGTCTCTCCCTTCGCGGCGGGGAGCGCCTATGTCGCCGTCGATTTCCACGAGATGGAAAACGACAAGCCCTACGTTTTCCGCACGGACGATTTCGGCGCCACCTGGACGAACATCACCGCAAACCTTCCGGATGATGCGCCGGCACACGTGGTACGCGAGGATCCCAACTTGCGCGGACTGCTCGTCGCCGGAACCGAAACCGGACTGTTCTATTCGATCGACAAGGGGCCGTGGCAACCGATCGGAAACGGATTTCCCAATACTCCGGTCTACGACCTGCAGTTCGAGAAGACGACCCACGATCTGGTTGTGGCCACGCACGGGCGCGGCGTCTTTGTGCTCGACAACCTGTCGCCGCTCGAACAATCGGGTGGCGAGCCGCCGAAGGGCCTGAAACTTTTCACTCCGCTTCCGGCAACGCGCTGGGCGATATACAACCGCCATGCGTTCAAACTCTCCAATTTCGCGGCGCCGAACCCTCCTGAAGGCGCCGTGCTCGACTACTGGCTCGGCCGCGGGAACGGTTCGGCCGGATCCGATGTCGAGATCACGGTTACCGACGCCGCAGGGCAAGATGTGCGCACGCTCCAGGCACCCGCGGGCCGCGGATTCCATCGCGTCGTCTGGAACCTGAACTACGATCCCCCAGTAGAGCTCTTCGGCGAAGAGAATGCCGGCGGCGCGGGTCCCGGAGCCAGAGCGCCGGCCGTTCCCCCAGGAAAATATCGCGTGACGCTGAGCGAAGTCGACAGGACGCAGTCCGTGAGTCTCGAAGTCGTGGCCGACCCGCGCAGCCACGCTTCCGTGGCGGATTTCCGGGAACAAACGCGCGTGGCGCTCGACGTCCGCGATCTGGCCTCTTCGGTCAATCAGGAGGTCAACCAGATCAGCGCGCTGCGGCAGCAACTGGAGACGCTGGAATACGTTCTGCTCTCGAGCCCGAAGACAAATTCCTACGGACAGATGTTCGATCAGGCTCGCGCCTTGGAGCAGACGCTCAACCGGATCGAGGAGCCTCTTTACAACCGGGGAGCGGCCAGCGACAGCAAGGCCTATCTCCATCACCTCTCGGCGCTGCACGATCGCACCCTGCGGCTGCTGGGGGCAATCGCATCCGGCTACGGGCAGCGGCCCACCGCTGCTTCGCTCGAGGAACTGGCGGTCCTGAAGCGGGAAGCGGAGGCGCAGAAAAAACGATTCGACGATTTCACGCGGAAAGACCTGGCCACGTTCAATCAGGCCGCGGCAGCGGCCGGCGTGAGCCAGTTATTCGTTCCCGGCGTGCAATAGAGCAGAAAGCGCGGGGCAAGGGGCTTTGTGGTGCGCTCCGGCGAGGCCTTTTTACTTTTGGCGGCGCAAATTGCCCAAAATGCGCACGCAGCTAAAGGACCCCGATCGCACTGTGGGAATGTCGGTTCGGTGTGAATTGTCGTCCAGTACGAATCAGGCGAAGAGGTGCTGGCGGGCTGTTTCACAGATGGCGACGACAGCCGGATTCTTGAGCCGTTTTTCCACCGAAATGCCATAGAACCGCGCGCGAACGCCCTGCACGCGTCCCACGCGGACAAGATGATAGCGGCGCATTTCGCGATCGAGCACCAGGGGCGAAGCAAACAGGCCCAATCCCTTTTCCGCGAAAGTCCTCAGCAAACTGAAATCGTCGAATTCCCCGACGATCCGGGGCCTAATGGCCTGCGACTGGAACCATTGGTCGAGCTCGGCCCGCAAGGCGGCGCTTTCGGTGGGCAGAAGAAACGGTGCACCGTCGAGCGAGCGGGGAAAACCACGGCGGTAACGTGCGGCGAGCTTGCGCTCGCCGTAAATCGCGACACCGCATTCGCCGAGTAAATGATTGAACGCCCGAACCCGCATCGTAGGACCTATCGGCGAATCAGTGAGCACCAGGTCCATCCCCTGCGTCGCCAGGTCGCCGAGCAGCCGGTCGGGGGGATCCTCGCGACAAATCAACTGCACCGGCTCGGGCAGACGGAAAGCCGGCTCGAGGAGACGGTGCACGATGACTTTCGGCAACACGTCGGCCACGCCCACGAGCAGCTTCGAGGGACGACCGGTCGGCCGGCCCTTCAGCGCATCCTGCATTTCGCGGCCGGCGGCAAAAATCTCCTCGGCGTAGCGGAATGCGAGCCGGCCTGCTTCGGTCAACACGAGGCGGCGGCCGGAGCGCTCGAAGAGTTTCTCGCCGAGAGTGTCTTCGAGGCGCTTGATCTGCGCGCTGACGGTCGGCGGCGCGAGAAGCAGTTCGGCGGAAGCCTTCGTCACGCTTCCGGTGCGGGCGACGGTCCAGAAATAGTACAGGTGATG
>JAGWOX010000097.1 GCA_028877145.1 Acidobacteriota bacterium | reverse complement strand
CCTGGCGGTGGCACAACCGCAGCGCAGGCTGCTGCACTGGCCTTCCGCGGTGCTTGCGCCCTGCAAGCGGGACAAGTCCCCGAGGGTTGCACGGCTAACTCCGATGGCTCAGTAACCTTCAGCGGCTTGACGGGTGACACCGCTCACAATCTGGCGGCCGATATCACCGGCAATTCCGCCCTGTTCGGCTTTTGGGTCCACCCGGCCAGCAATTTCCGGGCGAGTGTCAATGTCGATCTGTTCTCCGCCGATCATGCCTACACTCGGATCACACCGCGATTGCTCCGCCACTACAGGATCAACGCTTCCTATACGCCGATCCACTGGGCGGAAATCACCGGTGATGCGGATATCGTGGATAGCAGCGACAACGTGAGCCAGGTGCAGGACGTCGAGCACAATCGTAGCTACAGCATCGCCACCGTGTTCACGCCCAGCAGCCGCTTCACCTTCGATGTCTCTTACAATTACAACAACATCTATACGCAGGCGTTCGACTGCTTCGCTGCGTCCGGGTTGCCCGCCGGCTTCCTAGGCGTCGGGGTACCCTCTAACACCGCCGCTAATCCGGCCAGCCCAATTACGTGTCCGTTGGTTGATCCGGATGGAAACCCCTCGCCTGTCAATATCGGCGCCATCTCGACGTACAAGAGCATCAGCAACTTCGCGTACGCCGACATGATGGTCCAGCCAGTCAAGCAGTTGACCTTCACAGTCGGCTACGCGGCCAACTTCGTTCGGGGAACCACTTCTTGGTTTAACCCGACCAGCTTGGTTTCGGTTAACTTCCTCAATCCCCTTACGCCCTGGGGTCCGTTGCGATTCAACTATCAACTGCCCTACGTCACCATGAACTGGGACGTTTACAAGGGCCTGTCCTACGTCGCCACCTGGAACTACTACGGGTATAACACCCGCGCAAACAACAACCCGGCGGGGCTGATCCCGCTCGGCACACAGGATTTCAACGGCAACAACATGACCCTGTCGGCCAAGTACACCTTCTGAGAGCGACGGATTTCCCTGTCTAGTCGTTCGAAAGAACAGGGGCCGTCCTCTCAGAGGTTGGCCCCTCAAAAAGAAAAGTTTCCGCCGGGGCGGGGCCTTTCCCCCACGCCAACTCAGCCGCCCCGGCGGCCCCCATTTCGGCCAATGCTCCTCTTCGCGCTCAGCAGCGATTGTCCTGGCTCTCCCGGGGCTAATCGCAAGGAAGCGAACAAGCGTTTATTTGTCTGGCGGAGCCGGACAAGCAAGGTCCGGCGAAACTACTCGATGAGGGCAGACGAAGAGTTGCCGCCTTACGTGTTCCCCAAGGGTTCTTCGCAGCGTGCAGGAAGCGGCTTTTCACTGGGGCAAGAAAGTGTGATTTTGAAATCCTGCCGCCCCGAATCTGGTGTGGATAGCGGGGCAGTGACGGTCAGGAAGGTTGCTGGCGCGGCGCCGCATCTCCGGCGCATTCGTCTCGGGATGGGTCCGGAGCGTCGCCGCGCGGTGGCCTCTTGCGCGCCTGGCTACTTCTTGGCCAGCGAGCGGATGAACGCAACCAGGTCGTCCACCTGCTTGACGCTCAGGTTCTTGACGGCGGGCATTTTCCCCACGCCCTCTGTGATGTCCTTCTTGAGTTCGGCGTCACTCTTGGCCTGCACTTCTTTCGAGCCGAGGGGCAGGATTTTCGCGTGCATCATTTTGGCCAGGGACTCGTTGCCCTCGCCATTCATGCCATGACAGCTCTTGCAACTGTGATCGTAAACGGCTTTGCCATCCTTGGCGCTGCCCTGAGGCGCGGCCCAGGCAAAGCTGCCGGCTCCCAGGATAAGCGGAGCCGTGTACAGCCATTTGATTCGCATGTGAACCTCCCATGATCGTGCAGCAGTCCATGATTCTTGACCGCCTCCGGCTTGGTTTCCGGAAGCTTTCCTTCGTGATGAAGGCGCATAAAAGCCCACTGCTTCCGCCTCCGCCGGCATCTTTGGCCGGCGGACTACGTTCAGGTTCCTTTGGGAGCGAAGGTTTCTTGTGCGATGATAGCATGAAAAGGCAATGAGATTTCATCCTGGATGGCGCCTTAAAGCAATTCTGCCGGTGGCCATCGTGCTATTGGCCGGCCTCGCCGCTTTTGAAGTCGTCACCCTCGAATTGGAAGCCTCCGAGCGCTTTCAACTTCTGGGTGTGGCTGCCGGCGGCGCGCTGGCCGTATGCGCCGTACTCCTGGTGGCGCTTGCCGCGCTCATCCAGCGGCCGCTTCTCGAACTGAGCAAGAAAATCGAACAGGTCAGCCAGGGTGACCTATATGCCCGGGTCTCCTTTTCGGATCGCGACGACGACATCGGCCGCCTCGGCCGCAATTTCAACGACATGGTCCGCCAGCTCCGCGACGGCCGCGATGAACTTCAGCGGATCCACCAGACGCAGATGTCGCGCGCCGAACACCTCGCCACTTTGGGCGAACTGGCCGCCGGTCTGGCGCACGAGGTGCGCAATCCGCTCTCCGGCATCGCCGGCGCCGTCGATATCCTCGCCCGCGACCTGCCTGCCACGAGCTCGAGCCGCCCGATCGTCAGCGAGGTCCAGCACGAAGTGCGCCGCATCCAGGGTATTCTGAATGAGCTGCTCGACTACGCGCGTCCGAAACCATTCGATATCCGGCCGGCCGATCTCAACATCACCATCGAGCACACCGTGCAACTCGCGCGCCAACACATCGCCTCCCGCCCCATCGACGTACGCTTCGAACCTTCGCCCATTCCGCCGGTAGCACACGATCCGCTGCAGGTGCAGCGTCTCATCCTGAATCTTTTGCTGAACGCGTTTCAGGCCATCAAGGACAAGGACGGCTTGGTGACGGTGGATGTGCAAACCGTCGACGGCTTCGCGCAGGTACGAGTGCGCGACAACGGCAGTGGCATCTCCCCCGATCACCTGCGCAACATTTTCCGTCCGTTCTTCACCACCAAGCGGCGGGGAACGGGTCTCGGGCTTTCCCTCTCCAGGCGGATCGTCGAGCAGCATGGTGGAACGATCGACGTGCGCAGTTCGCAGGATATTGGAACGGAGTTTGTGGTGCGGTTGCCGCTGGCGGCCGCCGCACTCGAAACGGCAGGGGTCATCCGACATGGCAAAGATCAAAGTCCTGATCGTTGACGACGAACGGCTCGTCCGCTGGAGCCTGCGGCAGAAGTGCGAGGAATGGGATTACACCGTTTTCGAAGCGGAGAACGGAGCCGAGGCGCTCACGCTGACGCAGGCCGAGGGGCCGGACGTCGTGCTGCTCGATGTTCGTTTGCCCGACATCGGCGGTCTCGAAGTGCTCGATAAGATGAAAGCGACCGCCGAGCCAAGCGTCGTCATCATGATGACGGGCGATCCCCAGCTTGACGACGTGAAGGCCGCCATTCGCATGGGCGCGTACGACTTCATCGGGAAGCCGCTCGATTTCGACGAACTCGGCGTCACGATCCAAAACGCCCTCGAAGCCCACCGCCTCCGCGGCGAGGTGGAATCGCTCCGCGGCGAAGTCCGCCGTCAGGCCGGTACCTATGAAGTGGTCGGCGCGTCGAAGAAAACCACCGAGCTGATGCGCTTCGTGCGCAAGGTCGCCGCCAGCGAGGCCTCGACGATACTCGTCCAAGGCGAGAGCGGCACCGGCAAGGACCTCGTCGCCAGGGTGCTCCACTACGAAAGCCCCCGCCACGAAGGCCCCTTCGTCGCCATCAACTGCTCGGCGATTCCTGAAACGCTCATCGAAGCAGAGCTTTTCGGCCACGAGAAAGGCGCGTTCACCGACGCCAAGGCGATGAAGAAGGGCCTGTTCGAGATCGCCGACAGCGGCACGCTCTTCCTCGACGAGATCGGTGAGCTCTCATCCTTCCTTCAGGCCAAACTGCTCCGCGTCATGGAGGGCCAGGCCATTCGCCGCGTCGGTGGCGTCCGCGACATCAACGTCGACGTGCGTGTGGTCGCCGCTTCCAACCGCGATCTCGAGAAGGCAGTCCGCGAAGGCAGTTTCCGCCAGGATCTCTACTACCGCCTTGCCGTCATCTCGATCTACATCCCGCCGCTCCGCGAGCGCAAGGAGGATATCCTTCCGCTCGTCGATTATTTCATCCAGGACTACAACCGGAAGTTCCGCAAATCCGTTCGCGGACTCACGGACGAGACGCGCCGGCTGCTGATCGCCTACGACTGGCCGGGGAACGTGCGCGAGCTGCGCAACGCGATCGAGCGCGCGATGATCCTCGAGGACGAACCGCTGCTGCGGCCCAGTTATCTGCCGTTCGCCGTCACCCAGCCTCACGCCGGCCTCACCGCATTCGAGCGCGCCTCCTCGCCCGCCGTCGGCGAATTGCTGCCGGGCGGCCGCCGTCTGCCGCCCCTCTCGATTCCCGAAGGCGGCACATCGCTCGAGGAAATCGAGCGCTCGATGGTCATGCTCGCCCTCGATCAGGCCCACGGCAATCAGACGCAGGCCTCGCGCCTGCTCGATATCAGCCGCGATGCGTTGCGATACAAAATGAAAAAGTTCGGCCTGATCCACGGCGAGGAAGCCGAGGAAGCGGCCACCAACGACTGATTCCGGCGGTCAGCGCCGCCGTGGTTCGCTCATGGATCCGCGCGTCGCCTACTTCTCGATGGAGATCGCCCTCGACCCGGCGCTGCCTACTTATTCCGGAGGCCTCGGCGTCCTGGCCGGCGACACGCTTCTGAGCGCCGCGGACCTCGGCTTGCCGATGGTCGGTGTCACCCTGCTCTACCGCCGCGGCTATTTCCGCCAGCAACTCGATTCCTCCGGCAGTCAAAAGGAACTGCCCGAGGATTGGCGGCCGGAAGACCTGCTCACTCCAGTTGATCCGCAAGTGACGGTGGAGATCGAGGGCCGGGATGTGCTCGTGCGCGCCTGGCGATGGCAGATCCAGGGCATCGGCGGCCACATCGTTCCCGTCTATTTCCTCGATACGGACCTCGAACAGAACCCTCCCTGGGATCGCAGGCTCACCGACACGCTCTATGGCGGCGACGATCGTTACCGCCTCTGCCAGGAAGTCGTTCTCGGTATCGGCGGCGTGCGCCTGCTTGCGGCGCTCGGCTACAGCTCCATCGAAACGTTCCACATGAACGAGGGCCACGCAGCGCTGCTCTCGATCGCGCTGGTGGAGCAGCGCCTGGCCGGCAAGCCGCTCTCGGCCGCCACACGCGACGACCTCGACGCCCTGCGCCGCCGCTGCATCTTCACCACCCACACGCCCGTCCCCGCCGGTCACGACCAGTTTCCCCGCGAGCTTGCCGAACGCGTGCTTGGCCCTGCGCGGTCCGCGGCACTCGAGCGCGCCGGCCGCTTCCACGACGGCCTGCTCAACATGACCAACCTCGCCATCCACGCCTCCCACTACATCAACGGAGTCGGAATGCGCCATGGCGAAATTTCTCGCGGCATGTTTCCCAACTATCCGGTGCGCGCCATTACGAACGGAGTTCACGCCGTTCGCTGGACCTCGCCGCCATTCGCCGCCCTCTTCGATCGTCACATCCCCGAATGGCGCCGCGACAATCTCTACCTGCGCTACGCCGTCGGCATCGAGCACGAGGAAATCGCCGCCGCCCACGCCGTCGCCAAAGCCGCGCTGATCGAGGAAATCCGCGAACATTCCGGCGTTTCCCTCGACCCCTCCGTCTTCACCATCGGTTTTGCGCGTCGCGCCACCGGCTACAAGCGGCCGGAACTGCTGCTCACCGATCTCGAGCGATTGCGTTCCATCGCCATGCGCGTCGGTCCTCTACAGGTCGTTTATTCCGGCAAGGCGCACCCGCTCGATTCGAGCGGGCGGGAAGCGATTCGTCATGTGTTTCAGGCCGCCGGGTGCCTGGCCGGCAGCGTGCCAATTGTCTACGTCGAGAATTACGACCTGCATCGCGCGCGCTTTCTCACTTCGGGCGTCGATCTTTGGCTCAACACGCCGCAGCGCCCGCAGGAAGCCTCCGGCACCAGCGGCATGAAGGCCGCCCTCAATGGCGTGCCCAGTCTCAGCATCCTCGACGGCTGGTGGGTCGAAGGCCACATCGAGGGCGTCACCGGCTGGTCGATCGGCCACGATGAAAACGGTCCTGGCGATCCCGCGGCCGAAGCGGCGTCCCTTTACGAGAAACTCGAAAGCGTCATCGTCCCCATGTTCTACGGGCGACCGGACGCCTTCCGCGCCGTGATGGTTTCCGCTATCGCCTTCAACGGCTCCTTCTTCAACACCCAGCGCATGCTCCGCCAGTACGCCCAAAACGCCTACGGCATCGAGTGCTAGCGGTTGGCCGCGCCTTCGCCAGGGCGGGAAAGAATCGATACGCGTGCGATTCTTTCGGGGCGGAAGTTGTGCGTTTTGTGGGAGATCGATTTTTGAAATCGATACGCTAAACGTGTTTGGGGAGGGTGAGAGTTCAGAGTCGAGGGTTCAGAGCGGCTGATTTTGGGATGAATGCTCTGGCGCGTCAGCTTAGCAGGAAGGGGTGCAGTTTTCAGTTTTGAGTTCACCGTAAGGGCCGAGTGGCCGAAGGGGCGCGGCGAAAGCGCGGGACCGGAGGGTTCACACAGAGGGCACAGAGAAAGGCGCGGAGGACACGGGGAAGGTGCGAAAGGCCGTGACCGGTGGCTCGTGGTTCGTGGTCCGTGACCCGGGTCCTTTCTCCGCGCCCTCTGCGTTATTGCCTTTTCCGGAATGCCGGGGCCGGCCCATCCGTCGTTTCCGGGAGACCAACTGACGCAGCGACAGTCCAGAAAGTATTGTGTTCCGCGGGCGTCAGATGTAGGCTCCTGGCAGTCCCCAAGGCCATAACGTAAATCAATCAGAGAGGATGAATCCAATGAGCGAGAACTCGCGATTTGCGGAACTGCTCTTAGGGAAAACCCTGCCCAAGGACCATATTCGTAAGAGCCGAGCCAGACTCGACGCCATGTTCGCCCGGCGATTCAGGGAGCTGAACGTGCGCCACAAAGAACATCGCGCCCAGAACGAAGTGCTGATGCGTGCGCTTCGAAAGTTAGTGAGGAAGGATCCTGCTGCCGCCGCCGCAGTGACGCAAGCAAAGAAGAAATTCGTCGCCCTCGCCAAGTCTCCGCTGCGAGCGCCAAGGAGATCAAAGGTCAAGCCTCGGGCGCACGTGGGCACCTTCGATATGACCTTCACGCCGCCTTATCTTTGGCCTTGGCAATCGTCGGCGACAACCGGACCTGATGCGACGTCCGATGTGGCCGTCGATCAGAACGCGGGCACAATGAGCTTCGATTCATGGACCGGTGACAACGGGAAGACCGCATCCGGGGCCGTTGCCGTAGGAGTCTATTACCAGCCTGATCCCCTGCTTCTGTGTGGGGAATCAGGCGTCATGAATGTTTCCTCCAACCCCGCATTTCAATACCTGTGGGATTCCTCTAACTTCCTTGACTCATCCCACACCGGTGCGTTTATCGGCATATATGTTGGTGAATACACCCTCGGCGGCGATTTTGTGCAGGCCGTAGTCGATCAACAGATTAGCCTGTGGAACTCCGGCGGAGGTTCCGACCAGGGCGCCAATAGTGGTTATCCGCTGTTTGCATCCACCCCCGTGGATACCAGTCACTTCTATGAGATCTGGGTTTGGTCCGGAGGTGACGCAGAAGCGGACGGCTGGTCGGCGTTCTGGGGCAGCGCAGCTCTATCATCGGCGAACTTGACTGTGCCCTCAATTTCTATCCACGTTTACTGACCTGGTGTGGAGCGCGCGGCGCGCCGTAGTCGTTGCCCCGGCACCGTTCTGAGAACCGCGCCGCGTGCCCCCGGCCACTCTCCGATACCGCTCTGGATACGGGCCTGCCCGCCGAAGCGCCTGACAAACAGAATCGAGAAAGGCTCCGGCGAGCTAAGGCGGGACGGTCCGTCCCGATGCCTGCCTGGATACGGGACGGTCCGGATTGCCGGAATCGGACCGCGGGCACGCGGCAACGTGGCCCTACGACCTTTGGGGCGCGGAGAAAAGCGCGGAGGTCACGGAGAAGGTGCGAGAGACAAGCGTGCGTCAGCGAACGCGGCGCGCGACAAGACAAGGCTTAACCGGCTCCGCGCGCTTCATCTTTCTGGCGGGGCAAACAGTCGAGGATCAAAAATTGTCTGGATGGAAGTTATCTTGCCGTCTTTAACCTGATACCACGAGCAGAAGAAAACGGTAACTTTCGGCGTAATGAAATCATAGAGCAGACATACATCATTTCCGTCCACGAACATTTTCTTGATGGCATACTTGCCGCTCTGCTGCTTCATCATCCCGATAAACTCTTCCGGACTGCGAAATGCTTCGCCACCAGGGCCTTTGATGAAGACGCTATCGCTCAGATACGTCCTTACAGCCTCGTAGTCCCTGCCATCCATGGCGTGGATATACGACATTACGACCTCACGCGGATTATTCGTTTGAACCATCAGGACATCGCCCCATCCCGATCCACCTTTGGCGGCGGAAGGCAAAATTACATTGAAGATTATTTCCTTTGCGGGAGTTTGGCGTCAATTCAAAACCTCGTCCCGCGGTTCCCAAGGTCGTAGGGGCAGGTTACTACGTGCCACGCCCCCTCCGCGTCCTCCGCGTGCCTTTTTCTGGCCGAGTGCTCCGGGCTCCTCACTTGAGCCCGGGGGATTCTCCCGGACGCCGTTGCATGCCCTCTGCCCTGCGCGCCTTTCTCCGCGCCTCTGCGTTACGGCTTTTCTTTCTTTGCCCTCGCCTTGGAAATCTACCCGCGATTGCCTCCTTAGCGGAAGGGGACGCTGGCAAAAGCTGCTATCGGCTAATCGTTCTGCGATTGATTTTTCGATCGAAGTTGCCTCGCCACCTGCAGGGTGGTTCAAGGGCGCACAGCCAGGATTGGCTGTGCCACTGAAATCCTGGATGGCGTAAGTCACGGTTCACGAGCCATGGATCGCGCGGCCTTTCGCCATCCGCAGCCCTTTTCTTTGCTCTCTGTGTGAGGCCTCCGGATTCACCCCGTCCTTCGTGTTTCCCTTCTGTCATTCCGAGCGGGGCGAGGAATCTGCTTCTCGCCTGGCATCTCGGGCAGCAGTTCACGAGCCACGGAGCACGGCCTTTCGTCCTCCGCTTTTGTGGACCGAGGTCTGAACGGCGACCATTGCGGTTGGCACTTTTCAATTAACTCGGGGTGCCACCGTCCTTGATCTCACTAGGCTACCTGGTCGCCTGGGGTTGTTCGAGCAGCAATCGGATTCCGACGTGCTTTGCTCGCAGACGCTGTGATGAAATCGGATGTTTTTGGGCAGTCCTGTGCGGAGGGCTGGCTGTAAGCGTACCCTCCGACCCCTTAAGCCGTGGCGAATACAAGGCGAACATTTGAGCTTGCTGGGTCAGCCTCGGTGGTACATAATCCGCATGACTCGATGGAAACGCAGTCGCTATTGAACGAGCTGAGGGTGAGAGCCAACCTCTCGGAGGCAAAACTCGCTGAACTCCTCGGGGCCTCTCTCGTCTCAATTTCTCGCTGGCAGCGGGGCGTTGGACGACCCAGCCCGTCACAAGCGCAGCGGATCCTCGATCTGCACAAGTCGCTGCTCCGTGATGGTTCGCCTAGGGCAGCGGCGAACCCTTTCCCATCAAGGGGCGTGCGCGCGCGTATTCCGGGTCAGGGGTTTCTTGGAGAAGCTGCACCAAGCGTTTCCCTAGCTGACTCGCCGTACCCCCCGGTCCTTAGCCGTCTGGCGACGCAAAGTGTGTTCCACGAGGAAGGGGAGGCTGCTCTAGAAAGGCTCCTGGACGCCCACCCCGCCGCGGCAGCGACGCCGGGCGTGCCGTTCGCCGGAGCAGTATCGGCGGGCAAGAACACCTACACCTACGACGCGCATACGTACCACACGAAGGTGCCGCCACAAGGCATCGCGGAGTTGTTATCGTACTACTTGCCGAAAGGCGGCCTGGTACTCGACCCGTTTTCCGGCAGTGGTATGACAGGTGTTGCCGCGTCTGTGAGCGGCCTCGACTGTATTCTGAACGAACTGTCTCCGGCCGCATGCTTCATCTCGAATCGATTCACGACGGGGGTACGTTCGGCTGACTTGGAAGAGGCCGTGCGCGTGATTATGTCGCGGCTGCGCGACCTGCGCGCGCGGCTGTACTCGACCGAGTGCAGAGAGTGCGGGAGAACTGTCGAAGTTCTCTACACGGTTTGGTCCTACAAGGTCATCTGTGCGGACTGCGGTTTCGAGTTCCTCCTATGGGACCACTGCAAGAAGTTTGGGAGGGTCGTGAAGGAGCACAAAATTCTCACTGAGTTCCCTTGCCCGTCATGTGACAAGGTGCAGCGCAAATCCACGCTGAGGCGGACTGTAGCTGTCCCCGTCTTAGTGGGCTACAAGTGTTGCGGGTCAAAGCAACAAGAAGTTACGCACAGCCTCTCAGGGCGAGACCTGGCGCGGATTGAGGCCCTTGAAAATTCGGCCCCCCTTGCCGAGGGCTTCTATCCCTCCAAGGAAATACCGGATGGCGTGAACTTGAGACAGCCGGTGAAACACGGTTTGGACAGGTTAGAAAAATTCTATACTCGCAGGAATCTGTCGGCCCTGAGCCATCTCTGGCAGGCAATCCACCACGTGGCGTCTCCGCAGCTATGCGGGCACCTAGCTTTCGTATTTACCTCCCTATACCAGCGGGTGACAAGACTTTCCGAGTTTCGCTTCTGGGGCGGGAGCGGGAACATGGCGCGTTTCAATGTGCCTTTCGTTTTTAATGAGGCTAACGTCTTCGTGACGTTCGAGCGGAAAGCTAGGACGATACTGGACCACCTAGAGTCTACGGCGGCAAATTTCAGGGGACGCGTCTTGGTTGTCAACGATTCCGCCACTTGCATGGGCCGCATCCCGGATAGTTCAATTGACCTCGTGTTCACGGACCCACCGTTCGGCGGAAACATAAACTACAGCGAAATGAATCTCCTCTGGGAGGCCTGGCTTGGCAAGTACACAGAAGCCGCCTCCGAAGCGATAGTCAACAGAGTGCAGGGTAAAGGGGTCCGGGAATACGAGGCACTGATGACTCAGAGCCTTTCGCAATGCTATAGGGTCCTGCGCCCCGGTCACTGGCTGCTCTTGGTTTTCATGAATTCGGCGAGCGAAATCTGGGGAGCCCTCAGGCGGGCGATAGCCGCCGCTGGATTTCGCGTGGTCGAGATGGATGTTTTCGACAAGCAGCACGGAACTTTTAAGCAGTTTGTGAGCGAGAACACGGCCGGAATGGACCTCGTGCTGCACTGCCTCAAGGGGACCGATTGTCTGCAAGCACAGGGCGGGAACGGCAGCCGGCAAGTAGACCTCGAGATAGCTGGCTTCCTCAGATCGCGGCGCGGTCCTTTGCCAACCACCACCTTCCTGCATGTTGGCCGCGATGAGGAAATCGACTACCGGATGCTTTACAGCGAGTGGGTGGCGCGGTCGTTTGGACAACAGTGCGAGCTTGTGGATTTCTCCACCTTTAGACAAATCGCCGGACGGTGGCTGACCGAGGGTGGAGTATAGTGCGCCGCCCGAGAACCCTGCCAGCTTTCACCAGTAAGCAAAAGGAAGTTGCGCACACCCTACTAGCGACCCAGGTCGTATTCATGATGGGGCGGAAGCTGGAGGAAGCGGATTGGTCCTCAGTGTACTGCATGGCCAAGGGAATACCCGAACGCGGGTGGAGTAATTTGAGCATAGACGTCATGTACAGAGGTCTGGGCGTAGAGCACAAGACGCTTCGCGTAAGCTCGGACGCACCGATCAGGACACTGTGCGGCACGTCTCTGATGCATCCATCTGCCACGCGGTCCATCCGCATCGCATCGACGGATGCGGACCCAAACCAGGTTATGGCGGACGTTCTCACACAATACGCCCGGAACCTCGACGAACGTCGCGCGAGGATTCAAGAGGATTGCCCGGACGAGGAACCCGACTTGAGGACGGGATGGTTGCTTTGGCAGACCAGCCTGATTGAGTTCCTGTATTTCGAAGAAGAAGCTCTTAGTCCTGATCCCGCCGACTATTTCGCCGAATGGAAGGAGAGTGGAGGGACTGGCGCCAGAAAGCCGAGCAAAAACCTTTGGATTTACGAGAAAGAAGGCGGAAGAAAGAGGTACTCCGTGACGACCGCCGCCGGCGCAAAGATTCAACCCTACTTTGACGTGCCACCCCCAAACGACCCGAACCTGTATGTATTCAGAGTGCAGGGAGAAGAAATCGCCTCCGGCGTGATTCGCGTTTGGGTCGGGGCGTCCACGGCTAGAGAGCTAGAGCAGCTAGTAGGCAGCCTCACGCCAGAAAAGCTTATGGAGGTGATTGCCTCGGTTGCAAGTGAAGCAGAGGAGGGTGGCGCGAGCGCTCCAACCGCAAGGGAGCAAGCAATTCCGATCATGCTGACCGCCGAGTCCTATCGGCTGCTCGTGGCTGCCTTCCCTGGCGCAGTGAGTGACGAGCACCTGGCACAGCTCTTGCTTGGCCGTCTTCGGGAATGACCTCAAACATCCGCAGAACTTGGTGCTAGTTTGCTGTCGTTTTGGTGCGTTGGCGGAAGCAAGTGCAGTTGCGTGTTTCGGTCACCCCATTTACTTGCAGTCGGTCACAGTCTCTCGCAGCTCCGGACAGAGGAATGTTGGCGGGGCAAAGGGCGACCAGGGCCAAGACACGTGGACGATGCGACCGCGCTCCCGTTGACAATTTCTCCACGAAGGCCTGGTCATTGCTCTCACTCATCAGCCCCGTCTTGGATTGCCACGCGCGGGCCACATCCGCTTCGCCCCTCCCTCAACAGGTCATCCTGAGCGACTACCAAGCGTACCAGCCGATCCGCAGATACCTCGGAGACCCGCTGCCACCTTGTTTACGTAGACGCTGCTCTCGCTCCCGCCCCTCCCTTCCGCTAATACTTTTCCTATAAGGAGCCGTCATGCCTCGCGCCGCGCAAAAACCAAAAATTGCCCCGGCGGCTGTCCTTGACGGCCCCGATCCACACTTGCATCGGGGCAAGTGCACGATCTGCAAGCATCCCCAGCGGGCGGAAATCGAGCGGGCGTTCGTCGACTGGTGCAGCCCGCTCGAAATCACCGAGATGTTTGGGCTGAAGAGCCGCGCGACCATCTATCGTCACGCGCGCGCCCGCGGGCTCTTCGAGCTGCGTCGCCGGAATCTCCACTTCGGGCTCGGCCGCATCGCGGAGCACGTCGCCGACGTCAAGCCGTCCGCCGCCAACGTCATAGCCGCTTTCATCGCCATGGCCAAGATCGACGGCCGCGGGGAGTGGGTTCGCGGCACGCGCTTCGACACACGTCAGGCCTGCGATCGCCTCACTTGGGAAGACGACTGGGCCGCCGTGCGCGAGAACCAACTCGAAGACGTCCTCAATGGCGGGCTACCCGACATACTGATCGGGCAGCGTGAGCACCGGCTTGCCTTCAACAAGTACAAAGAGAAGCTGGCGGCAGAAGCGGCCGAAGCCGCGAAAGAAGCCGAACGGAAAGCGGAACGAGAAAAGCAGGCTGCGCAGAAAAAAGCTGCGTCGCCCGAGAAACCGGAAGCGCCACAGCACCCAGAACACAAAGAACAGCCTCAGCAGGAACCCCAAACTCAACAAGAAGACGAGCTCGCCGCCGCAGGGCCGTCGAACCCACCCGCCCCTCCTGTTCAGGAGAAAAAGAAGCCCGAGCCGGAAGCGGAGCGCCCCTCTCCCATCCCTCGACCACCCCCAACTATTCCTCCGGTCGAAGACAGAGGGCCGTACACTGGCATGCCGCGGGCGCGCGAAAAGATCGGCTTCGCCCGCCGCCGGTGGCGTCCGCCGCTGCACTAACCTGGATTTCTCACCAAGGAACGATGCCGTTGCGGGGAACGCTGGCAGGGACTGCGGCTCCCGGCCTTGGGGCCTGATCGCATCTTCTTGACAATTGGTCTCCGTACAGGACGGTGCCTTGGAGCTTTCGGGATCCTTCGCTTCGCTCAGAGGCTGTGACTAAATTGGCGGGCGGCCAGTTTTGCGCCGACTTTGGCGCGGGGCGGGCGGGCCGGCGTTCTGTTCTCATCCTTTCCGGCTCTCTCGGTCGGCTCCTTCGTTGCTCTTCCGGG
>JAGWOX010000001.1 GCA_028877145.1 Acidobacteriota bacterium | reverse complement strand
GATCCGACTACGGACAGCCACAGCACAGGCCGTTTGACAGCGAAAGCCAGCTACCCACAGGCCGCCGTCAGCAAAGCCACAAAAAACGGTCGCGCGGAGTTCATCCCAAGCGATACCGGCCCTGCCAAACGGTTTCTTCACAGCTTCAACCGAAGGGTGGGGCACCCTTTGTGGTTTCACGCTGGGCAAGTTTGGCGGTTGCAGGTCCGATCCACGCCGAGTTTGCTCCCATGATCTGCCAAAGAAGGGAAACGGAGCGGGCGCTTGGCGTGTAGTACCATCGTGAGGGACATGACGACGACAAACGACGGGTTGGCGATCCGGGCCGAGCGGGTATCGCGGCATTACAAGATCGGGGAAGCGGTCATTCGGGCGGTGGACGATGTGACGCTTGGAATCGAGCGCGGCGAATTTCTCGCGCTGCTGGGGGCTTCGGGTTCGGGGAAATCCACGCTGCTCAATTTGCTGGCGGGACTCGACCGTCCAACGGATGGCGAGATCTGGGTGGAATCGCGCGAACTGGGCGGGATGAGCTCGCTCGAACTGGCGCGGTACCGCAGCCGGACCGTGGGGATGGTTTTTCAGGCGTTCAATCTGCTGCCGCGCATGACGCTGGAGGAAAACGTCGAGCTGCCGCTGCGACTGGCGGAAGTGGATCGCGCGGAGCGGGCGGCGCGGGTGAAGGAAGCCCTCGAGCGCGTTCATCTGGAAAAGCGGACGGCGCACAGGCCGGGCGAGCTTTCCGGCGGCGAACAGCAGCGCGCGGCGCTCGCCCGGGCGCTCGTGAACCGTCCTACCATCCTGCTGGCCGACGAACCCACGGGAAACCTGGACAGCAAGACGGGCGTCGAGGTTCTGAGCCTGATCAGCGAACTCAAACAGACATTGGGTATGACGGTGGTGATGGTGACGCACGAGGCCAATCTAGCCGAGCGGTTTGCCGACCGCATCGTGACACTCGGCGACGGGAAGCTTTTGAGCGACGGGGTGAAACGATGAAGGCGAGCGACCTGGGCGAGCTGGCGCTGCGCAACCTGCGAGAGGCGCTGCTGCGCAACTCGCTGACGACGCTGGGCGTGGCGGTGGGAGTCGCGTCGCTGGTGGCGATGCTGTCGCTCGGCGTGGGACTAGAACAATTCACCAATCAGCGGCTGGCCAGTTCCGGGCTGTTCAATGCGATTTTCGTCGCAGCGCGGACGAATTTGGGCGAATTTGGGGAAGAGACGCGCGCGCCCGTGGAAAATCCGCGCGTGCTCGACGAAGCGGCGCGCGGGGAGATGGAACACCTGGCGAACGTTATCGGCGTCTACCCGCAGATCCAGTTCGTCACCGAACTGCGTTACGAGAACATTCCCTATACCACCGCTGTCGCGGGACTGCCGGAATCGGACCGCAACGACGGCGCGTTCGATGGGATGCAGGGAAGGTTCTTTTCGAGCGCGACGGCGGATGAAGCGATCCTGAATATCCGCTTTGCCCGCGAGCTGTCGAAAGATCCCGCCTCGCTCATCGGGAAAGATCTGGTGCTCCGCTATGCGGCGCGCGAATCGCTGAGCGCGCAGACCGCGGCGAGCGACGCGGGAGCGAACGCTACGGGTGGCTCGGCAAGCGGCGCCCAGGGCGGGGCCGCGGGATTCTCGGTTGTGCCGCGGCAGAAGAGGCTGCAAATCGTCGGCCTCATCGAGCGCGAGCCGGAAGCGGGATTCGGAGGGTTCGGGCGAACGCTGGTGTATATACCCTTGCCGGTGGCGCAGTCGCTCCAGGCCACGCAGATCAGCGATCTGCGGGATGTGCTGCAAGGGCCGAACGCGGGCGGCGGACAGCGGTACGCGAGCCTGACGGTGCGAGTGAAGCGCAGCGCCGATGTGGAACCGGTCGAGAACGAGATCAAGAAAATGGGCTTCCGCACGTTTTCGCTTTTTGACACTTCGCGAAACCTGCGGCTGCTCTTCGCGCTGCTCGATCTGCTGCTCGGCATCTTCGGCAGCCTGGCCCTGGCCGTGGCGACGCTCGGCATCGTGAACACGCTGGTGATGGCGATTCTGGAGCGGCGACGCGAGATAGGCGTGCTGAAGGCGCTTGGCGCAGCGGATAGCGATGTGAAGCAGCTCTTTTTTGCCGAGGCGGGTGTGATGGGCATTCTGGGTGGCGTATTCGGCGTCGGGCTGGGCTGGTTCATCGGGCGGATGCTGACGTGGGGAACGAATTTCTATCTGCATCGACGGAGCTTGCCTTCCGTCGATGTTTCGGCCGTGCCGTGGTGGCTGGCCGTTGGCGCGATTGCGTTCGCCGTGGGCGTGAGCCTGGCGGCGGGGATTTATCCGGCGGCGCGGGCGGCGAAGCTCAATCCGGTCGAGGCGCTGCGATATGAATAGGCGCCATCGTGTGGGGCTTGCGATTTCGGTTGCCTTGTTGTGCCTCGCCATCGCGGGGCCGGCGCGTGCGGCGACGGGGCGCGCCGAATGCCGGGCGGCGCCGAGCCGCATCCTGGGGCATTCCGTTCCTTATTGCATTTTGCTGCCGCCGAGTTACGACACGGACAAGACGCGGCGGTTCCCGGTCGTCTATTTCCTGCATGGTCTTGGCGGCAACGCGCAGATGCTGATCGAATCCGGCGCGATGAACGATATCGAGGATGCGTGGGGGAGCGGGCAACTGGGCCAGTTCCTGATCGTCACGCCCAATGCCGGCGCGAGTTTCTACATCAATTCGTACGGCGGTCGCGAGCGGTACGAGGATTTTTTTCTGCGGGAATTCATGCCGTTCATCGAGCGGAATTACCGCACGCTCGCGGGACGGAAGTACCGGGGCATCGGCGGTGTGTCGATGGGCGGGTACGGTGCGCTGCATCTGGCGTTCAGCCATCCGGAATTGTTCGGCGCGGTGACGGCGTCCAGCGCGGCGCTGATTCCGAACCTGCCACGGGTGAACGCGGCCGGCGAGCAGTCGTTGCCTGTTTTCCGTCTTCTCGACCGCGTGTTCGGGAATCCATTCAATCACGCGTATTGGGACCGGAACGATCCGCTGCATCTGGCGCGGACGGCGGATCTGAATGGATTGAAGATCGAATTCGATTGTGGAGAGCAGGACAGCTACGGTTTTGAATACGGCGCGACGGAATTGAACAAGATCCTAAACGCGCGACGCGTCCCGCACGTATTCCATTTGTATCCGGGCGGACATGATTGGCAGTATTTCGCCGCGCGCATTCCCGAGGATCTGGAATTTCAATCCCAGGCGTTTGGACTGAAGACCACCCAGGCCGCCAAGTAGGTTCGTGGCGAGGCTTGATTGAGGTGGCCCCGCCGGGCGACCCACCGGGTCGCCCCTACGGACACGGTTGTTGGCAGATGCTGCGACTCAAGCAGGCACTGTTTGAGCTCCGATGACAGGTATGAACGACAGATCCACAAAACACCGTCGGTCCATACGTGTGCGAGGCTACGATTACGCAGATCGCGGCGGTTATTTCGTCACAATTTGCACGCAGGAACGCGTATCCCTGTTTGGCGATGTAGTGAGCGGTGAGATGCGGTTAAACGCAATGGGTCAGTTCGTCAGAGCCGAGTGGTTCAAAACTGCGGACGTTCGGGCGAATGTTTTTCTGGACGCAAATGAATTCGTAGTGATGCCCAATCACGTTCACGGAATCATCTGGATCATGCGAGCAACGCCGGTAGGGGCAACCCGGCGGGTCGCCCCTGAAGATGTCTCCGCCCCATCACGTCACCATCCACAAGGTCCACGCACAGGATCCCTCGGTGCAATCATTGGACAATTCAAATCCCTGACAACGAGGCGCATCAACGAGCACCGTCACACACCTGGCGCAACCGTCTGGCAACGCGGTTTTTATGAACACGTCATCCGTCGCTCTGACGCCCTGGATAAGATCCGCCAATACATCTTCGAGAATCCCGCCCGCTGGCAATTCGACAGCGAAAATCCGCTGGCCGTCGAACTCAAACAAACCCCAATGGCAGATCGGTACCCCTGGTAGGGGCGACCCGTTGGGTCGCCCTGAGGGGCGGGTTTCGGGTGCGCGTTCTGCCTGCGGGGTTTTACGCGAATGCGGGGCGCCTTTTGAAAATTTGCTTCCGGGACTGGCTTAACTATCAAGGTGGCGCTGCAAAGGGCGACCCAGCGGGTCGCCCCTACGGATTCGTGGTCAACCGCTCGGTTCCATGCGGTGTGAGATTCGCGTGGCGCTCTCGTTCATGCCGGACTATGGTTCGGCGGGGGGTTCGAAGCGGCCGAAGCGCAAGGACAGCGTGGGGAGGACTAGCAAATTCAGGAAGGTGGAGGTGACGAGGCCGCCGAGGATGACGATGGCCATGGGGCCTTCGATTTCGCGGCCTGCGGTGCCACTGGCTAGAGCCAATGGCAGGAGGCCGAGGCCGGTGACGAGGGCGGTCATGAGGATGGGGGCGAGGCGTTCGGTGGCTCCGCGCCAGGCGGTTTCGGGTCCCCACACGGCGCCTTCGTGAGTCACCAGATGCTCGTAGTGGGAGATCAGCATGATGGCGTTGCGCAACGTGATGCCGAACAGGGTGACGAAACCGACGAGCGAGCCGAGCGAGAGCGTGCGATCGGTGAACAGCCAGACGGCGAAAACGCCGCCGACGAGGGCGAACGGCAGATTCAATAAGACCAACAGGAGATTGCGGTAGTTGGCCAGCACGATCGAGAGAAGGATGACGATGCCGAGCGCGGCGAGGGCCGAGTGCACCAGCAGATCACGTCGCGCCTGCGTTGAAGCCTGCGCGGTGCCCGCGAATTCGACATAGGTTCCGGCGGGCAAGTGGAGACTGGCGATGCGGCGGCGCGCTTCGGCGACAAAAGATGCGGTGCTGCGGCCGACCACGTCGCAAGTGACCGGCTGCACGCGGCGGCCGCCCTCGTGGAGGATCATGTAGCGGCCAGAACCGGAATAGACGCGGGCGACCTGGCCGAGCGAAATGTAATTGCCATCGGGCGTGCGCAAGGGGAGCGCGGAGATACCGGCGACGCTGTTGCGTTCGCGGGGAGGGAGCCAGACGGCGAGATCGTAGACGCGATTGCCCTGGTAGATTCTGCCGACCGTGTCTCCTTCATACGCGGTGGAGACGGTTTGGAGCACCTGGACCGGATCGAGACCCCAGCGCGCGGCGGCGCGGCGACGAACGTCGATTTCGATTTCCGGCATCGAAGGCGGGGCCTGGATCTGCACGCCGGTGGCGCCGGGAATCTTGCTGAGGGTGGCCGCAATTTCACTCGCCACAGCGTCGAGGTTGTCGAGATTGTTGCCGACGGCCTCGACGGCCACCTGCTCGGTGAACCCGGAGAGGATGTCGTGGAAACGTTCGCCAAGGAACGTCTCAGTGGAAATGGCGAGGCCGGGGAATTGCGCCGCGACTTTGCGGAGCTGCGCGGGGATGCGCGCGGGATGCGGGTAGGAGGGATCGACTTTGATCTGCAATTCGCTGGCGTTCACTCCGCGGGCTTCTTCGGAAAGTTCGCCGCGGCCGGCGCGCTGAGTGACGACCTGGACGTAGGGAAGCTTCAGGAGGGCATTGGTAATGCGCTTGCCGACGCGGAGCGTTTCCTGGAGCGAAGCGCCGGGGGCTTCCTGAAAGTGGAGGATATAGTAGCCGCCTTGCAGTTGCGGAAGGAATGAGCTGCGCAGGAAAGGAAGCATCAGGACAGCAGCAAGAATGACCGCGCCCACGCCGGCCAGAATCGTGCGCGAACGCTTTTCGATCGCGGCAAGCAGGGGCCTGTAGAAGCGCTTGGCCCAGGCGACGAGCGGCGGGTCCGAAGGCGGAAGTTCGCGCCGGGCGAGCATGAGCAGACACATTGCGGGAGTCACGGTAAGCGCGACGGCAAGCGAGGCAAGGATAGAAAGAATGTAGGCGACGCCGAGCGGAGCGAAGATGCGGCCGGCGAGGCCGGAAATGGCGAGCACCGGCAGGAAAACGAGGACGACGGCGAAGGTGGCGTAGACGACCGCGCTGCGGACCTCGAGCGACGCATCGAGAACGACGCGGGCGACGGGACGCGGAGCGGCCGAAGCGCGATTTTCCCGCAAGCGGCGCAGGATGTTTTCGACGTCGATCACCGCGTCGTCGACCACTTCGCCGATGGCGATGGCTAGCCCGCCGAGCGTCATCGTGTTCAAGCTGAAACCGAATCGGGACAGAACGACGGCGGCTGTGAGAAGGGAAAGCGGGATGGCGGTGCAGGAAATGGCAGCCGTGCGCAGATCGAAAAGAAACAAGAAGAGAATGATGACGACGAGAATTGCTCCCAGGAGCAGCGAAGTCCGGATATTGCGCAGGGCGATGAGAATAAAACTGGCCGGGCGAAAGAGATTCGTGTGCAGAGTGATTTTTTCGGCGGCGAGAGCGGGCCGGAGCTCGGCGAGAGCCTGCTCGAGCCTTGCGGTGACGGCGAGCGTGTTCGTGCCGGGCTGGCTGGAGATGACGAGCAGAACGTCGGGTCTGCCGTCGATCGAAGAGCCGCCGATGGAGGGCGCGGGAGCGGCGACGACCTGGGCGACGTCGCCGATGGTGAGGTTCCTGCCGGCGACGCGAACGAGCACGGTTCCGGCAATTTCGGTGGCTTCGTTCGATTGGCCTTCCGATTGAAGAATGAGGCGCTGGTTGGGCGTGTCGATGAAGCCGGCGCCGAGAACGCCGGTGGCGTTGCGGGCGGCGGCGAGCAGATCCGCGACGGTGAGATGATGCTCGATGAGCTTTTCGGGATCGTACTGGATTTGCATCTGGCGGATTTCGCCGCCGAAGACGGCAATATTGGCGACGCCGGGCACGGCGAGAAGGCGCTGGCGCACGGTCCAATCGGCGACGGTGCGCACCGTCATCGGCGAGCGCGTCTCGGATGTGAGCGCGACGGCCATGACGGTGCCGGCCGATGACGTGGGCGGAGTCAGGATCGGCGTTTGAACACCCTTGGGCAGGATGCTCGAGATGCCGACGAGGCGCTCGGCGAGGATTTCACGGATGCGATAGATGTCCGTGGTGTACTGGAAAACGACAACGATCGACGAAAAACCCTGAATCGATTGCGAGCGGATGACGGCGATGCCGGGCGAGCCGTTGATGGCGTTTTCGATCGGTTGGGTAACGAGCGTTTCCACCTGTTCGGCGGAAAGGCCGGGCGCCTCGGTGCGAACGGTGACCTGGGCGGGAGCGAAGTTGGGCAGGACGTCGTATTGCGCTTTCGTGAGCGAATAGATGCCGTACCCGAGCAAAGTGAAAGCGAGAGCGATAACGACGCCGCGACGGCGCAGGGCCCAGCCGACAATGCGACTCAGCATCGGTTGATCTCCGGGAAGGGCATTAGTCGTCGTCTCCTTCATCGCCACCGCTGCTGCTCGAAGGCTGCGTTTCCGCGGAGAACAACTCTTCGGCGGCACGCGTGACCAACTGGTCGCCGGGAGTGAAGCCCGCGGTGACGAACCAGCCGCCCGCGACAGGAGCTTCGGTTGAAACGAGCAGCCGCTCGAAATGGCCGGGAGCGGTTTGCTTGTATGCCCACGCTTCGCCGGTCGACCAGACGATCGCGGAAGCGGGGATTACCACTCCACTCCGCGCCGGCCCAGCGGGAATTTCGGCGGCGAGATTCATGCCCGGAGCGAAGCCCGGCCTTGCCGGAATCAGATAGAGAAAATTCAAGCCCTGAATCACGGGATTGGTCTGCGGGAAGGAAGAGATCAGGCGCGCCGAGACTTGCGAACCGGATGGAGCTATCAGGCGAACTGTTTCGGGCAGGCGGCGCGCGGCGGACGCATCGAGCGTAACTTCCACCTGCCATTCGCGCGCGGCGAGGACGCGCTGGAATTCCGACGAGCGGGCGACGAGCCATTTGCCGAGCACGGGGCCCCATTGCTGTTCGAGGGCGATGGCGTCGACATGAAGCTGGATTTGCGCGGCGTTGGTTTGTGCCCGGCTCGATTCGAGCGCGCCACGGGCGGCCTGGAGCGCCTTGAGCGAGGTGGTCTGGTCCTCGTGGTAGAGCTGATTCTGGCGTTGATATTCGTTCCGAGCGACGGCGAGATTGGCGCGGGCGACGGCGAGCTTTCCGGCGTCGGCGTCGTAAGTGGCGCTCAAAGTCGCCAGGCCCTGAGGCGAAAGGACGACAGCCGTCGTTTGCAATTGCGGCGCGTGGCGAGCCTGTTTCAGAACCGTCACGGCCAGACCCATGCTCTTCGCTGTGTCGGGATCGAGCGTGACGGTCCTCGGCGCAGGCCGCGCCGTCGAGGAATCTTCGTCTTGCGCTTGCGCCTGTGTCGCTCGCGGAGGATCGACGGCGGCGGGGCGGTGCAAGGTCCAGCCCGCAGCGGAACCGGCGAGAATGCCGGCGACTCCCACCCAAATGAGCGTTTTCATCGTTCCGACTCCTTTCGGCCGCGCACGGCCATTGACGACGCGCGGGCCGGGAAATTGGAGGCATCCGGGCCGAGCGGACGTTGGACCGCGTCCTCCAGTGCGCCGAGCGCCGCCTGTGCCTGCGCGAGCGCCGCGACGTGCTGGCGGGCGTAGACGGCGCCTTCGAGCAAAAGCGAGTTCAACTGGAGATGGTCGGCTTCTCCAGCAGTCACGGCATGTTCGGTGGTTTCGACGCGCACACGCTGTCCCGCGATCGGGCGATCGGCTTGTTTCAACGCGGCGAGCGCGGAGCGATAGGCGGCGAGCGCCTGTTCGCTTTGCGCGATGGCGCCGGCCTGCACGGCGAGGAGATTCGCCGCCGCCGCTTTTCGAAGTGCTTCGGCCTGGGCGATCGGTCCCTGGTTGCGATTGCGGATAGGGAGAACCAGGGAAAGGGGAACGGTGAAGTAATTGTTGCCTTCTTCGAAAGCGTAGCCGGGACCGATATTGATGTTGGGATATTGGCGGGCGATTTGAAGGCGAAGCGCGGCGTCAGCGGCGGCGTATTGATCGAGCGCGCGGCGAACGTCGAGACGATTCAGGACGGCATCACGCCGGATGCGTTGAAGGGAAAGGGACGCCGGCGCGGGCAATTGACGGATATTTGGCCAGTTGAACTGGAGGCCATCGAGAGCGGCGACGGGAACGCCGATGGCGCCGGCGAGCGCGGCCTCGGCGGTAACGACCTGACCTTCGGCTTCGCTGAGGGCAAATCGGGTATTTGAAAGCGCGAGTCGCGCGGTTTGTAACGCGGGGCGCGCTCCTTCGCCAGAAGAAAGCATTCGGCCGAGCAATGAAACTTGACGGGTTTCGAGCTGTTGCGTCGAGCGGTCGATCGCGAGATTCGCTTGCGCCATTTGATACGCAAGGAGCGCCTTACGCAGACCGCTTGAGACTTTCCATGCCGTTTGGGCCAAGGAAATTTTCGCCGCAGAAGAAAGATGACGCGCCTCCTCGATGCGCAATGCGCGCTTGCCATGCGTTTCGATCGGCCATGTGAAAGGCATATCGAAGAGCCATGGACTCGGAATGCCCGGCGTGAGGCTGAGCGTGGGATTCGGATGCTCGGCGGCGGTAACGATCGCGGCCTGCGTCACCGCCAACTGGTCGCGTGCGATATCCATTTGCGGGCTGAAGTAGAGCGCGGCCAGCGTGAGCGTTTGAAGATTCCATTCGCGCATCGGCCACGGTGAAACGGGATGGCCGAGATTTTGCGCGAGGAAGCGCTCGAGGCCGGGATCGGTGAGCCGGCGCGCTTCGAGCCGTTGTGCGGTCGCCGCCGGAACGATGGGCGCGGGGCGATAGGCCACGACTTTGGCGCAGCCGGCGCAGAGCGCGAGGAACGCGAAGAGCGGAACAACTTTTCCCAAACGTGACATGACACGCCTCCCGGAATGAGATGCACGAATAGCCTGCGGCTCTGGTTGGCCGAGGCGGGAAGGCACAGGAAATCAGATGCGGAGGGGCAGGGAAGGCGGGCTTTCGGGGAAACGGAAAGTTTCGGCAGCGGCGAAACGGAAGCGCGGGGCGGGCGAGCGGAAAACGACGGGCAGGCGCGCGATCACGAAAGCGGGCAGGAAGGCGGCCGCGGAGTGGATGACGGCGATGGCGGCGCCGGCGCATTCGGCGACGAGCATCAGGGAGGATTCGGTGTCCTTGCCGGTTTTGGCGGTGTGATCCCAGCGGTCGAACATTTCGGAGATGGGGCAGAGGAGGATGGTGGCGATGACGAGGAGGACGATCGCGGTAAGGGTTCTCGGCCGCATAGGAGCATGGTAGACCCCGGGGCGGGGCTGGGCAAGCGCGGCGAATTCCTCTATTGTTAAAATACTTTGAAAGTTGTAATATTTCGTAACTGTGGGCGATACGGCGCTGCCGGTGCTCGATATCCCGCAGCCGCCGCCAGGCCCGCGGAGAGACGGCCGAGGCGCTAAACCGGTCTCCGGTATGGAGTTCCGGCGGTGGCGCGGCGCGGGCGCGCCTGGAACGGCGCTTGCAGGACGGAGCGGCGCAGCGTGGGCGTCCCGGCCGGAGAGGGTGAAACGACATATGGCGAAACGAGCGGCGAAGACGAGGGCGCAGAGCAGCGAGCAAGAGGTGATCTACGCGATGCAGGCGGAGATCTGCCGCGTGCTGGGCCACCGGCGTCGGATCCAGATTCTCGATCTGCTGGCGGAGGGGGAGAAGTCGACGGCCCAACTGCTGCGTGCGCTCGGCGTGAACAAGGTGAACCTGTCGCAGCATCTGGCGCTGCTGAAGCGCGCGGGACTCATCGAGACGCTCCATCAGGGCCGGGCGGCTTCGTACCGGCTGAGTTTCACGGAAATCAAGGATGCCTGCCGGCTGATCCGCGAGGTGCTGGCGGCGCGGCTGCGGCAGGGAACGAAGCTGGCGCGGTCACTCGAGCGCGCGGCGGGCGAAGCGCCGCGGCCCAATCTTTCGTAAGCGGGAACGACCATGAAAAAAAGAATGCGTATCGAAGTTTTCGTCTTGCTATTGGCCTGGGCGCCGGGCCTTGCGGCGCAGACGCAACAGCCGCTGTCGCTACGGGAGGCGGTGAACCAGGCGCTCGCGCGGAATCCGGCGCTCCAGGCGTCGAAGGACCAGGCGGAGGCGTCGCGCGCGCGGGTGGGCGAGGCGCGGGCGGGGTGGTTTCCGCGGCTCGACGTGAGCCAGGGATTCACGCGAGGGAACAATCCCGTGTATGTGTTCGGCTCGCTGCTGGCGCAGCGGCAATTCACGGCCGAGGATTTCAACCTGTCGCGGCTGAACTCGCCGACGCCACTCGACAATTTCCAGACACAAGTCAGCGGGCAGATGTCGCTCTTCGATTCCGGCCGGACGCATTTGCGGGAAAAGGGCGCGAAGCAGATGGCGACGGCGGCGGACTACGAGACGGCGCAGGCGCGGCAGGACCTGATTTTGCGCGTGGTGCGCGCTTATTACGGCGTGATCGTCGCGCAGGAGGACCTGAAGGCCGCCGAGCAGGCGCTCGATTCGGCGAAATCGAATGAACAGCGCGTGCGCACGATGGAGAAGGCGGGGCTCGTGGTCACTTCCGATCTGCTGAGCGCGGAGGTCTTCCGGGCGCAGATGCAGGACCGGGAAATTCGCGCGAAGAACGCGGTGGAAGTGGCGCGGCTGAACCTGGGCCGCGAGATGGGTTTCGCGCCGGGCGCGATGCCCGATGTCACGGGAAAACTCGAACAGCCTACGGCGATCGCGCGGGGAGTCGACGAATGGGAAAAGACCGCGATGGCGGAGCGGCCGGCGCTGCGCGCGGCGGAGATGCAGGACAAGGCGGCGGGAGACAACCGGAAGCTGGCGAAGGCGGATTTCGGGCCGCAGATCGGACTTTTCGGAAACTACGAACGCGACGCGGAAACGATGGGCGGGCCTTCGGGGACGAACTGGGTAGCGGGAGCACGGCTGGATCTGAACATCTTTTCCGGCGGCGCGCAGCGGTCGCGGCTGGCGGAGGCCACCGCGCAGAAGCTCCAGGCGGAGCACCAGCTCGCCTGGCTGCGATCGGGAATCGATCTGGAGGTGCGGCAGGCGTTTCTGGACGCGCAGGCGGCGGCGCAGCGAGCGGCGGCGGCGCGCGATTCGGTGAATCAGGCGAGCGAGAGTTTGCGAATCATTCAGAACCGGTATCAGGCGGGGCTCGTCACCATCACGGAACTTTTGCGGGCGCAGACGTCGCAGCTCGACGCGCGCACCGGGTATCTGGCCGCGTTGCACGACTGGCAGGTGGCGCGGGCGCAGCTCGAGCGCGCCGCGGGGCAATTGACGATGCAATCGGATCTCTTGAATCAAGGCGGGACGCAATGAAACGGACGATGCAAATGAAAAAGGCAATTTCGGGCTGGAAGCTGGCGCTGGCCGCGCCAATTCTCGTTGGTCTTTGGGGATGCGGCGGAGCGCCGGCGCCGAAGCAGGCGGCGCCGGAAACGGTGAGCGGCGTCGAGACGCAGACGGTGGAACTCGCGACGATCCCGAATGAAGTGGCGGCGCCGGGAACGGTGGCGTCGATTCGGACGGCGCAGGTGGCGGCGCGGGTGATGAGCACGGTGGACCAGGTGACGGTGCACGAGGGCGACCGGATTCACCAAGGACAGGTGCTCATCGTGCTCGACGACCGCGAATTCGCGGCGCGGCGCTCGGCGGCGGAAGCGGGTCTCGCGCAGGCGGAGGCGGCGCAACAGGAAGCGCGGCGCGGCGCGGCGGCGGCCGAGGCGCAGGCGAGCGTCGCCGAGAAGACGTACAAGCGCTACGTCTATTTGCGCGACCAGAAATCGGTGAGCCCGCAGGAATTCGACGAAGTCGAGGCGAAGCAACAGGCGGCGCAGGCGATGCTGGCGGCGGCGCACGCGCGGCAGCAGCAGGCGGCGGCGGCTTTGCAGCAGGCGAAGGACGAGGTGAGCGCGGCGTCGACGGTAACGAGTTACACGCGCATCGTGGCGCCATTCGACGGCGTGGTGCTGCAGCGCTTCGTCGATCCGGGAGCGATGGCGACGCCGGGCACGCCGCTGTTGTCGGTGGAGGAGACGTCGCGATACAGGCTCGAAGCGACGGTGGACGCCGAGAACATGAGCGGGATCCGCGTGGGGACGGCGGTGCCGGTGGAACTCGACGCGTTTCCGGGAAAGAAGTTCGCGGGAAGAGTGGCGGAGATCGAGCCGGGCGCGAATCCGGCTTCGCACACGGTGCAAGTAAAGATCGATTTGCCGGCCGATCCGGCGTTGCGCTCTGGGTTGTTCGGGCGGGCGTGGTTCCGGCAGGGCGAGCGGCAGGCGATCGTGGCACCGGAGGCGGCGATTCTCGATCGCGGGCAGTTGCGTGGACTCTACGTGGTGGACGCGGCGGGGATCATCCATTTGCGCCTGGTGACGCTCGGGGCGAAGACGGAAACCGGCCGCATCGTGCTTTCCGGATTGGGATCGGGCGACCGGGTGGTGACGAATCCCGGCTCGCGTGATCTGGACGGCAAGAAGGCGGAGGCAGGGCGTTGAAAAGCGGACTGGCGGGAAAGATTGCACGGGCGTTCATCAATTCGCGGCTGACGCCGCTGGTCATCGTCGCCTCGCTGCTGCTGGGGGCTTTCGCGGTCATGAAAACGCCGCGGGAAGAGGACCCGCAGATCGTGGTGCCGATGCTCGACATTTTCGTTTCGATGCGCGGGTCCTCGGCGCAGGAAGTCGAGCAGCGCGTGGCGATCCCGATGGAGAAGCTGCTGAAGGAAATCCCCGGGGTCGAATACGTCTATTCGACGAGCATGCCGGGCCAGGCGCTGGTGACGGTGCGGTATTACGTGGGCGTGTCGGAGAACGACGCGGTGGTGCGCACCTACAACAAGCTGTACTCGAATTTCGACCACATACCGCCGGGCGCTTCGCCGCCGCTGATCAAGGTGCGGTCGATCTACAACGTGCCGATTCTGGCGCTGACGTTCTGGGGCCAGGGATACAGCAGCTACCAGTTGCGGCAGATCGTCGAAGAGGCGAACGTCGCGGTGAAGCAGGTGGACAACGTTTCCGAGACGACAATCATCGGCGGCACGCAGCGGGAATTGCGCGTGACGCTGAATCCGCAGCGGCTCGCGGCTTACCACCTGAGCCCGGGCGCGATCGCGCAGGCGTTCCAGTTGTCGAACCAGCGGAGCATTTCGGGCTCGTTCGCGCAGGAGAATCAGGAGTTCGTGGTGGAAACGGGCCGGTTCATCGGGGACGCGAGCGACGCGCGGAACATGGTGGTGGGCGTCTTCAACGGGAAGCCCGTCTATCTGGGCGACGTGGCGGACGTTGTGGACGGGCCGGGCGAGCACAGCAATTACGTTTTCTTCGGCTATGGCGGGGCGGAGAAGAAGGCGAGCGGAGGCGAGTATCCGGCGGTGACGCTGGCAGTGGCGAAGCGGCAGAGCACGAACGCTTCGGTGGTGGCGCAGGCGGTAATCCAGAAAGTGGATTCGCTGCGCGGCGTTGCGATTCCGGACAACGTGCGGGTTACGGTGACGCGGGACTACGGCGAGACGGCGAAAGACAAATCGAACGACCTGCTGAAGCACCTGCTGCTGGCGACACTTTCCGTGACGCTGCTGGTGGCGCTGGCGCTGGGCTGGCGGGAATCGGGCGTGGTGCTGGTGGCGGTGCCGGTAACGCTGGCGCTGACGCTGTTCATTTTCTACTTCCACGGATACACGCTGAACCGGGTGACGCTCTTCGCGCTGATTTTCTCGATCGGCATATTGGTCGACGACGCGATCGTCGTCGTCGAAAACATCGTGAGGCATTTCCGGCTGCCGCAGAACAAGGGCCGGCCGTGGAGCGAGGTGGCAGTCGAGGCGGTCGACGAGGTGGGCAACCCGACGATTCTGGCGACGTTCGCGGTGATCGCGGCGATTTTGCCGATGGCGTTCGTGAGCGGACTGATGGGGCCGTACATGAGGCCGATTCCGGTGGGCGCGTCGGCGGCGATGCTGTTTTCGCTGGTGGTGGCGTTCGTCGTTTCGCCGTGGGCGGCGCTGCGCCTGCTGCGCGGTGAAGAGAAGAAGGAAGCCGAGCATATCGACGAGAGCCAGACGTGGACGCGGCGGCTGTACCGGCGGGTGATCACTCCGCTGGTCGAAAGCGCGGCGCGGCGCTGGATTTTCTTTGGCGGCGTGGTGGTGCTGCTGCTGGCGGCCTGCGCGCTGGTGCCGTTGAAGATGGTGCTGGTGAAGATGCTGCCGTTCGACAACAAGAGCGAAATGCAGGTGGTGGTGGACATGCCGGCGGGTACGCCGCTCGAACGAACGCTCGCAGCCGAACAGGCGATTGGCGAGTACCTGGCGAAACAACCGCTCGTCGCGAACTACCAGATCTACGCCGGCACGTCGAGTCCGTACAACTTCAACGGGCTGGTTCGCCATTACTACCTGCGGCGGATGCCGTATCAGGGCGACATACAGGTGAATCTGGTGCCGGCGGCCGATCGCAGCGAGCAGAGCCATCAGGTGGCGCTCGGGATTCGCGGTCCGATCGACCAGATCGCGAAACCGTGGGGCGCGCGGGTAAAGATCGCCGAGGTGCCGCCGGGTCCGCCGGTGCTTTCGACGCTCGTGGCCGAAGTTTACGGGCCCGATTACCAGCAGCAGATTGCGCTGGCGCGGCAGATTCGCGGGATTTTTCAGGAAACGCCGGGCGTGGTGGACGTCGACTGGCTGGTGAATGACGACCAGAAGAAGCTCGACTTCAAGGTGCAGCAGGACAAGGCGGCGCTCCTGGGGATTTCGGCGGGCGACATCACGAATTCGACGGCAATCGCGCTGGGCGGCGAGGACGTGGGACTGATGCACTCACCAAGCAGCCGCGAGGATGTGCCGATCCACATCCAGTTGTCGCGGGAAACCCGGTCGGGCGAGGATGCGCTGCGCGGGTTGTTCTTGAACGGCGCGGGCGGACAGATGGTGCCGCTCGGGTCGCTGGTGCGAGTCGAGCCCGAGCAGGTGGACAAGGACATCTACCGGAAGAACCTGCGGTCGGTGGTCTACGTGATCGGAGACGTGGCGGGCGGCGAGGAGAGCCCCGTCTACGCCATTCTGAAGATGAAGCAGAAGATCGCCGCGCTGAACATTCCCGAGGGATACCAGGTGCAGCAGTACTTCACCGGGCCGCCGCCATCGACGAACAAGCTGGGGGTGACCTGGGACGGAGAATGGTACATCACGTATGAGGTGTTTCGCGATCTGGGCGTGGCGTTCGCGGCGGTACTCGTGCTGATCTACCTGCTGGTGGTGGGCTGGTTCGATTCCTATAGCGTGCCGCTGGTAATCATGGCTCCGATTCCACTGACGCTTGTCGGGATTTTGCCGGCCCACGCGCTGGCCGGGGCGTTTTTCACGGCGACTTCGATGATCGGGTTCATTGCGGGCGCGGGGATCATCGTGAGGAACTCGATCATTTTGGTGGACTTCATCGAGCTGCGGCTGGCGCAGGGAATACCGCTCGAAGAAGCGGTGATCGACGCCGGGGCGGTGCGATTCCGGCCGGTGCTGCTGACGGCGCTGGCGGTTGTGGTGGGCGCGAGCCCGATCCTTCTCGACCCGATTTTCCAGGGGCTGGCGATTTCGCTGATGGCGGGCGGAATCACCTCGACCCTGCTGTCATTTTTGGCGGTGCCGCTGCTTTATTACGTGACGCAAAAGCGGCGGATCCAGAAGCAGGAGGCAAGAGCATGACGATCGAACGGATGTTGAGAGGCATAGCAGGATTAATCGTGCTGGCGACTTTGGCGCTGGGCACGTGGGTGAATCCCAACTGGTATTGGTTCACCGCTTTTGTGGGAGCCAATCTGTTCCAGTCTTCGTTCACGAACTGGTGCCCGATGATGTGGTTCCTGCGGAAGCTGGGCGTGGGACAGAGCAAGACGCTCGGCTCGCCGATCCACGGGTGAAGCAGTTGCGGAAACGCTCGCCCTGCGTCATTCCGAGGAGCCGAAGGCGACCAGGAAACTGCTGTTTTCATGCGTTTCCCAAAAGCAGATTCCTCGCTTCGCTCGGAATGACAGCCGGAAGTAGTTTTTCATCAGGGCAAGAGGCCGTGCCTTGAAGCATGCGGGGCTCGGCCTTGGCGGCGTGCCTGGCCTGCGGCGCCTTCGGTTTCCGCGGGGGCAAAAGAGCACAGGCTGAAAGCCTGTGCTACTGGGGGGGCGCATTCGGCTTGGGCGTGGGTGGTGAGAAGGGAGACGCGATGAAAGCGTTTGTACCGAAAGAGATTCTTTGCGCGGTCGATCTGGGGCCGAGCTCGCGGCTGGTGCTGGGTTGGGCGCGGCTCTTTGCGCGGGCGTTCGGCGCGCGGGTGGACGTGCTGCATTCGGACTGGACGGAGCCGCCGCGGTATTTCACGCCGGCGCAGATCCAGATCCTCACCGCGGAGATGGAAAAACGGAAAACGAAATTGCTCGAAGAATTGGCGGGGATGGCACGGGGGATGTTCGGGGCGCAGGCGGAGCTGGTGGTGAATGTGGTGGAGGGGCACCCGATACCGATACTGCAAGAGCACATGAAGGCGCACCGGCCAGACCTCCTGGTTCTCGGGAGCCACGGGCGCAGCGGCGTGGCGCGGCTGATGATGGGTTCGGTGGCGGAAAATATCGTGAGGGAATCGCCGGTGCCGGCGCTTATCGCGCGTGGAGGTGATGAGGCGCCAGCCGGAGTGAAGAGAATTCTGTGCCCGGTGAGTTTCACGGAAGCGGGGCGGCGGTGCCTCGAGACTTCGACGGTGCTGGCCTCGGCATTTCATGCGTCCCTCGACGTGCTGCACGCGGCCGAGGAGCCCGGGACGCGGGCGGAGGAGATGCACGAGAGATTGTGCCAGTGGGTGCCGAGCGAGGCGCGGAGTCAGTGTCAGGTGACAGAAATCGTGCGTCACGGAAACGCGGCCGAGCAAATCATTCTTTACGCGCGCGAGCATCCGGTGGACCTGATCGTTCTCGCGGCCGAGCACCGGCCGCTGCTCGAGATGACGACGATTGGCACGACGACCGAGCGCGTCATGCGGCACGGACCGTGTTCTGTGCTGGTGCTGCCGCGGGAGAGCGCGTAGCACCAGTCCGGACGTCGCGCTTGGCGACGCATGACCTGCGATCAGCGCGGCGCCGTGATCGCCGGGATGGCCGGGGAACGGCTCTACTCGCAGGACGACTCCCAGCACTCTCGATGAGCTGATTGAGAGCCAAAGTTCGGCGGTTGGCGGCAGCGGTGCGCGTTGGCCGCGGGAGAATCTTCCGACTCCGTGGAGACCGTGGGGACATTCGAGAAAAATGCGGACCGCAATGGTCGCCAAGTCTTCGGGCCAGAACCGGATCAATCACTTCGTTGCGGAAATTTGCGTTATCCGGCGCAAAACATCTGCCGGGAATGCGCGAATCGACGCACTCCGCGGTGAAATCACCCGACCAGGGTTTTCGCGAGCGGGATCGCCAGAGGCAGCGGGACGATAAGCCCCAGTCTTACTGTCAGTTAGAAAAATTCAAAAAAGAAACACATGGAACGGGACGTGCTCTCGCAGCCTAGACATAATGCGGGCGCTTGTTCACGTTCACGGGAAAACGCAGTATCGGCCCGCAGCAAGACGTCGATTGGACTGGACACGCAGGTTGCCCTTCTCTTCCCAGGATGTTCCCATGGCGACGAAGTCAGGGAGTCGCCAACGGATTTGCCCGCCGATTTTGGTGCCGTTGCTACTCGGAGCTTCGCAATCAGCGTCTTTCGGGAGGTAAGACATGCCCCCGTTCGAACAAGACCTGCCAAGCGCCCTGGAACGCCAGGGCGTTTCCCGCCGTGATTTCCTGGAATTCTGCAGCTTGATGGTGGCGACGCTGGCGTTGCCGACGCGATACCTCGACAAGGTGGTGGCCGCGCTTTCGCAGCCACAGAAGCCGGTGCTGGTGTGGCTGGAATTTCAGGATTGCGCGGGCAACACGGAATCGATGCTGCGCTCGAGCCATCCGCCGGTGGCGGACGTGGTGCTGGATCTGCTTTCGTGGGAATACCACGAGACGATCATGGCCGGGGCGGGCAAGCAGGCCGAGGCCTCGCTGCAGCGCGTGGTAAAGGAAGAGAAAGGGAAGTACATCGCGATCGTCGAGGGCGCTATTCCGACGGCCGATGACGGCGTCTACTGCACGATCGCGGGCCGCACGGCGCTGGACATCGCGCGCGAGGTGTGCTCGAACTCGGCGGCGAACATTGCCGTGGGCGCCTGCGCGTGGGATGGCGGCCTGGTTCGCGCGAACCCGAATCCGACCGGCGCGCTGGGATTGCAAGAGGCGGTGCCGGGCGTGCCGGTGGTGAATCTGGGCGGCTGCCCGCACAACGTGGCCAATACGGCCGCGGTTCTCGTTCACTACCTCACGTTCCACGAAATGCCGGCGCTCGATCAGTACAACCGGCCGCTGTTTGCCTATGGGGCGATCATCCACGACCAGTGCGAGCGGCGCGCGCATTACGACGCCGGGCGCTTCGTCGAGGAGTGGGGTGATGAGGGAAGCCGCAAGGGATGGTGCCTGTACAAGATGGGCTGCAAAGGGCCCCTGGCCACGTACAACTGCCCGTCGGTGCGGTGGAATGACGGGACGAGCTGGCCGGTGAAGGCGGGGCACGGTTGCATCGCCTGCGCCGCCCACCGTTTCTGGGATTGGTCTTCGCCTTTCTACAAGCGCCTGCCCAAGGTGCCGGGATTCGGCGTTGACGTGACGGCCGAGAATATCGGTTGGGGCGTGGTGGGCGCGGTGGCCGGAGTGACAGCGGTGCACGCAGTGGGAAGCATCATCCGAGGCAACGTAAGCAAGCTGGACAGCCAAAAGGAAGGCCGCTCGAAGGAAGGATCAAAACCCGCTTCTCCGGAAGCGTAGGAGGTTCACATGGCCCGCATGGTCGTGGATCCGATCACCCGGATCGAAGGTCACCTTCGCGTGGAAGCCCAGGTCGACGGGGGGAAGATCAGCGACGCGTGGAGCTCCGGGACGATGTTTCGCGGGATCGAGCTGATCGTTCGCGGGCGCGATCCGCGCGAGGCGTGGCTGTGGACGCAACGGATCTGCGCCGTGTGCACGATGGTGCACGCGCTGGCTTCGGTGCGAGCGGTGGAGAACGCGTTGGACATCGAAGTGCCGAACAACGCGCGGCTGGTGCGCAATCTCATCTCGGCCACGCAGTACATCCACGACCACATCATCCACTTCTACCACCTGCACGCGCTCGACTGGGTGGACATCACCGGCGCGCTGAAGGCCGATCCGGCGAAGACCTCGCAACTGGCGCAATCCATTTCCGAATGGCCGGTTTCGAGCACGGCCTACTTCAAGGGCGTGCAGGACCGCGTGAAGACGCTCGTCGAAAGCCGGCAGCTCAGCCTGTTCACCAGCGGCTACTGGGGCCACCCCGCGTATCATCTGCCGCCGGAAGCGGACCTGCTGGCGGTTGCGCATTACCTGCAAGCGCTCGAGTTCCAGCGGGAATTCATTCGCATTCACGCGGTGCTGGGCGGGAAGAATCCACACCTGCAGAGCTACCTGGTTGGAGGGATGTCGACCGCGATCGATCCGAACTGGCCCGATGCGCCACTCAATCCCGAACGGCTCGACTTCATCGCGGAGGTGGCGGGAACGGCGAAGAAATTTGTCGACCAGGTGCTGATTCCGGACGTGCTGGCGGTGGCGGGCTTCTACCGCGACTGGTTTGCGCTGGGCGCGGGGCCGGGGAACTACCTGAGCTATGGCGCATTTCCGCAGGGCAGAATCCAGGACGTCGGGCGATACTTCCTGCCGCGCGGCTTCATCCTGAACAACGACCTCTCGAAAGTGTATCCGGTCGATCCGAACAAGGTCGCCGAGTACGTGACGCATTCCTGGTACGAATACCCGCAGGGAAACAACGTCTCGCTGCCTCCCGCCAAGGGCGAGACGCACCCGAAGTACACGGGCCCGAAGCCGCCGTACGAATTCTTGAATGTCGAGGAAAAGTATTCGTGGCTGAAAGCGCCGCGCTACGACGACCACGTGATGGAAGTGGGGCCGCTCTCGCGGACGCTGGTGGCCTACGCGTCGGGGCAGCCGGAAGTGAAGGCGATCGTGGACGGGGTGCTGGCGAAACTGAACGCGCCGCCGACGGCGCTCTTCTCTACGCTCGGACGCATCGCCGCGCGGGCTCTCGAAACGCAACTGCTGGCCAACCACATCGTGGGATGGATCGAGGAACTCCGGCAGAGCATGGGCCACGGCGATCTCCGCATGCACAACGGCGACAAGTGGGAGCCGGATACTTGGCCGCGCACGGCGCAGGGCTACGGGTTGTTCGAGGCGCCGCGCGGCTCGCTGGGACATTGGGTGGAAATCGAGGACACGCTCATCAAGAACTACCAGATCGTCGTGCCATCGACATGGAATGCCGGCCCGCGCGACGGGAAGGGGCAACGGGGCCCCTACGAAACCGCGCTACTGAAAACGCCGATCGCCGATCCGGAACGCCCGCTCGAAGTTCTGCGAACGATCCATTCGTTCGATCCGTGCCTGGCGTGCGCGGTGCACGTGACGGACGCGCGGGGACGCACCTATGCCCGGCGGGAGATCTGAAGGGAGCGAGGCAGCCATGAATGCGGCAGCGCAATCGGCAGCCAGGGTGGCGAGTCCTGTTTCCGGCGAAAACATCGTTCGCGTGTACGTGTGGGAATGGCCGGTGCGCATTGCGCATTGGGTGATTTTCCTCTCGATCGTGGTGCTCAGCTTCACCGGCTACTACCTCTACGACCCTTTCATCATTTCACGCGGCCACGACGCATTCGTCATGGGAACGATGCGCTTCATCCATGAAGTCACCGGCTTCACGTTCATCGCCGCGTTTCTGCTGCGCTTGTACTGGTTCTTCAAGGGCAACCGGTGGGCGCGATGGCGGCAGTTTCTGCTGGTGGATCCGGAACAATGGCGCGGAGCGCGGAACATGCTGCGGTACTACCTGTTCCTGCGCCGTCAGCCGGAGAGCCGCGTCGGACATAATCCGCTGGCGGGAGCCACGTACGCAACGATTTACACGTTCATTTTCATCGAGGTTCTGACGGGTCTGGCGCTTTTCAATCACGTGCGCCACAGCGCCGTTTTGGGCTTCTTCATCGGTTGGCTACCCTCGCTCATCGGCATCCAGTATCTGCGGGAAATTCATTTCCTCATCATGTTCATCCTCGTGGCCTTCTTCGTTCACCACATCTACAGCGCGTGGCTGATGTCCATCGAGGAGCGCAGCGGGCTGATGGGTTCAATTTTCTCCGGCTACAAGAACCTGCCGGCGGATTTCCTCGCCGCCGATCCGGCGAGCCGGCACGAAAGGGAGTTCCCGATCGTCGGCCCCGGATGGGCGTACTGGCGGCACCGAGGAAAGACCCATGGGCAGAAGAGCACCGCAGCCGGTTCTCGGTCTGGGACGAGCGGCAGGTAGGGAGAATTGGTGGAATTCAGTCCAAAAACCAAAACGGTGGTGGTGGGAATCGGCAATCTGATTCGCACCGATGACGGGTTTGGCTTGCACGCGCTGGAACGGCTCCGGCGCGATCCCCGCGTGCCCGCGGGCGTCACTTTCATCGACGGCGGCACCTACGGCCTCGAATTGCTCACCTGCATCAGCGATTCCACCCATCTGCTCCTGCTCGACGCGATCGACGTTGGCGAGCCGCCGGGCACGGTGGTGCGCATGGCCAACGAGGAATTGCGCGGGCTGCCAGGCGCGGCGAGCGTTCATCAGGTGGGCCTGGCGGATCTGCTGGCGATGTTGCCGCTTGTATCGACGACTGCGAGAGAGATCGTGCTCCTGGGCGTCTCGCCGCTTTCGACGGATTGGGGAACCGACCTGAGCGCTCCGGTGGCGGCAGCGCTCGATGCGCTTGTCGAGGAGGCCGTGGCGCAACTTGCCCGGTGGGCCGGCGAACTTTCGCCGGAAAGGGTTTTGGCAGGAGAGCGCTCGAACCTTTGATGGTTCGATCGGGGGCGATTTTCAAGATTCGAAAGGGGGAATCGAATGTGCTTGGCCATTCCGGGGAAAATTCTTACCAGCGAAATCCGTAACGGCGTGCGCAGCGGCAAGGTGCAGTTTGGCGGGATCACGCGCGAGGCCTGCCTCGATTTCGTTCCCGAAGCGACGGTGGGCGACTACGTGATGGTGCACGTGGGCTTCGCGATCAGCCGCGTGGACAGCGAAGAGGCGGAGCGCACCTACCAGATTCTCGAATCGATGGGAGTACTCGAAGCGGAGTTGTCACCTGGGGACGCGCTCGGGCAGGGGGGAAACTCGCGATGAAATACATCGACGAATATCGCGATGAGCACATCGCGCGGAAGCTGGTGGCGGAGATCGAGCGGAAAGCCACGCGTCCGTGGGTGCTGATGGAAATCTGCGGCGGCCAGACGCATACGCTGATGCGCTATGGCATCGACGAGCTGCTGCCGCATGGCATTGAGATGGTTCACGGACCGGGCTGCCCGGTGTGCGTGACGCCGCTCGAGACGATCGACAAGGCGATCGAGATTGCCTCGCGGTCAAACACGATTCTTGTTTCCTACGGCGACATGCTGCGCGTGCCCGGCTCGCGGACAGACCTTTTCCGGGTGAGGGCCGGGGGCGGCGACGTGCGGGTGGTCTATTCGCCGATGGAGTCGGTGAAGGTGGCGCGGGAGAACCCGGAGCGGCAGGTGGTGTTTTTCGGCGTGGGATTCGAGACGACGGCGCCGGCGAACGCGATGGCGGTGTGGCAGGCGAAGCGGCAAGGGCTGACGAACTTTTCGATGTTGGTGTCGCACGTGCTGGTGCCGCCGGCGATGCGGCTGCTGCTTTCCTCTCCACATAACCGCGTGCAGGGATTCATCGCGCCGGGGCACGTATGCACAGTGGTGGGCTATCGCGACTACGAGGAACTGTCGCGCGAATTCCACGTGCCGATGGTCATCGGCGGGTTCGAGCCGGTGGACCTGCTGGAGGCGATTTCGATGCTGGTGAGCCAGCTCGAAGAGGGCCGGGCGGAAGTGGAAAACCAGTACGTGCGATCGGTGAACTACGAAGGGAATCTGCCGGCGCAGCGGATCATGGCCGAGGTGTTCGACGTGTGCGACCGGAAATGGCGGGGCGTGGGCCCGATTCCCGAAAGCGGCTACCGGCTGCGGCCGGAATACGCGGCGTTCGACGCCGATCGCATTTTTGGCCTCGAACAGATCACGGCCGAGGAACCCGCCGAATGCATGAGCGCCCTGGTGCTGCAGGGTTTGAAAAAGCCGACGGATTGCCCGGCGTTCGCGACGCGCTGCACGCCGGAATCGCCGCTCGGAGCGCCGATGGTCTCGGCCGAAGGGGCTTGCGCCGCGTACTACCAATATCGCCGGCACGCCGTGGCGGCGCGGGAGGAGCAATGATGGCCGAATCGGACATTTTTTCGGGCTTCTCCTGCCCCGTTCCATATTCCTCGAAGGATTCCATCCTGCTCGGCCACGGGAGCGGTGGGCGGCTGAGCGCGGAACTGCTGCGGGAAGTGATACTGCCGGCGTTCGCGAATCCGGTACTCGGGCGGCTGGACGATCAGGCGGTGGTATCGGTGAACGGATCGCGGCTGGCGTTTACCACCGACTCGTTCGTGGTGAAGCCGCTGTTTTTTCCGGGCGGCGACATCGGCTCGCTGGCGGCACACGGGACGATCAACGATCTGGCGATGGGTGGGGCGTTGCCGCTGTTTTTGAGCGTGGCGTTCATCATCGAGGAAGGCCTGCCGATGGAGGTGTTGCGGCGGGTGGTGAAATCGCTGCGGGAATCGGCGCGAAACGCGGGCGTGGATGTGGTGACCGGCGACACGAAAGTGGTCGAGAAGGGCAGCGGGGACGGAATTTTCATCAACACTTCCGGGATCGGGCTCGTGCCGGACGGAATCGAGCTTTCCGCCAATCGCGCGCGGCCGGGCGACCGGGTGCTGCTCAGCGGCACGATCGGCGATCACGGGATCACCATCCTTGGGCAACGGGAGGGGTTGGAATTCGAGAGCGCGGTCAAAAGCGACACGGCGCCGCTCCACACGCTCGTGGCGGCGATGCTCGGCGTCACGCCGGAATTCCGCTGCTTCCGCGATCCGACGCGGGGCGGGCTTTCGAGTTCGCTGAACGAGATCGCGGGGCAATCGCGTGTGGGGATCGAACTCGACGAGCGCGAGATTCCGTTGCGCGAAGAGGTGCGCGGGGCTTGCGAGATGCTCGGACTCGATCCGCTATACGTGGCGAATGAAGGGAAGCTGGTGGCGATCGTGGACGCGGCGAAGGCCGAGGCGGTGCTCGATGCGATGCGGAAGCACCCGTTGGGACGCGAGGCGCACATTATCGGCACCGTTACCGAGGCGCATCCGGGCCTGGTGACGATGCGGACGCCGCTCGGCACCACGCGCATCGTCGACATGCTGGCCGGCGATCAACTGCCGCGCATCTGCTGAGGGCGACCCGTGCACGAAATGGCCATCGCGAATTCGTTGCTGGACGCGATCGAGAAGGAAGCGCTGCGCTTTCCGCAGGGAAGAATCACGAAAGTCGGGTTGCGAATCGGCGAGCTGGCGGGAGTGGACCGCGACGCGCTGTCGTTCTGCTGGGAAGCGGTGGTGCGCGGGACGGAGTGGGAGCCGCTCGTGCTGGAGATCGACTACCGGCCGCGGCGGCACCGGTGCGAGCGATGCTCGCGGGAATTCATCGTGGAATCGTACGACGTGGCCTGCCCGGTGTGCGGCGAAGTGAACACGATTTTTGCGGGCGGCGACGAGCTGGAACTGGCGTACCTGGAGGTGGAGGATCATGAACCGTGTGGGGCTGGAGCGCAAGGTACTGAGCGAGAATGACCGGCTGGCGGCCACGCTGCGCGACCGGTTCGAAACGCATAACGTGCTGTGCGCGAACCTGATCAGCTCGCCGGGCGCGGGGAAGACCACGCTGCTCGAGCGCACTCTCGAAAACCTGAATCCTCATGCGCGCGTGGCCGTGCTCACCGGGGATATCCAGACGGAAAACGACGCGCGGCGGCTGCGGCGTTTCGGTTTCCCCGTGCGGCAGATTACCACCGGTGGAACGTGTCATCTGGACGCGCGCATGATCGAGCGCGGACTTGAAGAGTGGGCGCTCGACGAGCTGGAGATGCTGTTCATCGAGAACGTCGGCAATCTGGTTTGCCCGTCGAGCTACGATCTGGGCGAAGCGGCGAAGATTGTGGTGCTGAGCGTGGCCGAAGGCGAGGACAAGCCTCTGAAATACCCCTCGATCTTTTTCAAGTCGGAACTGATGGTTCTGAACAAAGTCGATCTGCTCCCATACGTTCCATTCGACATCGCGGCGGCGGAAGAAAATGCGCGCCGGGTTCATCCGGGCATCGAGATCATCCGCGTTTCTTGCGCTCGGAGAATGGGACTGGGGGCATGGATGGCCTGGCTCGGCGCGCGACGGGAGAAGATGCTCAACGCGCGAGCCGCCGTAGTCTGACTGCCTATGGGGGAGCGCAAGGAAATCCGCGTTTCGGGGGTCGTGCAGGGCGTCGGATTCCGGCCCTACATCTACCGGCTGGCTACGGAGGAGCGGCTCGCGGGCACGATCCGCAATACGGCGGCCGGCGTCACGATCGAGGTGGAAGGGCCGTCTGAGAGCATCGCGCGGTTTCTCGATCGACTGCCGGCGGAAGCTCCCGCGCTCTCGCGCATCACCGGCATCGCGGTGGACTCGCTGCCGCCGAACGAGGAAACCGGGTTCCAGATCCTCGCCAGCCGCGCCGGCGAGGCGATGCACACGCTGATCTCGCCGGACGTGGCGATTTGCGACGATTGCCTGCGCGAGATGCTCGATCCAGCCGACCGGCGCTACCTCTATCCCTTCATCAATTGCACGAATTGCGGTCCGCGATTCACGATCGTTCACGACATCCCTTACGACCGGCCGAGCACCTCGATGGCCGTTTTCCCGATGTGCCCGGCGTGTCGCGCCGAATACGAGGATCCGCTGAACCGCCGCTTCCACGCCCAGCCCAACGCGTGCTGGGACTGCGGACCGAAACTGGAGCTGTGGGACCGGGAAGGGAAGACCGTCGCGACAGACGACCCTGTGGCGAGAGCGGCGGAACTGATCCACGCGGGAGAAATTGTTGCGGTGAAAGGGCTGGGCGGATTCCATCTGGCGGCCGATGCGACGAATTCGACGGCGGTGATACGGCTGCGAGAGCGGAAATGCAGGGTGGAGAAGCCGTTTGCGGTGATGGTACCGAACATCGAGACGGCGGAGCGCTTTTGCGAGATCGACGACACGGGACGCGAAATCCTGACGAGCCGCCAGCGGCCGATCGTGCTGCTGCGGGCGAAGCGGCCTACGCCTATCGCTCACTGCGTCGCGCCGTCGAATGCGTATCTCGGCGTCTTCCTGCCTTACACGCCGTTGCACCATCTGCTGTTCGAGCGCGGGAAATTTGCCGCGTTGGTGATGACAAGCGGGAACGTGAGCGAGGAACCTATTGCCATCGACAACGGCGAAGCGGTTGGGCGGCTCGGCGGGCTGGCCGACCATTTCCTGGTGCACAATCGCGAAATCCTGCTGCGGTGCGACGATTCGGTGGTGCGGCCGGCGGAAGGGGGTGCGCGGCAATTGCGCCGCTCTCGGGGCTACGTGCCCGTGCCGGTTTTTCTGGATGAAGAACTGCCGGCGGTTCTGGCGGCGGGCGGAGAGTTGAAAAACACGATCTGCCTGGCGCACGGCAACCAGGCGTTTCTCAGCCAGCACGTGGGGGACCTGGAGAACCTCGAAAGCTACGGCTTTTTTCTGGAAGCGGTCGAACATTTCGAGCGTATTCTCGAAATTACGCCCGAAATCATCGCTTACGATCTCCATCCCGATTATTTTTCGACGAAATGGGCGCTCGAACAGACTGGCGCGCGGCTGGTGGGCGTGCAGCATCACCACGCGCACGTCGCCGCCTGCATGGCCGAAAACCACCTCCACGAAAAAGTGATCGGGTTCGCACTCGATGGCACGGGTTACGGGGCCGACGGCCGCATCTGGGGCGGGGAAGTGCTGCTGGCGGATTTTTCCGGATTCGAGCGGGTGGCGCATCTGAACTACGTGCCGCTGCCGGGCGGTGCGGCGGCGATCCGCGAACCGTGGCGGATGGCGGTCGCCTATCTGGCGCAGCACTTTGGGCGCGAGTTCCTGAACCGGGGGCTTCCGTTCCTCGCCGGGACGAACGCCACGAGCGTCAAGCTGGTGTTGCAAATGGTGGAGCGGGGACTGAATTCGCCGCTCACATCGAGCTGCGGGCGGCTGTTCGACGCCGTTGCCGCGCTGGCTGGCATCAGGAGCCAGGTGAACTATGAAGCGCAGGCGGCGATCGAACTGGAGATGGCGGCGCTCGAATCGAACGACACCGTCGCGTATCCACTGGGACTCGTGCCGGAAGGCGCGGGATGGGCGATCGACACACGGCCTCTGTTCGAAGCGTTGCTCGCCGATTTGGATGTGTGGCTCCCGGCGAGCGCGATCAGCCGGCGCTTCCATAACGGGCTGGTGGAAACTTTTTCGCGGCTGGCACGACTTATCCGGGATCGGAGCGGCTTGCGCGAGGTGTGTTTGTCAGGGGGGACCTTTCAGAACTTGCTGCTGCTTGAGGGATTGTGCGATGCGCTCCGTGCCGAGGGCTTTAAGGTTTACACGCACGCGGAAGTGCCGGCGGGCGATGGCGGGTTGAGTCTGGGCCAGGCGATGGTGGCCGCGCACCGGTTCTCGGATTGAGACCAGGAAGTTTGGGCGGAAATCCTTTTTTCCTACGTCGACATCGCCGGGCGGTATTTCCGGCGACTCATCTCGCCGCAGAGAATCATCTTCAACCGGCGGACTCCTGCTTGAATCTGGGGAATATCCGCTGCACCGTAGCCGAGGACCAAGCCGCCTCTCGACGGGCGCTTTAGACAACACGTCGACAAAGGCATTGCGGCGACGCCGTTCTCGGCTGCCTTCCGCGCGACAGTTGTATCGTCCATCCCGCGGGGCAGCAATCCCGCCAGGTGCATGCCAGCATCGGCGCCGATGATATCCAGCATGCCGTCCATTTGGTCCCGGATCGCGAGCACAAGCGCGATACATCGGTTGCTGTAGAGCATTCGCATTCGGCGCGCGTGGCGGGCGAAATGCCCTTCAGCGATGAAGTCGCTCAGGACCGCCTGATAGAGCGTGGAAGGAAAGATATCGGCTGCCTGGCGAGCGCGGGCGAAGGCAGGGACCAGATCGCTTGGAACGACCACGTGCCCCAGGCGGATGGCGGGGAACAGGGCTTTGCTGAAGGTTCCGACGTGTACGACTCTCGCATCCGGATCGAGACCCTGAACCGAGGCCATCGGGCTGTTTCCGTGGCGAAATTCACAGTCGTAATCGTCCTCGATGATCCATGCGCAGGAGCGCGAAGCCCAGTCCAGCAACTGGACGCGGCGCGCGGCACTCAGAGTCGCACCGAGGGGATATTGGTGCGACGGGGTGATATAGACAGCTCGCGCGTTCCGGCAGCGGCGAATGCCCTCCGCAACGTTCAGGCCCTCCTTGTCGACGGGCACGGGGATAAGGCGTGCCCGTGCCGTTGCGAATGCCTGACGAGCTCCGGGGTAGCCGGGCTCCTCGATCCACACCGGATCGCCGGGGTTCAGCAAGACGCGGGCGGAAAGCTGCAGCCCCTGTTGCGATCCGGCGACGATCATCACCTGGGAAGGGCCGCAGCGTACCGCCCGAGCCACGCGGAGATACTCCGCTATTGCTTCGCGCAGGGGCGCATATCCCATCGGATCGCCGTACGCCATTCGTTCCGCGAGTTTCCGCGCGTTTCGCGCCACCAGCCGCGACCAAACGTCGACGGGGAACTGGTCGAGGGCAGGCACATGCATCCGGAATGCGCCAGAGATATGGAGCCAAGGCTGCGGCGCCGCGGGACTTGCCGCCAGGCTGTCTTGCGAGATTCGGCGTCTTGCTTTGCGTGGCGCAGGCCGGCCGATAGCCGGTGACGCCGCGATGGCGTCGCGCGGAATCGAAGTCGCCACGCGCGTTCCCGCTCCCACGAAAGTTTCGAGATAGCCTTCCGCATGCAGTTGCTCGTAGGCATTCAGAACGGGGATCCGCGAGATATTCAGTTCGGCCGCGAGTGCGCGCGTCGAAGGCACGCGTTGCCCGGGGCGCAACTGGCCGCTGGCGATGGCGCGCTGGAACCAGTCGTGGAGTTGCCGGTAGAGGGGGCGTCCTTTGCCGTTCTCGAAGGCAATGGGTGGCAGAAATACGCTCGAGGCTGGTTTCATGCACACATCCAAGTGGTCATGTCGATCGGTGAAGAGTGGCTATTGCCACGACCCACCCTACACCCTATCTTTCACCATTCGTTCGGGTCTGGCAATGCTCTCGAGAGTGGCGCGAAGGGTGTGAACTTGGATGCGAATGTGCACGGGGGGAGGCGAGAAATGATCGCAAAATTCAAACGTGGCTGGCTTTTTGGGATGGCGGGGCTTGTACTCTTCGCCTTGCCTTCGAGCTTCGGCGCAGCACGGGCCGCGCTGCCCGGGCACGACGGGCAGCGGGATTTCGATTTCGAGTTCGGGAGATGGAAAGTTCATCTGAGGCGTTTGGTGCATCCTTTGTCGGGATCTCGGGCGTGGGAGGATTACCAGGGGATTTCGATCGTCAGGAAGATTTGGGACGGACGCGCCAATCTTGGAGAACTGGAAGTCGAGGATCCCTCCACTCACGCCCGCATCGAGGGATTGAGCCTTCGTCTCTACAACCCACAATCCGGCGAGTGGAGGGTGTACTTTGCCAACAGCAACGAAGGCATTCTCGGCCAAGCCATGATCGGGGGATTCAAGAATGGCCGCGGGGAATTCTTCGACCAAGAGGAGTTCGAGGGCAGAACCATCTTCGTCCGTTTCGTCTTCTCCGATATCGCTCAGAACTCGTTTCGATTTGTGCAGTCATTTTCCGCCGATGGCGCGAAAACGTGGGAGCCGAATTGGGTGGCGACGTTTACGCGAGACAATCACGCCACGGCCGAAGCAATGCCGCCCGCCGCCAAGGGTATGGCGGGTCAGCACGATTTCGACTTCGAGCTCGGCACCTGGAAGATGCGCGTGAAGCGGCTTCTCCATCCGTTCACTGGCTCGCATGCATGGGTTGATTTTGAAGCGGATTCCTTTACAAGAAAGGTGTGGGACGGCCGCGCGCAACTCGAACAGTTTGAGGGCGACGCCGCTTCCGGACACCTCGAAGGTCTAACGCTGCGGCTCTTCGATCCCCAATCTCACGAGTGGCGGCTGTATTGGGCCACCAGCAAGGATGGCAGCTTGAGCGTGCCCCAGATCGGCCAATTTACAAAGAAGGGGCAGGGCGAGTTCTACGCGCAGGACTTCTACCAAGGGCGAGCGGTGCTGATCCGATTCGTGTGGACAGTTGTCAATACCGATCTGGCTCATTTCGAGCAGTCCTTTTCGGTTGATGGCGGGAAGACTTGGGAAGTGAACTGGATTACGGATGACAGGCGGGTGAAATAGACGGCTGTGGTCTGACAGGAAATGACTTCGTGGGATAGATTGCCTTGAGGCTTTCGGGGTCCTTCGCTTCGCTCAGGATGACAGGATTTTTTTCAGGTTGAGGCGGGAGTTTGGCTCGGCAGGGGGAAATGAAACGGGCCGGTGGGACCGACTCTGATCGGTCGCACCGGCCCGTTTTCCTTGTGGATGTTTAGAGGATCGGCTCGGTCCAATTCTCCAGCGTTTTCTTGATGTGATGGAGGAACTGGTGGGCGATGGCGCCATCGACCACGCGATGGTCGTAGCTCAGCGTGAGGTAAACCATTGAGCGGATCGCGATGGCGTCGTCGATCACCACGGGGCGCTTTTCGATCGAGCCGAGGCCGAGGATGGCGACGTTCGGCTGGCTGATCACCGGCAAGCCCATCAGGCCGCCGAAGACGCCGGGATTGGTGATGGAGAAGGTGCCTTCCTGCACTTCTTCGGGCTTGAGCTTCTTCGTGCGGGCGCGCTCGGCGAGGTCGTTGATGGCGCGCTGCAGGCCGAGGAAATTCTTTTCGTCGGCGCCCTTGACCACGGGAACGATCAAGCCCCAATCGAGGGCGACGGCGATGCCGATGTTGATATCGCGATGGAGGACGATGTTCGTGCCGTCGATGGATGCGTTGACGGTCGGGAAGGCACGCAGGGCATTGACCGCGGCGCGAATGAAGAACGGCATGAAGGTGAGCTTGGATTCGGTCTGCGCCTCGAACTGGCTCTTCAGTTTCGCGCGCAGGTTGACGATGTTCGTGACGTCGGCCTCGTCGATCGAGTAGACGTGCGGCGAGACGCGCTTGGAGATGAGCATGTGCTCGGCGATGCGCTGGCGCATCACGCTCATCGGCTCGACTTCGTAGCGGCCGAAGTAGAGCTTCTCACGCGGGACGGCGGTTTCGATCGCCACGTGTGCCAGCGCGCCCGGAGCGGCCGGCGGCGGAGGCGGCGGCACGGCAGCGACTGGTGCCGCTGGACGAGCCGCGGCGGCAGGGGCTGCGGCGCTGGAGGCGAGATAGGCCTCGATATCGTGCTTGCTGATGCGGCCGCCGGCGCCGGTACCGGACACTTGCGCAAGGTCGATACCGTGTTCGCGGGCCATCTTGCGCACGAGCGGGGAACTGCGAATGCGGCCGCCCTCTTCAGCCGCGGCGGCCGGAGCGGCCGGAACCGCAGGCGCCGCAGCGGCCACGGGTGCCGGGGCAGGAGCGGCAGCAGGCGGCGGAGGCGGCGGTGGCGGAGCCGCAGCGGCAGGCGCGGGGGCCGGAGCCGGCGCAGGTTTCGCCTCAGCGGCGGGCGCGGCAGCGGCAACCGCAGCGCCGCCGTCGGAGATCAGCGCGACGACGGTCTTGATCGGCACGGTCTGCCCTTCGGTGACCTTGATTTCCTGCAGCGTGCCGGAAGCCGGCGCGGGAATCTCGGCGTCGACCTTGTCGGTGGAGATTTCGAAGAGCGGCTCGTCGCGCTCCACCTTGTCGCCGGGCTTCTTCAGCCACTTCGTGATCGTGCCTTCAAAAATACTTTCGCCCATCTGGGGCATCACTACATCAACCGCCATTGTTTTCCTCCGATTTCTCCCTTTCAGTCTACCAAGAAGGCCTTAGTAACGGGCCAACTCGCGCGCCGCGCGAGTGATGTCGGCCACCTGCGGCAGGAACCGTTCCTCAAGGGGAGGAGAGAACGGCACCGGCGTATCGAGAGAAGTGACGCGCAGGATGGGACCGTCGAGATCTTCGAAAGCCTGCTCGTTGACGGTGGCGGCGATTTCGCCCGCGATACCGCCCGAGCGGACATCTTCGTGGACGACCAGGAGCTTGTTTGTTTTGCGGACAGAATCGATGATTCCCTGCCGGTCGAGCGGCATCAGGGTGCGCAGGTCGAGCACTTCGGCCTCGATGCCTTCCTTGGCCAGTTCCTCGGCGGCATCGAGCGAATGGAGCGTCATGGCGCCGTAAGTCGCGATGGTCAGGTCGCGGCCGGGGCGGCGGACGGCCAGTTTGCCGATCGGCACGGTGTAATCCTCGGCGGGCAATTCTTCCTTCACGCGCCGATAGAGAAATTTGTGCTCGAGGCAGAGCACGGGATTATTGTCGCGAATCGCGCTTTTCAGCAGGCCCTTGGCGTCATACGCGGTCGAGGGATAGACGACCTTGAGGCCGGGCGTGTGCACGAACCACATCTCCGGATTCTGGGAATGGAACGGGCCGCCATGCACGCCGCCTCCGCACGGACCGCGCACAACCATCGGCACCGGTCCGCCCCAGCGGTAGTGGCTCTTGGCGACGAAATTCACCATTTGATTGAAGCAGCACGCGATGAAATCGATGAACTGCATCTCCGCAACGGGGCGCAGGCCCTGATAGCTCATGCCGACCGCCGCGCCGATGATGGCGGTTTCGCTGATGGGCGTATCGATCACGCGCTCCCAGCCGTATTTGGCGAGCAGGCCTTCGGTGGCCTTGAACGCGCCGCCGTAAACGCCGATATCCTCGCCGATGAGGACGACGGAGGGATCGCGCTGCATTTCCTCGTCGAGTGCTTCGCGAATGGCTTCGACCATCGTGACCGGGGCCATGTTCAGCGCCTCCCTTTCGGCCGCGCCTCGGCGCGGGCAGGGCGCTTGGGTGCGCCGGAGCCGGCCGGGGCGGATTTGGCGGATGAATTTGAATGCGCCTCGGCGCGGGCGCCGTCATCGGGCGCGGAGGCCGCGGCGGCGGGAGCCGATCCGCGCGCGTTGTTCAAGGCGCCGAAATCGGGCACGGTCCAGACGGGCTGGACGCTGGCCTTGGGCGGCTGGACTTCAGCGATGGGGCGCTCCCAGTGCGCTTCGATCGTGTGGCAGCCTTCGCAGTAGACGCCGCGCTCGGCCTCTTCGGCGTTGGGCAGCGGGGAAGCCTCGGCGATTTCGATATCTTCCTTCAATTCGCGCTCGATGCGCGCCTCGATTTCGTCCTTGGCCTTCTTGTCCCAGACTTTATTTTCCGTGAGCCACTTTTCGTAAAGCGCGAGCGGATCGCGCGCCTTCCAGTATTCGAACATTTCCGGCGGAACGTAGCCCGCGGGATCGTGCTGCGCGTGGCCTTTCATGCGCATGGTCTTCGATTCAACCAGGACAGGGCCTTCGCCGCGGCGCGCCAGTTCGACGGCCTCTTTCGTTGCCTGGTAGACCGCGATGACGTCGTTGCCGTCGACGACATAGCCCGGGATGCCGTAAGCGCGGGCGCGGTCGGCGAGATTTTTCAGGGGAACTTGGCGGGCCACCGGCGTCGAATAGGCCCACTGGTTGTTCTCGACCACGCAAACGAATGGGGCGTGCTGTGCGGCGGCCAGGTTCATGCCCTCATGGAAAGCGCCGGTGGAGGTGCCACCGTCACCGATCCAGGTCATCGTGACGATTTTCTGGCCAAGGTAGCGGCCGCCCATGGCGACGCCGGTCATGACAGGGATGAGATCGCCGAGCATGGAAATGGGCGATACGACGTGGCGATCCTGGAGGTCGCCGAAGTGGCTGGTGCCGTCCTTGCCGCCGGTCGGCGCGCCGGAGCGGGCCATGTATTGCATCAGAATGTCGCGCGGGCGGAAGCCCTTGACGAGCAGGCCGCCGACGTTGCGAATCATCGGGGCAATCCAGTCCCGCTTTTCGAGGGTGTACGCGGTGCCGACGGCGCTCGCTTCCTGTCCGATGCTCGAATAGAGGCCGCCAACCACCTTGTTTTGGCGGAACAGGCGGACGAGTTGCTCGTCGAGTTCGCGGGTCAGCTTCATGAAGTAATAGAGGTCGAGAAGCTGGTCCCGGCTGAGCGGATACTTCATTTCCGGCAATGTCATTGTTGTTCGTTGCCTCCCGCGTTCAGTTTCCGGCGCCCATGTTTGCGGGCGTCGCTCGTTCCAAGAGTTCTTCGAGCGCCTCGGGCGTCGCCGGTTCCATATGGAACCCGAAGACTTCGGCGAAGCGTGCAATCAGTTGCGGCCGGAATTCGGCCGGGTATACGGGCCGGGCGAGCAGGCGCTCGAGCGAGGTGACGCCCTTGTCACTGATGCCGCACGGCACGATCAAATCGAAATAGCGGAGATCGGTGGAAACGTTATACGCAAATCCGTGGGAACTGACCCAGCGGCTGAAATGCACGCCAATCGCCGCCAGTTTTTCGGGGCCGCGGCCGGGCGGATCGACCCAGACGCCGGTGAGGCCGGGCTCGCGGCGGGCGCTGACGCCGAAATCGGCGGAGGCGCGGATCAGGATTTCCTCGAGCTGGCGCACGTACCACACGACGTCGCGGCGAATTTCCGCCACATGCAGGATCGGATAGCCGACCACCTGGCCGGGGCCGTGATAGGTGATGTCGCCGCCGCGGTCGGTGGGATGGAATTCGACGCCCATCTCCCGGAGAAGGCGGTCGGAAGTGCGCAGGTGTTCGCCGTGGCCGTTGCGGCCGAGCGTGATGACGTGCGGATGCTCGCAGAGCAGCAGGACGTCGGCGATGGCGCCGGCCTTGCGCGCCTCCACCAGCCGCCGCTGCAGCTCGAACGCTCGCCCGTAGGCGATGACGCCGAGATCGACCACCAGACACGGTTTCATGGGCATCCGTGGGCCGGCTCAGAAGTTGATAGCCAGGCCGCGTACCGAATTGAACGCATCGCCCATCGCTTCCCAAACGGTTGGATGGGCGTGAATGGTGTACATCATGTCGTCGATTGTCGCTTCGAGGCCGATAGCGGCCACGGGCTCGGCGATGATTTCCGTGGCGAGCGGGCCGATGGCGTGGACGCCGAGCACCTGGCCGTATTTTTCCTCGGAAACGACCTTGATGAAGCCTTCGTGATGGCCGAGGATCGAGGCCTTGCTGTTGGCCGAGAACGGGAATTTTCCAGTTTTCACGGTGTAGCCGGCGTCCTTGGCCTGCTGCTCGGTCATGCCGATCGAGCCGATCTGCGGCTCGCAATAGGTGCAGTTGGGGACGCGGCGCTTGTCGAAAGCGGGCACGTCCTTGCCGGCCATTTTTCCGACGGCGATGATGCCTTCCATCGAAGCGGCGTGGGCGAGTTGCGGCATGCCGGCGACGATGTCGCCGATGGCGTAGAGACCGGGCTCGTCTGTTTCCATGTAGGGGCCGGCGTGGACGAAACCCCGCTCGAGGCGCGCGCGCGTTTTTTCGATGCCGACATTTTCCGTTTTGGGCCGGCGGCCGACGGCGATCAGAACGCAATCGGCGTTGATTTTCTGCGCCACTCCGGTTTTGTCCTTGTAATCGACGGTGACGCCGTTCGCGTCTTTCTTGACCGACTGGACCGAGGCCTGCGTCTGCAGCTTGATGCCGCGCTTGCGGAAGGCCTTTTCGAGTTCGGCGGAGATTTCGGCGTCCTCGAGCGGCACGGTGCGCGGCAACATTTCCAGAACCGTCACTTCGGAACCGAACGAGCGATAGATCGAGGCGAACTCGACGCCGACGGCGCCTGCGCCGACGACGACCAGCGATTTCGGAATTTCCGGCAGGTCGAGAATTTCGCGGTTCGAGACGATGCGCTTGCCGTCGAATTCGACGCCGGGGAGCGTGCGCGCTTCGGAGCCCGTGGCCAGCATCACGTTCGTGGCTTCGATCGTCTGCGTCTTGCCGTCCTTTTCCACGTTCACCTTGCCGGGGCCGGCGAGGGTTCCCCATCCCTGGATGGATTCGACTTTATTCTTGCGGAAAAGGTATTCGATGCCTTTGGCGTGCTTGTTGACGATCTTGTTTTTGCGCTGCAGCATCACAGGCCAATTGATGCCGACTTTTTCCACTTCGATGCCGAACTCTTTTGCGTTCAGGAAATCCTCGTACAGCTCGGCGTGGTGCAGCAGGACTTTGGTGGGGATGCAGCCGACGTGCAGACAAGTGCCGCCGAGAAACGGATCTTTCTCGACGACGACGGTCTTCAGGCCCCACTGGCCGGCGCGGATGGCGGCGACGTAGCCGCCCGGGCCGCTCCCGATGATTGCGAGGTCATATTTCGCCAAGTGCTTCCTCCCATTCCGGATTGATCGCAGGGGCAAACGAGGCTGGGCGCATTTTTGCTTTGCAAGCGGAGCCCGACCCGCGGAAGTGCGATTTTATCAGCCGCTTGGCGGGGCCGCAACCGAGGCGGCGGAGGGTGGTGACTCCATTTGAAAAATAGGTGCATGGGTGTAAAGCCGATTCATGGAACAGCCCCGCACGAGGCAGGTGTTGTTGGGGTGGGACTACGAAAGTGCGCTGGGGGCTTGGACGCTGAGGCGAGGGCATGCCGAGTGCCTCGCATAGCAGAGGCACCACGGCCCTAATATGCCAGAAAGCTCATACCGGCGCATCGGCTGCATCATGCCGAAGGACATGCTCGCCGGGCATCAGCAGGAGATTCAGGACGGGCGGGACGGGAAATTGGAGGCGGCAAGGGAACAGCGAAAGAATCGCTGCAAGCGGGCCGCGTGACGGATGAGACGGATTTACTTCCGCATTGCCGACCACTCGCCCAGAACCCGCCATCTATATGCTTTCAGAACTCCATCTGCACGGGTATCATCGACAAACTCGCACGAAGCCTCGGTGGGAGGATGGGATGAGCGTTCAAAGGCGCCAACTACTTCAGATCCTTTCTTATGCTTTTGGATCCAGCGTCATCCGGTTTCGGAATCAATCCGCCATCGCGGCACAGAACCCCGCCCAACCAGCGAGTCCTGCTCCACCTGCGAAGGCAGCTGCAAAACATGAATTGGGAGGAACGGAAAAGGAAAAAGTAACCGGAATCGGAGGGTTGTTCTTCCGAGCTCACGATCCGGGGGCGTTGGGGCGCTGGTACCAGGAACACTTGGGAATCCCCCTCACGCCAACGGGTAACGACGCACCCGTTTGGCAGCAGGAGGCCGGACCGACAGTCCTCACTCCTTTTCCCGAAACGAGCAAGTATTTCGGAGATCCCAGCAAGGTGTGGATGGTGAACTTTCGGGTACGGGATCTCGACAAGATGGTGGCCCAGCTACGAAAGGCAAAGATTGAGGTTAATGACCCGCAATCCTATCCGGGGATCGGGCGCTTTGCTCGCCTGCATGACCCTGAGGGAAATCCCATCGAGTTGTGGCAACCTGCATAATCCGGTGCTCCACATTAGGTACTTGCAATGCGCGACTGGCGTAACAGCGCGCCATAAGCTCTGTCAGTAAGGGGCGACGTGGAGTCGGCCGGGGTACAATAGCGAAATGGCGCGGGAGGTGTTGCCGCGCGCGGAGGGAACTATGAATGCGTATGACGCGCAGCAGGCGCTTGACGATCTGCGGGATGATGCACAGTTGCCGCATCCGGTGCGGCTGCGCGACATGATCCTCCGGGTGCGCCTCGATGCCGAGACGGCGCTCGACATCAACCGGGAATTTCAGGAGTATCTGACGCAGTACGGCGAAACCGAGCGGCTGGCCCGATCTCTCCTCGAAAAACTGGCCGCGCAGGCGCCCAAGGCGTCCTGAGACACATGAAGCGCCAGACCTTCCTCATCGACGCCGACGACACCCTCTGGGAAAACAACGTCTTTTTCGAGCAGGCCATCGGCGAGTTCATCGCGCGGATGGAGCCGCTGGGGTACAGCGCGGCCTACGTGCGGCGCATCCTGAACGAGATCGAACGACGGAACATTCGCCAGCACGGTTACGGAGTGGGCAGCTTCCGGCGCTCGCTCGAGGAGACGTATCGGCGGCTCGCCGGCGAACTGGCCAACAGCGACGAATGGGCGTGGATACGCAACCGCGCGCACGAGATCGAGCATACGCCGCCGCGGATTCTGGAAGGCGTTCCGGAAACGCTGGCGTTTCTCGCGCGGCGGCACCGGCTGATCCTCTTCACCAAGGGCGAGCCGGTGGAGCAGGGAGCGAAGATCGAGCGGTCGGGGCTGGTATCGTATTTCGAGGCGGTGGAAATCGCGCCGGAAAAAGACGCGGACAACTACGAGCGCGTGGTGAACCGCCACAAAGTGGTGAAGCAGAACGCGTGGATGGTGGGCAACAGCCCGAAAAGCGACGTGAATCCCGCGCTCGAAGCGGGCTTGAACGTCGTCTTCATTCCGCACCGCATGACGTGGGAACTCGAGCACGCCGAACTGGTGAGCGGGCTGGGGCGCATGCTGCTGCTCACGAGTTTCCGCGACCTCCGGCTGCATTTCTGACGGCCATCGGGGCCGGCGGCAGGCGGGAAAATCCCTGAAAGGTTCCTGTTTCGATGGAATACCGAAGCGAATTTTCGGAGTTCGGCAATGTGACGTATCTGGACGTTGCGGCGCAGGGCCCGCTGCCGCGCGCGTCGGCACAGGCGCTGCGCCGCGCGGTGGAATGGAAGGAGCAGCCGCAGAAGATGCCGCCCGATATTTACTTCGGGTTGCCGGATCGCGTTCGCGCGCTCATTGCGCGGATCATCGGCGGGAAGCCGGCGGAAGTCGCGATCACCACGGGCGCGACAACGGGCCTGGCCGCGATTGCCTGTGGCATTGACTGGAAACCGGAAGACGAAGTGCTGGTGGCCGAGAAGGAATTTCCGGCGCATTTCACCGTGTTCGCGCCGCTCGCCGAAAGGGGCTGGTTCCGGTTGCGTACGGTGCGGCCGCGGGGGAGATTTCTGAGCGCGGAGGATTTTCTCGCGGAGATTGGCCCGAAGACGCGGTTGGTGACGACGAGCCTGGTCCGCTTCCACGACGGAACGCGGATCGACGCGAAGCCGCTGGCCGAGGCCTGTCACGCGGCCGGAGCGTGGCTGGCGCTCGATGCCAGCCAGTGCGCCGGGGCCATGCCGATCGAGGTCCGCGAATTGGGCGCCGATTTCGTCACGTCCGCGGGCTACAAATGGCTGCTGAGTCCCTACGGCACGGGATTTTTCTGGGCGCGTGAGGAGCGGATCGTCGAGATGCGCCCGGCCCCGTTTTACTGGACGGCGCTTCCGGGGGCGCACGTTTTCAATTCACTCGATCTGGCGCCCTACCGGCCCGAAGCGGGCGCTCGGCGCTGGGACACGCCGGAAACGGCGAGCTTGAACCTGGTGGCGATGGAAGCGTCGCTCGAATTTCTGGTGCGTACCGGGGTGGGAACCGTCTGGCGGCACAACCGGGAACTCATCCGGCAGATCATCGAGCGCATGCCACGCGACCGGGCCGTGCTCGCCAGCCCCACCGAAGAAGACCGGCGCGGCCCGTATGTGTGCCTCGCGGCGCGGTCGCCCGAGAAAACGCGCGAACTGCATGAAAAGCTGCGGGCGGAAGAAGTGATCGTCAGCCTGCGCGAGAACGCGTTGCGCATCGCTCCGCACCTGTTTACGACAGCGGGGGACATCGATCGTCTGGCGAGCGTCCTTACCACTTAATCCGTCAAAGTTCCACTCAACGCCGGCCTCTCGCTGAGGAGGCGCCGCACGTTTTCGCCCTGCCATAGATGACGCCGCTCGTGCGCGGTAAAGACCGAAAAGATTGCCAGCAGGCTCATCTTCACGAACGAGGCAAAGGGAGAAACGAACCGCGCCCGTTCGAGATCGAGCCCGCTGGCCGCTTCCAGCCTCGCGAGCACGTGCCTGCGTGAATCGAGCAGCCGAGGAAGCGCTTCGCCGGCGGGTTCCGCCACGGGCGGACGCAAAACCGCGGGAGATGGCAAGCGAATCACCGGCGGCGGCTCGACGTACCAGACGAAGAACCGGCCCATCCAGCCAAGCCGGAATGGCCCCTCGGCCAGCAGCTTCTTCCGCCGAGCATCTTCAATCGCGTGATCGAGGGATGGAAGGCAGGCTTCGTTGGTGAGCCGCAGGTGGATCAGGATCTCAGCGATCGACCATCGGCCTGGCTCCGGCCGCCAGTCCAGTTGCTTCTCGCCCAAGTCTTTCGCCAGAGCCACGAGCCGTCTCTCGTTCTCCGCCGCTTCCTGGCGGATTTTCTCGAGTTCGGGTGGGAGGGTGGTCATTTGTATTTGGGGACGGTGAAGCGGAAGGGCACGGTGACGAGGACCTTGAGGGGGACGGGGCGGTCGTGGAGCAGGGCGGGATCGAACTTCCACTGCGCGAGCGCGGCCGCGGCGTTGTGGTCGAGGACGGGATCGAGGCTCTCGACGACTTGAATCTGGCTTACCGTGCCGTCAACGCCGATGACGGCCACGAGAATCACTTTGCCTTCGACTCCCTGTTCGATCTCCGCAGGCGGATATTCGGGGTCGACGCTGTGGACCGGCAACGGCGCAATGATCTGGTTGCTCTCCCGCATGACCTTGCCGAGCGGCTCGGCGAAATTCAGGATCCAGCTGCCGCTGGAACTCGTGAGGTCGGGCAAGTTCATCAACAAGGTGTGAATGCGCCACGGGCCGAGCACCCGATGGGCCAGGTCCTGACGGACGATGCCGCTTCCGGAAGCCGGCGCGTCCGAGTTGGATCGCGGAATCGCCTCGCGCGCGGAGAGCGGAGCGACCGGCGCGATTTTGGGCAGCGGAGCCGGCGTCGGCGGCCGCGGTGGCGGAGCGGGACTCGCCGCGCTGCTGTCGTGCAGGATGAGCAAGCCCGCAGGGCCGTGCGCGGCATTGGCTGAAGGCACGCCGGGAGCGCCGGCTCCGGAAGCAGAGTTGGCGGAAAGATCGGGAGCCGCAGCCGAGTTGACTTTCCTGGCGACATGCGGGCCGATGCTGATCGGCGCGGAAGCGTTGACGGGCGGCGGAGGGGCCGAACCTGGTGAGAGCGAAAGCGAGACGAGCCGGCGCACGTCGATCGTCAGATTCGGCGCGGCGGCGTCCGTGGCTCTCGAGTTCGCGTGCTCGGCGCGGACTGCGTCTGGCGTGGAGGGCAGCGGGGGTTGCGGCGCGGCATTGGCCGCGGCCAGCGAGAGCGATTTCGCGGCCGGAGCAGCATTGGAGATCGAAGGCGCCGCGGCGACGCGCGGAGAAGCGGCGCGCTGGGCCATCACGGCGCTCGGCGCGATGGGCATGGGAGGATTCACCGTGGCGGGGCCGGGCGCGATATCGAGCGGTCCGGCGGGAGGGGTGGCGTTGACGATTTCGGGCGCCCGTAGCGTCGCCTCGGACTCGCGCGCACGCCTGGCGCGCAGATCGGCCGGATTCACGGTGACCTGCGGCCTCACCGGCGCGGCATCCGCCCAGGAGATGATGTTCGGCATTGCCGGCAGAATGCCGGGGACGGTCGGCGGAGCATCGGGCTGAATCAGAACCTGGCGGGTATTCGTGGGCCGCGGCGGATTGAAGATGACCGTTGTTTTCGGATTGTAGGCGCGGGCGAGAATCCGGGGTTTCGGCTCCGGCTTGGGCTTGGGCTCCGGCTTCGCTTCTTTTGGTTTCGGCGCGGCGACGGGAGCAACGTCCGTGGCCGGGCCGTACCAGGTGATTTCGATTTGCGGCAACGAAACGTCCGGTCTCGGCATGGCCATGCGGCTCAGGGGAACGCAGATCGCGAGGAGAATGACATGCGAGACAAATGAGCCGGCGATTCCCCGGCCCGGCGCGCGACCCGGCTCGACGCGCAGGCGGAAGAAGGACTTGCCGGGATCGAATTCGCGCGGCGCGCGCGGCCCGTGCAAGGCCGCATGGAGGCTTTCGAGGAAATTCGCACGCCGCCCCTGCCACGGCACTGCGAGACGCGGCGTTTCGAATGCACCCGGAGCGTGGCTGGGAGGCGAGGTCATGGGGAAAAAGAAATTATAACGCCGTGCGTAGCGGAAGAAGTAACCGGCCACGCCACGGTGCGAACTGGTTACAACCTTATGGTTCGCCGCGGTAAAGCAATGACGGGCTGAAGCCCGCCGCTACACGAACTCGTCGCGTTTCCCCGCTACGGCGAATCAGGAATTCGGACTAGACGGGATGGATGCCGCGGCCGTCAACGAAGCGCCCTTCGACGAAAAATTCCGGGGAGAGACTTGCGCTGACGAAGCGCACAGCCTCCGCGAGGTCCTGTTTCTGTTTTTCCTTCTCGGCCTCGTCGCTGGGAAACGTGATGCCGTAGCTCCTGCAATCGACATGGATTGTCAGCAGGATCCATTTCGCTTCGTGGACCGCAATGCCGGTCTTGATCGCCTCGAATATCGTCTGTCTCGTGGCTTTGTCGGCCGAATCGCTGGAACCAAGAGCGCGGGCGCCACCGGGGACGGAAATGACGTCCTGATGCGACCAGCCGTTTTCCATTAAAAACGCGGCGAAAATCGGGTCCAGGCGGCTGTCGAAACAGCGAACGATGAGCGGGCGATCATAACCGAGCGTGTAGCCTGCCCTTTCGAGCAGTTCGCGGGACTCGAAAGAAAAATCTTTTCTTCCTTCCTGCAATTCCTTCATGTTGCGAGCGATCTCAGGCATGGCGCCTCTTTGATGGAAGGCGGGCGGGAAAGGATTCACCGAGGCGCGCGGAAGGAATTATTCGCCCGGCATGAGCCGGTAGAAACTCAGCGTGGCGTCTCCCTGGCGCACGCGCCGGTACGATTCCAGTTTGCCGGCGAATTCGGGCAGCGGAAACGTGGAGCGATGCTCGATGATGACGAGGCCGGTGGGCTTGAGCGGCGCGGAATGCGCCAGCAGGTCGAACGTGCCGTGGTACTCCTCGATATCCTCATACGGCGGATCGAGGAAAAGGAAATCGGCGCGCTCGCCGCGGGCGTGCAGGCGCGCGAGGCCCTTGAGTGCGTCTTCGTGGAGGATTTCGGCGTCGGCTGTGGCACCGAGCATCGCGAGATTCTGGCGGATCAGCGCCACGGCGCCGCGGGCGATCTCGACGAATATGGCACGCCGCGCGCCCCGGCTGAGCGCTTCGATGCCCACCGCGCCGGTGCCGGCGTAGGCGTCGATGAACAGCGAATCCACGACCGACGGGCCGAGAATGTCGAAGAGGGTCTCGCGCAGGCGGTCGCTCGTCGGACGGACGCGCAGTTTGCCCGGGGTTTTCAGATGACGGCTGCCGTATTTTCCCGCGACGATTCGCATCGGTTCATCCTACCCTTGCCAATTCGTAGCGGCGCTGCCAGTTTGGATCGACCGAGGCGAGCAGGCGCTCGAGCTCGGGCGCGCGGGCGTCGTCGGCGACGAGGGCAAAGGCTTCCTGGCGCGCCTGCTCCAGAAGATCGTGATCGCGCAGGAGGCTGGCGACGCGCAGAGCGGGCGCGCCGTGCTGCGCGGTGCCGAAAAATTCGCCCGGGCCGCGCAGCTTGAGATCGGCCTCGGAGATTTCGGCTCCGTTCGCGGTACGGACGAGCGTTTCGAGGCGCTCGCGGCCCTCGCCCTCGAGATCGCGTGGAGCGACGAGGATGCAATACGATTTCTCACGCCCGCGCCCGATGCGCCCGCGAAGCTGATGGAGCTGGGCGATGCCGAAGCGCTCGGCGTGCTCGATCACCATCACGGTGGCGTTGGGCACGTCGACGCCGACTTCGATCACGGTGGTCGCAACTAGCATCTGAATGCGGCCGGCGCGGAATTCTTCCATCACGCGGTCCTTTTCCTCGCTTGCCAGACGTCCGTGCAGAAGGCCGATCTTGCACTCGGCGAAGACGAGTCGCGAGAGGCGCTCGTACTGTTCAATCGCCGCCTTGAGTTCCTGCTTCGATTCCTCGACGACCGGATAGACGACGTAGGCCTGGCGGCCCGCACGCAATTCGCCGCGAACGAATTCCCACACGCCGGCCAGATCCTCCTCCGAGCGCCAGGCGGTTTTCAACGGTCCGCGGCCGGGCGGCATTTCGTCGATTACCGAGAGGTCCAGGTCGCCGTAGAGCGTGAGGGCGAGCGTGCGCGGGATGGGGGTCGCGGTCATGACGAGCACGTCGGGCGAAGCGCCCTTTTCGCGAAGGCGCTTGCGCTGGAGCACGCCGAAGCGGTGCTGCTCGTCGATCACCGCGAGGCCGAGTTTCCGGAACTCCACCGGATCCTCGATCAGGGCGTGCGTTCCGACGACGATGTGCGCCTCGCCGGAGCGGACGCGCTCGAGCGCTTCCCGGCGCGCGGCGGGTTTCATGCCGCTCACGAGCAATTCCACGGTGTAGCCGGCGCCACCCAAGATGCGCCGCGCGGCCAGGAAATGCTGGACGGCCAGGATTTCCGTCGGCGCCATCAGCGCCACCTGATAGCCGTTTTCGATGACGATTACCGCGGCTTCGAGCGCGACGATCGTTTTCCCGCTGCCCACGTCGCCCTGGAGCAGGCGGTTCATCGGCGTCGGCCGCTCGAGATCGGCGGCGATCTCGGCGAGCACGCGTTTCTGCGCGGCGGTGGGCTTGAAGGGGAGCACGCGCTTGAGCGCTTCGCGGATGCGGTCATCGCGCACGCGGAAGGCGATGCCCGGCTCGACCTGCTGGCGCCTGCGACGCAGTGCCAGGCCCAGTTGAAAGAAGAAAAACTCCTCGAATATCAGCCGCTGTTGCGCTGGCGTCTGGAACTGGTTCAGCCGGTCGAGCGGTTCCGTCGGCGGCGGGAAATGAGCGGCGTGCAGCGCGGCGGCGCGGGAGGGCAGGGCGTGGCGCTCGATGATCTCGGCGGGCAGGGGATCGGGGATGGCCGCGCCGAGGTTTTCGAGAGCCGTGTGGATGATGCGGCGCAGCACGCGCGGCGTGAGAGGGCCGATGGCTTCGTAGATGGGAACGATGCGGCCGACTTCGGTGGAATCGCCGCCGGACGCGCCGAGCATCTCGAATTGCGGATTCACCATTTCGATACGCGCCGGACGCAGCCGGTCGATTTCGACTTTTCCGTGGATGACGATGCGCTGGCCGGGATGGAAACGTCCCTCGAGATAGGCGCCGTGGAAAAATTTCACGTGCAACGCGCCGGTCGCGTCGCGCACCAGCAGGTGGTACATGGCGTCGCGGCGGCCGCGGAAACGGAGCAGGTTGCCGTCGGCGACTTCGGCCTGAATCGTGCAGATTTCGCCCGGCCGGACGCTTGAAATCGGAGTGAAACGCAAACGGTCTTCGTAGCGGAAGGGGAGATTGTAGAGGAGATCCTCGACGGTGAGGATGGAGCGGCGAGCGAGAGCCTCGGCGCGCTGCGGGCCGACGCCCTTCAGATAGGTCACCTCGGTCGAAAGTGATAGGGTCATCAAAGAGAGGAGTCTACAACAGCATGGTTGCGCGGGCACTCCTGCCCGCGCGCCTTTCAGCAAGCCCGGCTCTCGTGAGCCCGTGCCGCCAGCAGGAGGGCCAGGCGATGGCAATCCTTCGCGGGGGTTTCTCGATCGGCCTGAGTCTACGCCGTTGCAAGTGGAGGTGTGAGGGCGATAATTTTTAACGCCGATGTGGGAAATGAAAATTCCCAAACAAGGTCTTTCCTGGGAGATGGCCGCCTGATGCATTGGGCGGCCTTTCTTATTGCCCTGATGCGTTCCCCGCGAAGGAGACGCATCACAATGTCTACACGTGGAGTGATCGCCCGGTCCACGGGCGAAGGAACCTTCAAATCGGAATTCAGGAACGGTCGTATGATCCCGTGTGCGGAAGGACGGGGTGTGTCACATGCAGGTTGAGGAATCGCGGGCACGCCTGCGGAATGGCATCAAGAAAGTGGCAAACGGCGCTGCCGCACGCAAGAACAGCATCGGGCAACAGAATCGTTAGCCAATGTCCCTCAGTCGAGAAAACGATCGACAGGGTCTAGCCTTGTCTGGTTCCCCCACTGCACGCTATTGAAAGGTGCAGTGATGGTGGAAAGGGTTTTGATCGTTTTTCCAGCGTCTTCGATTACAAAGAAGAAGTGCAACTGATGCTGCGACCCATCCGGAAATTGCACGAGAAAGAACGCACGGCCAAAAATCTCATCTGCGTCAATCCAATACTTGCTTCCCTCAACGATTGCGACCTTTTTCTCTACCCAACCGTCAACTGTCGCATCATTGCTAACAAATTTGAGCACTACGCTGCCAGAAACACCTCCACTTCCGTCAGCATTCACTTCGCCATCATAGGTTACCGTTCCCAGTGCGGCCACCGGAGTGTAATAGGGTTTCTTGTCTGTCGCGTCGTTGAGGAAACCTTGGAGCAACAGCGAATATCGACCCTTGATAATCCCGTTATGCAGGATGGGCGGCAGGTCGCTTCCGCTAGGCTGATTTCCACTCATCGTGGCCTTCCAGAGACGGCTCTGCCGAGCTTGTGGATCCGAAATGAGTCCAGCAGAGGAAAATTTTGAACCGTGACTAGGGCGATTATATATCCCGGTAGTCCGCGAAGTAAAACTAACTGATTTCGTCGAAGAATCTTCTAGTTGGACGGCCGCAACCCGATTGGCAGAACCAGCTTGAACTGCCACTTCTGAGGGATTTCTCGAACAGCGACTCGTCCAAAGTCTTCATCGCTGGGTACGTTGTCCGGGCGCAGTTTCGCTTCCAGACAGGCGCTACGCTCATTGAACAACCGCGAACCGTTGATCGGAGCGTCGGTTCGGATGCCAATCACGCGGACAAGAGTGTCCGCGCCAGATCGGCGGGGGCGACAAACGGGGCGAACTGGTGCATCCTATTAGGCAGCGGCAGGGAGGTGTGCCCTGCCGTCCTCTCAATCGAAAATCCATGGGCGGAACATGGAGGATTCGATGAAAGCATGGCAATGGCATTGGGCCGTCGTATTGCTTGCGGCCGCGATGCTTATTCCCGCAGGAGTCCGAGCGCAGGAGACCCCGCCACCACCACCCGAGCCGCCGGTTTGGATCGGCCAGACGGTCGAGAACGCGTTGGCGCAGGCCGGCAGAGGCCTGAACCAGGTGTTCGTCACGTCGTCGGCGGACGAAGGATGGCTCGGAGTCTCGATCCGTGAAGTGAATGACGCCGAAGCGCGCGACGCGAAACTCGCGAAGCCCGCGGGCGTTTACGTTGACACCGTTCAAGCCGACGGTCCGGCGGCGAAGGCCGGCGTCAAGCCGCACGACATCATCGTCGAATACAACGGACATGCCGTCGAAGGCGTGTTGCAGTTCCGGCGTCTGGTGACGGAGACGCCGCCGGGACGCTCGGTCGCGATGCGCCTGTGGCGCGCCGGGCGGCAGCAGACGCTCTCGGCGAAGGTGGAAAGCCGGCGGATGCTGCTCGAGAGCAGCATGCCGATGACGGGACGGATGCGAATCGAGCGCCCGTTCGTGATGTTTCGCGGGTTCGGCCTGCATCCGCTTCTCGGCGTGCGGGCGGAAGAGGTGAGCGGGCAGCTGGGGCAGTATTTCCAGGTGCCCGGCGGCCGCGGCGTGCTGGTGGTCGAAGTGAACACCGACTCGGCGGCCCAGAAAGCGGGCATGAAAGCCGGCGACGTGATTTATCAGGTGAACGGCAAGCCGGTGGGCACAACCGGGGAACTCGAGCAGGCTCTGCGAACCGACTGCTCGGCGAACGGCGTTTCGGTGGGCGTGGTGAGGAAGGACGTAACGCTCCAATTGCGCGTAACGATTGAATGCCCTTCGGAGAAGACGACGTCCGAGACGGTCAGTTCCACCCGCTGATCGCAAACGGACAAACCTCAATCACAGGGGCTCGGCCTGGCCGGGTCCCTGTTTTTTTGTGGGGATATGCGCTTTGCGCGGGAAAGCTGGCGTAGGGGTACCTTCTCTCTCCTTGCCTGAGAAGATGCCGCCCTGAAGGTCGGCGCTACGCGGGCTCGGCGTTTACGCTTCGACGGTTTCGCGGTGCAATTTAGACAGGATGCGGTCGACGATTTGCGCGGGGTCGGCGGTGGCCTCGATGCGGATGCCGGCCTGCAAATAGATCGGGAAGCGTTCGCTGTAGAGGAGGCGGAAGCCGGTCTCGTCGCGGAAGAGCGGCCGGTCGCTCACGCCGGCGCAGCGCTGGAGCAGTTCTTCCACCGGGCAATCGAGCCAGAGGAGCAAGGCCCCGGCCTGGCGCAGACGCGAGAGATTTTCCGGCCGGGTGAGCGTCCCGCCGCCCAGGGCGAGGACGGTGGAGCGGCCGCCTTCGACGGTCTCGCCGATGGCGCGCTCGAGGACCTCGCCCTCGATCCGGCGGAAGGCCGGCTCGCCATGGAGCCGGAAGATGTCGACGATCGGCGCCTCGGCCCGCTCGACGATGCGCGTATCCAGATCGACGAAGCGCCAGCCCAGGCGCTCGGCCAGCAGGCGGCCGACGGTCGTTTTGCCACAGCCCATGAAGCCGGTGAGGGCGATCAGTTTGCGGGAAACGGGAACCGACATCAGGTGTCGCGCCTTGCGGAGGAGGCTTACTGCCGCCGGCGGATCACGATTGTACCACTGAACGAGTTGAGGATGAGGCGGGCGCGGCCCTCGTTGTAAACGCCGAACAGCGAGCGGGCGAAGGACGGCAGGTTGCGTTCCGGCTGCTGCGATTGCTTGAGATCGGCCTCGTTCTCCACCTTGCCGCGCATCGAGACGGCGCTGACGTCGAAGGAATCCGAGGGCGAAAAGAGAACGTCGATCTGGCCGCTGTAATTGCGCAGGTGGTAGATCCCGTTGGGCAGCAAATCGCTGTCGAGCATGATATTGCCGGTGGAGGAGCTGGCCTGCACATTCTGGGAGACCGAGCCGATCACGTTGATGGCGCCGCTGATCGAATGGGCGTCGATGCGCCCCGAGCATTCGTTGCAGGTGAACGAGCCGCCGACGGTGCGGGCGGTGACGTAGCCGGTCACCTTGCTGAGATTGACATCGGCTGCCACGGTTTCAAACGACAAATCGCCAAGCACGCCCTGCACGTCGATGGTTCCGGAATCGTTGTGGATGGAAAGCTCGGTTTCCGGCGGAACGGTAATCTGGTAATCGGTTTCGAGATCGGCGGGCGTGAGGTCGTCGGTGAGGAAACGGGTCGTCACTTCGACCATGTTTCCCTTCAACTCCGCGCCGACATCCACTTTCTGACTTTTGTGATCGGCGACCACCTGCACTTCCTGCTTCTGCCAGGTGCGGATCACGATGCTGCCGCTGGAATTGTGGACGGTGAGTACGGGGTGAGAGGCGACCTTGAAATTTTTTTGGATGCGACTGGCCAGAGCCGGGACGCCAGCCAACACAAATCCCAGAGCCACAACGGGCCCGAGCGCCCTCCCTCCAGTTCTCATGTCTTCGTCCTTTGCGTCCTAATTCCTGGATTCGCCGCCGAGCGATTGTATCGCTATTCGGCCGAGGCGGTACTGCGTTCCGCCATCATGTTGAGCAACTCGGCCTTCTGCTGATAGGCGTCGTAGAGATAATCCCGCGTATTTTCATCCGAAGGCGCCTGCTCGAGCGTCTTCTCGCAGCGGGCGATCTGGCGATCGATGATCATCAGATTCTCCTGCAACGCCTCGCGGACAGCGGGATTGGGCGTATGCAGCGAGCGGATCGCGCCGCGCTCGGCGTGATCGAGCTGCTTGTCGATGCTCGAGAGCTCGGGCTGATCGCTCGAGAGCCAGACGGGGCCGGTGGCCGCCGGACGCGGCGTTTGCACGCGCGTGGCGACGGTCAGCGCAATCAGGGCCAGCGTCACCGCCGCGGCAGTGGCCGTGGCCACCGGACGCGCCGACACGCGGACCCAGGCGCCCAGCCGCTCCGTCCACTTGGGCTGGCGTACCAGGCCCTCGCGCTCGAGTTGCGCGCGGATCGAGGTCCACAGCCGCTCGGGCGGAGCCGCCGTCGCGGAGAGTTGGGGAGCGAAGAGGCGGATCTCGTCGAGATCCTCGACCAGGGAGCGGCAGTGCTCGCAAGCCATCGCGTGCTCGCGCGCTTCCGGGGTCCGATCGCCCTCCATCCATCGTTCAGACTGATATACGAATTCGTTACAGTTCATGGCAGCACCTTATGAACCCTGCCGCGCCGGCCGAGTTTCACTTTCCGGCGACTCAGGATCATCCAGGTCTCGCTTGGCTTCCTGCCGCACTTCGCGGGCATGGTCTCGTTCGGCCTCCTGCAACAATTCGCGCAATCGAGTGCGCGCCTTGTGCAGCTGGGACTTCGAATTCCCGATCGAGCAGCCCAGCATGTCGGCAATTTCGTTGTGCTCGTACCCCTCCACATCATGCATGAGGAATACGGCCCGGTAGCCCGGCGGCAGCTGCCCTACCGCCCGCTCGAGATTGACCCGATCAATCGAACCCGAAAGCTTGAGATCGGGCGTGCCAACCTCGCGCGGAGGTCCCCCGGAATCCTCGTCTTGCTCGCCAAGCTCGTCAAGCGAGGTTTCCAACACGTTCTTACGCCGCAAACGCATCAACACAACATTCACCGTAAGCCTGTGCAGCCAGGTCGAGAAAGCGGATTCGCCGCGAAACGTCTGGATCTTGCGGAAGAGCTGGAGGAAAGCCTCCTGAGCCAGGTCTTCCGCGGATGCCGGGTTGCCGACCATGCGCAAGCAGAGAGAATACACACGCCGGCTGTGCAGTTGGTAGAGGCGTTCGAATGCGTTCGCATCGCCCTTCTGCGCCAGACGGATTGCGTCTGCCTCGGCCAGCTCCCCGGTTTCGGTCCGTTTCACGCGGGCCACTCTACCCGTTCGGGCCGCACCGCTACACTTACACTCTTTGCGATGCTCCCTTTCCTCCTGAAGTTGTACGCCCCGCGCCCGGAATACACCCCCCTCCCGTTCGGCCATCGACCGGGCAAGTTACCTGGGATCAAGGCGGTACTAGGCATATCGTTTCTCATTCTGCCGGGATCGGAGGTGGGAGTCTAGGCCGATATATGCGAGACGCCGGCTCCCTGACCCGGCGTTGCGACCGCGGTGTTTGCCAGCCGCCGGCAGAAAGCGTCCAGTTCGGCGGGCGAGAGGCCCAGCAGAAACGATTTCAACACTACGATGGTTTCCCGCAGGCACGTGTTCAAGTCGTAATGCAGCGAATCGAGAGCCTCCCAATGGCTCTCCGGGTGAACCGAGGAACCTTCGGAAATCTCCCGGGCCGCGTAATGAAACTCCCCCGCCAGGTGATTCACCGACCGCAACAGGGCGTTGAGCTTGCGCCGAAAGCGCAGCCCGCGGGTCGGCAGCACAAGATCGATCACGCTCTCCCACGAAGCCAGCCGCCGCGAGATCGGCCAGCGGAAGAAGGCCGGATTGAGCGGCGCCACCCGCGGCGTGTGCGCGGATTCGCGCGCCTGCTCGATAATCACGTCCAGCAGATGCGAGAGCTGGTCGGAGAAGCGGTGCATCACGCCGGCCGTCGTGCCCACCTGCTCCCGCGCGCGGACGAGCGAGCCCGAGCGGCGCAGCGCAAAGGATTCGTTGACGGCAATGCTGAACATGGCGTAGCCGGCTTCGAGCGGCGTGATGGCGTTTTGAAAGGCGCGTTGCTTCGCCTCGGGCAACCCGGCCAGCCATTCTTCGCGGACCGAGCGGTCGGCGGTGGGATCCGTGCTGGAGCGAAAACCCAATACGCCTCCAAGAGCCAGTGAATTATACCAGAGGCAGAAAGCAAGGGGATTTCTTGACGCTGGATGAATACGATCGGTATACTGCCAAACTTCGCATTGTCCACGAAGGAAACTCGCTTGCCCTTCGAACCTTTAGACCAATACCTGCAGAGACAGAAGAAACTCCGCGAGATTGAAGCGCTGGGGGAAGAGGCCTACCCTCACCGCTTCGAGCGCTCGCACACGATCGCGGAGATTCTGGACCAATACGGCGAACGCACCGCGGAGGAACTCGATGCCGAGCGCGTCCCGGTGCGCGTGGCCGGAAGAATCCTTTCGCTGCGCGGGCACGGCAAGGCCGGATTCGCGCATCTGGGCGGCGACGGGCGGCGACTGCAGATCTACGTGAAGCTGGACGCGGTGGGCGAGCGCGGCTTCGCCCTGTACCGTCTGCTCGATCTTGGCGATTTCATTGGCGTCCTGGGCCACCTGTTCCGCACGAAAACCGGCGAACTCACCGTGTGGGTCGAGGGGCTGAAGGTGCTCACCAAGGCGCTGCTGCCCCTGCCGGAGAAATGGCACGGCCTGGCCGACGTCGACCAGCGCTACCGCCGCCGGTATCTGGACCTGGTGGTCAACGAGCGCACGCGCGAGATTTTCCTGAAGCGGGCGAAAATCATCGCCGCTCTGCGGCGGTTCTTCGACGAGCGCGGCTACGTCGAAGTCGAAACGCCGATGATGCATTCCATACTGGGCGGAGCGACGGCGCGGCCCTTCGTCACGCACCACAACACGCTCGATATCGACCTCTACCTGCGCATCGCGCCGGAACTGTACCTGAAGCGGCTCGTCGTCGGCGGTCTCGACCGCGTCTATGAAATCAACCGGAATTTCCGCAACGAAGGAATCGATGCGATCCATCAGCCTGAATTCACAATGCTCGAGTTCTATCAGGCGTATAGTGATTACGCGGAATTGATGGACCTCACCGAGCAGTTCTTCCGGATGCTGGCAGAGGAGGCGTGCGGCACCACGCGCGTCCCGTACGGAGAGCACGAGATCGATTACAGCAGCTTCAAGCGGCTCACCATGCGGGAAGCCATCGCCACTTACTGGCCGGCCGCGGCGGGCGCGGCGCCGGCGGTCGCGGAACTCGCTTCACCGGGTGGACCGCGCGCGATTGCCGAGCGCTACAACGGCTTCGCGATCTCGGCAGGCCAGCCGCCGATTGCAGAGGCGGCGGATAGAGCCGTCTCCGACGGTGAACTGACCGGTATCCTGTTCGAGACGGTTGCGGAGCCCCATCTGATCCAGCCAACCTTTATCTACGACTTCCCGGTAGAGATTTCGCCGCTCTCCAAATGCCGGGCGGACGATCCGTCGCTCACCGAGCGGTTCGAACTGTTCGTGGCGGGGATGGAATTGGCGAACGGCTTCAGCGAGCTGAACGATCCCGAGGACCAGGAGCACCGCTTCCGCGCGCAAGTCGAAAAGGGCGGCGCGGACATGCCCAAGGAAGTGGACATGGATTACATCCGCGCGCTCAGCCACGGTTTGCCGCCGACGGCGGGCGAGGGGGTGGGCATCGACCGGCTGGTGATGCTGCTCACGAATTCGCACGCGATACGCGAAGTGATTCTCTTCCCACTGCTGCGCCCCGAAGGCGGCGAGAAATCCGCGGAAGCGGCCGGCGAAGAGTCATGAAATTCGAAGGGTGGGTGGCGCTGCGCTACCTGCGGTCGCCCTTCAAGCCTGCCCTGTTACGGCTGGTCACCTGGCTGTCGATCGTCGGCGTCGCGGCGGGAGTGGTCGCGCTGGTCATCTCGCTGTCGATGGACAGCGGATTCCGGCGCGCGATTTCGAGCCGCCTCCTGGAAGTTACCGCCCACGTCAACCTGAAACCCAAAGGCGAGGAAGGCATCCGCGACTGGCGCCCGCTCGTCGCGCGGCTCGCGAAAACTCCCGGTGTGAAATCGATCGCGCCGGCCATTTACAACACCGTGCTGATTTCGGCCAACGGACAGGCGCAGGGCGCGGTATTGAAGGGCGTCGATCCGCAGCTCGAGATGGCCTCCGATCAGGCCTTGCGGCGCATCGAGAGCGGCGCGGCCGATTTCGCGCCCGACAGCGACGGCATTCCCGCGATCCTCATCGGCCACATCCTGGCGCAATCGCTCAGGCTGCGCGTGGGCCAGTATTTGACGGTGACGAGTCCGCAGGGGACGCTGACGCCGTTCGGCCTGGTGCCGCAGCCGCGGCGCTTCCGCGTGGCGGGAATTTTCAATTCCGGATTTTACGATTACGACGCGAATTGGGCGTTCGTGACGCTCGGCGCGGCGCAGAACCTGGCGGGCATCGGCGATCTGGTGAGCGTGCTCGAGGTGCGGCTCTACGATCCCGACGAAGCGCCCGAGGTGGCCCGGACGCTCGTGCGCGAGGCCGGGCCGGGTTACGACACGACCACGTGGATGGAGCAGAACCGGGCGCTGTTCCGCGCGCTCAGCCTGGAAAAGCTGGTGACGGCCATCTTCATCGGCCTGATCACTTTCGTGGCCGGCCTGAACATCCTGGTGGCGCTGGCGTTGACGGTTGTGGACAGGGCAGGCGACATCGCCGTGCTGGTGGCCATGGGAGCGCGGCGGCGGCAAGTGCGCAGAATTTTTCTCCTTCAGGGGCTGGCGGTGGGAGCGGTGGGGACGGTGATCGGGCTGCTGTTGGGCTACACCGTCGCCTGGACCGCGAACGCCTGGCAGTTGATCCCGCTCAATCCGGAAATTTACTCCATCTCCTACGTTCCATTTCACACGAGCGCGCTCGACGCGGTCTGGATCGCGGCGCTAGCGCTCGGCGTGAGCGTTGCCGCAACGGTTTATCCCGCATGGTCAGCGGCGCGACTGCAGCCGGTCGAGATTCTGCGCTACGAATAAATGTACGAAGGGCCATAGACCGTTGCAGGCGCAGGTATGTATGGAAAAGCTAAGTGTGCGGGAATCAAGGCCGAAATTGTGGCCGTTACGGTCCCGAACGTGCTGGACAACACCGCAGAAAACGAGCACGTTGTCGGCGGTACGAGTTCGTCACACCGTGTTAAAATCGCGGTGAAGGGTGGGCCAAGTGCCGGACATGGTCGAGGCCATCGCGGACACCAACCGCCAAAGCGAAGAGCGGGGCGGGAATGAGCCGCTGGTGCGGGTCGAAGGATTGAGGAAGGTCTTCGGCTCGGGTCCGTCGGAAAGAGTGGTTCTCGGCGGCGTGAATCTCGATGTGGCGCGGGGCGAGTGGGTAGCGATAGTCGGCGCATCAGGAGCGGGGAAAAGCACATTTTTGCAACTGGTGGCCGCGCTAGACACGCCAACAAGCGGTCGAGTATACTTCGCGTCTCGCGCGCTCCATTCGCTCGGGGAAGAGCAACGGGCCGAGTTCCGGCGGCGGTCGGTTGGTTTCGTCTGGCAGCGGCATCACCTGCTGGCGGACTTCACCGCGGCGGAGAACGTGGCAGCGCCATTACTGCTCGACGGAGTATCCCGCCGCGAGGCACTCGCGGAGGCGGGCGACTTGCTGGAGCAGGTGGGGCTGGGCGGGCGAGCCGGGCAGCGAGCAGCGGAGTTGTCCGGAGGCGAACGGCAGCGTGTGGCGATCGCCCGAGCTTTGGTAAACCGCCCCGAGCTTCTGCTTGCCGACGAACCCACCGGGGAGCTGGACGAGCAGAATGCGGAAGCGGTGTTTCGTTTAATGGGGCATCTGCACGAATCTCGTCGGTTGACCACGATTCTGGCCACACACAACGCGGCCTTGGCGCAACGTACTCATCGCGTCCTGGTCCTGGAACGCGGTTCCCTGACGCCCGTTGCGGGGGCGGGGGGAGCAGGTCATCAAGCCGGCGCCGTCGAGGCAGGCGGGAAGGAGCGAGGCTGAGCCGTGTTTGAGCGCTACACCGAGAAGGCACGCCGCGTCATCTTCTTCGCCCGCTACGAGGCGACGCAATACGGCAGTCCTTATATCGAGACCGAGCATCTTCTGCTCGGGCTGTTGCGCGAGGACAAGGCCCTCGCTAACCGGTTCCTCCGCACGCACGGGGTTGTCGAGTCCATCCGCAAGGAAATCGAATCCCGCATCACGATCCGCGAGCGCATTTCGACTTCGGTGGAAGTGCCGCTGAGCGCGGAATGCAAACGAGTGCTGAACTACGCGGCCGAAGAGGCCGAACGGCTGAACCACAAACATATCGGGACCGAACACCTGCTGCTGGGGATTTTGCGGGAAGAGAAGTCGTTCGGGGCCGAGCTGCTCCAGGAGCGAGGCCTGCGTTTGTCGACGCTACGCGAGGAAGTGGCGCGCAGCACGACAGAGAAGGTGCCCGTGAGCCGAGCCAAAGAAACCAGCCTGCTGGCCGAATTCAGCCGCGATCTTACCCAGGCGGCGATGGAAGGCCAGCTCGATCCGTTGATTGGGCGCGAGCGTGAGCTCGAGCGCGTCATCCAGATCCTGTGCCGCAGGACGAAGAACAACCCCGTCCTGATCGGCGAGCCGGGCGTGGGCAAGACCGCCATCGTCGAAGGTCTGGCCCAGCGCATCGCCGACGGCAGCGTGCCGCCCTTCCTGGCCGACAAGCGGATTCTCTCGCTCGATCTCTCGCTCATCGTCGCCGGAACGAAATACCGCGGCCAGTTCGAGGAGCGGTTGAAGACCATCATGAAGGAACTGATGGAGAGCCAGACGGCGATCATTTTCATCGACGAGCTGCACACGCTCGTCGGCGCCGGCTCGGCCGAAGGCTCGCTCGACGCGGCGAACATCCTGAAGCCCGCGCTGAGCCGCGGCGAAATCCAGTGCATCGGCGCGACCACCCCGGGCGAATACCGGAAGACGGTGGAGCGCGACCGCTCTCTCGAGCGCCGTTTCCAGTCCGTGAAAGTGGCCCCGCCGGACGAGGAAGAAGCGGTGCAGGTGCTGATGGGCGTCCGCGACCGCTACGAGAAATTCCACGCCGTCAGCTACGACGACGATGCGATGAAGCAGGCGGTCTACCTTTCGAGCCGCTACATCCCCGACCGCTTCCTGCCCGACAAGGCCATCGACCTGATCGACGAGGCCGGCGCGCGCGTGAAGCTGCGCCAGGCGATGCTCCCGGAGGATGTGGCCGAGGTGCAGCGCCGCATCAAGTTCATCAATCACCGCATGGAAACGGCGATCGCCAATCACGAGTTCGAGAAGGCGCGCTATTACAGCGAGGAAGAGCGGAAGGAAAAGGAACGGCTGCGGCAGCTGCGCGAGAAATACAAGCTCGACGATTCCACCACCGGGCGCGTGAACAAGGAAGACATCGAGGAAGTCGTCGCGCGCTGGACCGGCATCGCCGTCACCGCCATCAAGGAAGACGAGCAGCAGAAGCTGCTGCGCATGGAAGAGGAGCTGCACAAGCGCATCGTCAGCCAGGACCACGCCATCACCGCGCTCTCCCGCGCCATCCGGCGCAGCCGCGCCGGACTGAAATCCCCGGCTCGTCCGGTGGGCTGCTTCCTGTTCCTCGGCCCGACGGGCGTGGGGAAGACGGAAGTGGCGCGGCGGCTGGCGGAGTTTCTGTTCGGGAGCGAGCGTGCCCTGATCCGTTTCGACATGTCGGAGTACATGGAAAAACACTCGGTCTCGAAGCTCATCGGAGCGCCTCCGGGCTACGTGGGCTACGAAGAGGGCGGCCAGTTGACCGAGCGGGTGCGGCGTGCGCCGTATTCGGTGGTCCTGCTGGACGAAATCGAGAAGGCGCATCCGGACGTGTATAACATTCTGTTGCAGGTGTTCGAAGATGGGCAGTTGACCGACGGGTTGGGCAACACGGTCGACTTCCGGAATACGATCATCATCATGACCTCGAACATCGGCGCGAGGTTCCTGCACAAGGGGCAGACGCTGGGTTTTCAGTCCGCCTCAAAGGATTTGGGCCAACGGGGCATGGAAGACCTGGTGATGGGCGAAGTGCGACGGGTCTTCAATCCCGAATTTTTGAACCGGCTCGACGAGGTCATCTTGTTCGAACCGCTCAGCGACGACGATCTGCTGAAGATCGTCGATCTTCTGGTCGGCCAGATCAACGATACGCTGGTGCATCGCCAGGTGCAGATCACGCTCACGCCCGAAGCGCGACGGTGGATACTCGAAAAGACCTGTAGCGACCGCAGCTATGGTGCACGGCCCTTGCGGCGCGCTCTGCAGCGCTATATCGAGGATCCGCTTTCAGAGACGCTGATTCAGGGAAACATCCAACCGCCGGCAACCATCGAAGTCTACGTGGCTGGCGAGGAGCTCGGGTTCCGGCCGCTGGTGGAAGCAACTCCGGTTGTTCGCTGAGAATCCTACAGCACCAAGCCGGGTCTCGGTGCGTCCGGCAAAAGACGTCGAATCGACAGAGGGGGATCGCGGCTTGAGGCCTGCGGCGGCCGCTCGCAAAAATTTTGCTGTCCGTATTCTGCTGCCCGCTGTGGTTGTGTGCGCGGGGCTGTGGATGACGGCTGTCCCGGCGCTGGCGCAGAGGCCGCTCGAGACGGTGCAGACGCCGTCGACGACGGCCCAGGCCCAAAAGCCCTTCGTCGAGCACATCGAGTTCTACGGCAACCAGACCTATCCGCGCGACATGCTGCTGGCGCGGATTTTCACGCGCGTCGGCGATCCTTACGATCCCGAGGCTTTGCGCCGGGATTTCCACGCGCTCTGGAATACGGGCTATTTCTCCGATATTCAACTGATCGTCCAGGACGATCCCCGCGTAAAGAACGGCAAAATCGTCATCTTTTACGTCACCGAGAGCCCGGTGATCCGGCTGATCAAATACGTGGGAAATCATTCGGTGCAGGAATCCGACATTCTCGACGCGTACAAGCACGCCAAGGTTCATCTCTCGGTGGAGGACCGCTTCGATCCCACCAAGGTGAAGCGCGCGGTGGTGGTGATCAAGGCCTTGCTCGCCGCGCACGGCCGCCAGTTCGCCACCGTCAAGCCCACCTACACGAAGATTCCCGCCGCCAACGCGGTGGTCCTCACCTTCAACATCGACGAAGGGCCCAAGGTGAAGGTGGGCAAGATCACGATCCAGGGGAATAAGGCGTTCACCAGCGAGAAGATCGTTCGCTCGATGAAGAACACGCGGCCCTACGCGATTCCGCTGTATCTGTTCGATATTCCCGTGATGAGCAAGACGTACGATGAGGGCAAGCTGGACGACGACCTTGCAACGGGCGTGCAGGCGTTGTATCAGAACGACGGCTACTTCCGCGTCCTGGTGAAAGACCCGATGATGAAGACGGTGGACGTGCACCGGGCGGGGATACCGTGGATTCCGATTCCGTGGATCGGCGCGGTGCACGGCAAAGCCACCAACATCACGATTCCGATCGAGGAAGGCTCCCAGTACAAGCTCGGCAAGCTTTTCATCCGCAGCTCGGACCCGGAGAGCAAGTTGTTCTTCAGGCAGGCGTACCTGAAGGAAGTCTTTCCGCTGAAGCAGGGCGATATCTTCGACGCGGGCAAGGTGCGCGATTCGTTCAAGAACTACACCAAACTGTATGGCGCGTGGGGTTTCGTCGATTTCACGGCCACGCCGCAATTCGACATCGACGAAAAGAACAAAGTCATCAACCTGACCCTGGTGTTCGACGAGGAAAAGCAGTATTACGTGCGCCGCATCGATTTCAGCGGTAACACGACGACGCGCGACAAGGTGATCCGCCGGGAGCTGCTGCTCAACGAAGGCGACCTGTTCAACAGCCATTTGTGGGAACTCAGCCTGCTGCGCCTCAACCAGCTCGACTACTTCGACCCGATCAAGCCGGAGAACGCGGACGTCAAGCGCAACAGCCAGCAGGGCACCGTCGACATCCTTCTGAAGGTGAAGGAAAAGGGCAAGCAGTCGATCGGCCTGACCGGCGGAGTGAGCGGCCTGGCCGGCACGTTCATCGGACTGAATTACCAGACCAACAATTTCCTCGGTCTTGGCGAGACGCTCACGTTCGAGGCCGACGTCGGCAGCGTGCAGCGCAACATCGTTTTCGGGTTCACCGAACCGTATCTGCTGGACCGGCCGATCTCCACCGGGTTCACGGTGTTCTCGACCTACTACGCCTACGACCAGGCGCGCGAGACGTCGCTCTTGCTGGGCCAGCAGGTGAATATTCCCGGCAACATCGCGCAGAACTACAATATCAGCAGCAGCGGCTTCACGCTCTTCGCCAGTTCGCCGATCCGGCGCTTCAGCTTCGCCCGGCTGGGGATGAACTATTCCTATACGCGCAGCAACATCACCGCCTTCAGCAGCGCGTCGACCGCGCTCTTTCAGGCGGTGCAGTTCCGCAGTTTCGCCGGACCGTCGCAACTGCAGGGCATCGTCGCCAGCCAGTTCATGCCGACGATCACCTACAGCACGGTGAACGACACGCTCAACCCGACCGCCGGCAAGTATTTCTTCGGCGGTTTGGGCTACGAGGGTCTGGGCGGAAATGTGAACGCGATTCTGCCCTCGTTCGAGATGAAGTATTTCCATCCGATCAACCATCACCGGAACGTGCTGGCGTTCCACATGCAGGCGTCGTTCGGCACGGGTTACGCCGGCCAGGTGCTGCCTCCCTACAACCGGTTCTTCACCGGCGGCGAGCAGAGCG